>NZ_JAVHZE010000021.1:0-49917 GCF_040981185.1 Kocuria sabuli
CGGTGGCCGCGGGGCCGCGGCCTCCGGGGCGGACCCCGGTGGGGTCGGGGGGGAAGGAGAAACCATGGGCACAGAGGGTATCGGCCCCCGCCCCCCCCCCCCCCCCCCCCCCCGGGACGGCGAGCCCGGATGCGTGCCCCGGGTCACGGACCGCTAGACTTGCACGGTACGAGCCCCTGGGCCTTCTTCCTGCCGGCGCGGCGCCGCCTCGAGCGTGCGGACAGGACCGGGCCGACGCAGGGGCGTTGTCGTGTCCGGCCGGTGTCAACCTCCGCCGGGCCCCGCGGGCGAGGTCCCGCGTCATCCAGGCAGGAGAGTCGTTCAATGCCAGCAATCGTGATCGTCGGCGCCCAGTGGGGCGACGAGGGTAAGGGCAAGGCCACCGACCTGCTCGGCGGCCGCGTCGACTACGTGGTCAAGCCCAACGGCGGCAACAACGCCGGGCACACCGTGGTGGTGGGCGGCGACAAGTTCGAGCTCAAGCTGCTGCCGGCCGGCATCCTGAGCCCCAACGCCGTCCCCGTGATCGGCAACGGCGTCGTCGTGAACCCCCAGGCCCTGTTCGAGGAGATCGACGGCCTCGAGGCGCGCGGGGCGGACACCTCCCGGCTGCGGATCTCCGCGAACGCCCACCTCGTGGCCCCGTACCACCAGACGATGGACCAGGTCACCGAGCGCTTCCTCGGCAAGCGGGCGATCGGCACCACCGGGCGCGGCATCGGCCCGGCCTACATGGACAAGGTCGGCCGGCTCGGCATCCGCGTCCAGGACGTCCTGGACGAGTCGATCCTGCGGCAGAAGATCGAGGGCGCGCTGCGGCAGAAGAACGAGCTGCTGGTCAAGCTCTACAACCGCCGGGACATCGACGTCGAGGAGGTCGTGGAGTACTTCCTGGGCTACGCCGAGCGGCTCGCCCCGATGATCGTGGACTCCACCTACCTCCTCAACCAGGCGCTCGACGAGGGCAGGGTCGTGCTCATGGAGGGCGGCCAGGCCACCTTCCTCGACGTGGACCACGGCACCTACCCGTTCGTGACCTCCTCCAACCCGACGGCGGGCGGCGCGTCCGTGGGCTCGGGGATCGGCCCGACCCGGATCACCCGGGCGATCGGCATCATCAAGGCCTACACCACCCGGGTGGGCGCCGGCCCGTTCCCCACGGAGCTCTTCGACGAGATGGGCGAGCAGCTGCGCACCACCGGCGGCGAGTTCGGCGTGAACACCGGCCGGCCGCGCCGCACCGGCTGGTACGACGCCGTGATGGCCCGCCACGCCTCCCGGATCAACGGCTTCACCGACTACTTCCTCACCAAGCTCGACGTCCTCACGGGCATCGAGCAGATCCCGGTGTGCGTGGCCTACGACGTCGACGGCGTCCGGCACGACGAGATGCCGATGACCCAGACCGAGTTCCACCACGCCAAGCCGATCCTCGAGTACTTCGACGGCTGGGAGGAGAACATCACCGGCTGCCGCTCCCTGGAGGACCTGCCGGCCAACGCCCGCGCCTACGTCGAGGCGCTCGAGGCCATGAGCGGCACCCGGATCTCCGCGATCGGCGTGGGCCCGGACCGCGACGACACCATCGTGGTGCGCGACCTCATCGTGTGAGCCCTCCCCACGGAGGGGGATGGCTCAGACGAGCACCAGCACCACCCAGATCCCGAGCGCGCCGAGCACGAGCACGGCGAGCGCGGTGGCCAGCACCGCCGCGGACTCGGGGGCGGACACCTCCCGGGCGATGCCGCGGGCGCTGCGCGCGTACCGCGACCGCTGCGTCAGGTAGATGGAACAGGCCGTGAGCACCGCCAGCCCGAAGAGGACCAGCACGAACGGCCCGTGCTGGGGGAGCCAGCGCAGGAAGACGGCGGAGACCACCACGAAGGACAGCAGGGTCCGGCCCCAGGCCATCGTGGTGCGCTCGGGCTGCAGGCCCGGGTCGGGGTGCGGGGGCTCCGACGGCGGCGCGGGCCGGCGGCTCGGCGGGCGCGGCATCTCAGCCCTGCAGCACGACGACGACGAGCACCCCGGCGGCGACCGCCCCGCCCACCGCGAGCAGCGGGGCGATCAGGGGCAGCGGCAGCGGTGCCCGGTGGCGCATGCTGCGCTCCACCCCGAGCCACCGGAACGCGGCGCCCGCGCTGACGAACATGCTCAGGGCCAGCAGCACCACGGCGATGAACGTGCGCACGGGCTCGTCGAAGACCTCGGCCGTGAAGGCCTCCACCGCGATGCCGCCGGCCAGGAACGCCAGGGACGTGCGGATCCAGGCGAGGAAGGTGCGCTCGTTGGCCAGGGTGAACCGGGGGTCCGGCTCCTGGCCGCCGCCCAGGAGCCACCGAGCGGTCCTGCCCCGTGCCCGGGTCCCCGGCTGCTCGTCCATCGTCCGCCCTCCGCTCGCCCGGCCGTTCCGGGGTCCATCCTGGCACGTCGTCCCGGCCGGGCCCCGTCGGTGCGCGGCGGCGGTTAGAGTGGGCGCAGCGGCGCCGGCGGCGCACGACGCCGGGGCGCCCCGACCCACCGTCGCACCCGAGGAGAGACCGTGAAGATCGCCGTCGGACAGTTCGCGCCCACCGCGGACACGGCCGAGAACCTGCAGACCATGCGCCGGCTGGCCGGAGAGGCGGTCTCCGACGGCGCGGAGCTCGTCGTGTTCCCCGAGGAGGCCATGTTCTCCGAGCGGCTCATCGGGGAGCAGTTCGAGGAGCTGGTGCTGCGCGGCTGGTCCGGATTCGTCCAGCAGCTGTCCTTCCTGGCCGCGCGGACGGGGGTCGCCGTGATCGCCGGCGGCTACGAGGCCTCCGCCGACGGCCGGCCCTACAACACGCTCGTGGCCGTGGACGCGCAGGGCGCGATCCTCGGCACGTACCGCAAGCTCCACCTCTACGACGCCTTCAGCCACCGGGAGTCCGACCGGATCCGGCCGGGGGACAAGGGCGTGACCGTGGTGCGGATCGGTGAGCTCTCGGTCGGCATGATCACCTGCTACGACCTGCGCTTCCCCGAGATCTGCCGCGCCGTCGTCGACGCCGGGGCCCAGCTGCTGACCGTGCCCGCCGCGTGGTTCGCCGGGGAGCACAAGGTGGACCACTGGCAGGCGCTGCTCAAGGCCCGCGCGATCGAGAACACCGTCTGGGTGGCGGCCGCGGACACCTGCGCCCAGCACACGGTCGGCCGCTCCGCGGTCCTCGACCCGCTCGGCGTGGTGGTGGCCGAGGCCGGGGAGGAGGAGGCCGTGCTCACCGCCGACGTCACCGCCGAGCGGATCGACGAGGTGCGCGAGACCGTGCCCGTGCTCGCCAACCGCCGCTTCGGCCCCGCGGAGCTGCTGCCCGCCGACGAGGACTGAGGCGGTGGCCACGGCGGTCCTGGGCTCCGGGGAGACCCCCGAGGACACCGTCCGCCCGCACCTGCGGGCCCGCACCGTGGTGGCGGTGTTCGCCGGGCTGTCCCTGCTCTTCGGGACGGTCTTCGCCGTGCTGGTCCCGGCGGCCTGGGGCCCGGACGAGGGCTCCCACTTCAAGCGGGCCTACCAGATCTCCCAGGGCGGGCTCGCCCCCGAGCGGCTGCCCGACGACGGCCCCTACCCCGTCTACGGCGGCTCCGTGCCGGCCACCGCGCTGGAGTTCATGTCCGGGCACGGCGGGCCGCCGGGGGCCAGGGAGCGCGGCTCCGACGCCCTGTACGCGGCGACCGAGGAGCGTGCGCAGGCGCTCGCCGCACCCCTCGCGGGCGAGCACGCGCGGACGTCGTTCGCCAACACGGCGGCGTACTCGCCCGTGCCCTACCTGCCCTCGGCCCTCGGGGCGCGGATCGCCACCGCGTCGGAGCTCAGCGTCGGCGGGGCCTGGATCCTGATGCGGATGCTGCAGGTGCTCGCCTACACGGGCGTGGCCGCCGCGGGGCTCTGGGCCCTGCGCGGCAGCCGCTTCCTCTGGGTGGGCTTCTGCGTGGCGCTGCTGCCCACGGCCCTCTACCAGTCGGCGGTGATCTCCGCGGACTCGGTGACCAACGCCGTCGTCCTGACGTTCACCGCGCTCGTGCTGCGCGCGACCGTGCTCGACCGCTCCGGTGCCCCTCTCACGCGGCCCGAGCTGGCGGTCCTGCTCGCGAGCGCGGTCGCCCTCCCGCTGATGAAGCCCACCTATGTCGTGCTGTCCCTGCTGCTGCTGGCGGTCCCGGCCCGGAAGTACCCGTTGCCCCGCCGCCGCGACGGGCGGCCGGTGGCGGCCCGGCTGGTGCTCACCGGGTGCCTGCTGCTGACCCTGCTGGGCTTCGCGGGGTGGATGTGGCTGGCCGCGGGGACCACCGAGGCGATGGGGATCCTGCGCGGCCCGGAGGAGCGGCACACGGTGCGTCCCGACGACCAGCTGGCCTTCGTGCTGAGCGAGCCGGTCGCGGTCCTGGGCGTGGCGGCGCGGACCGTCCTGACCCTGGACTGGGACTACGCGGCCAGCTTCGTGAGCCAGATGGGCTACGGGCTGGGCAGGAACGTCAACGGGCCGTTCGTCGGCGCGGTGTGCTGGCTCGTCGCCGTGGGCGCCGCGTTCTTCCACGGCCCGCAGGGGGTCGCCCCGCGGCGGGTCGCGACGTGGTTCGCGGTGGTGCTGCTGCTCAACGTCGCGGCGATCTTCGGCACCCTCTACCTCAGCTTCGCCCCGGTGGAGTCCGGGATCGTCAACGGCGTGCAGGGCCGGTACTTCGTCCCGCTCGCCCTGCTGCTGCTCGGGACGCTGCTCCCGCTGGTGCGGGCACGGTTCCCCGCCACGCCGGAGGGCCTGCGCCGGGTGGACACCATGGTCCTCGTGCTCGTGCCGCTCTCGGCCGCGCTGGCCGTGGCCGGCTACGCCACCCTGGTCCACATCACGGGCCACTCCGCGCTTCCCTGACCGACCGCACCGACCACCCCTGGAGGATCCCGTGGACGACGACCGCTCCGACTCCCCGCCGCGCCCGGACGTCCCCGGCGAGTCCGCGCCCGCCGGCGGCTACGGCCCGCCACCCCCGTGGGGCCCGCCCCCGCTGTGGGGCCCGCCCCCGCCGTGGCAGGCGGACCGCTTCGCCAGGGGCCGCAGCCACGCCGACACGGCGCTGATCCTCGGCATCCTCGGCGTGGTGGTGCTGCCCCTGCTGGGGCCCTTCGCGATCTGGCAGGCCAGGGAGGCCGAGAAGCTCGGCACCCCGGCCACGCCCGGGCGGGTGCTCGGCTGGGTCGGCACCGTCCTGCTCGCCGTCCTGGTGCTCTTCTTCGTGCTGTGGCTGGTGGCGGTCGCGTTCCTGATCGGCTCCGGCGGGGGCGGCTGAGCCGGGGCCCGGAGCGGGCGCCCGGGCCCCGGCCTCACCAGATGCTGACGCGCTCGGCCTCCGGCAGCCACAGCGCGTCCGTCTCCCCGACCCCGAAGGCCTCGTAGAAGGCGGGGACGTTGCGCACCACCTGGTTGGCCCGGAACTCGTTGGGGGAGTGCGGGTCGGTGGCGATGCGGTGGCGCAGCGCCTCGTCGCGGGACTTCTGCTGCCACACGTAGGCCCAGGACAGGAACAGCCGCTGCTCGGGGCTGTAGCCGTCGATCGGCTCGCCCGGTCCGGCGTCGCCGTGCTGCTCGCGGGACATCCGCCAGGCCTTGTGCGCGATCGTGAGCCCGCCCAGGTCCCCGATGTTCTCGCCCAGGGTCAGCTCCCCGTTGACGCTCGTGCCCTCGGCCTGCAGCTGCTCCGGGACCAGCCGGTCGTACTGGCGCACCAGCTCCGCGGTGCGCTCCTCGAACGCCCGGCGGTCGGCGTCGGTCCACCAGTTGCGCAGCCGGCCGTCGCCGTCGCAGGTGGAGCCCTTGTCGTCGAAGCCGTGACCGATCTCGTGGCCGATCACGGAGCCGATCGCGCCGTAGTTCACGGCGTCGTCGGCGTCCTCGTCGAAGAACGGGGGCTGCAGGATCGCGGCCGGGAAGACGATCTCGTTGCGCAGCGGATGGTAGTAGGCGTTGACCGTCTGCGGGGTCATCAGCCACTCGTGCCGCTCCACCGGCTGCCCGGCCTTGCGGACCAGCTCCGCGAGCCGGAACTCCGTGGTGCGGACGCGGTTGCCCACGAGGTCGTCGACGTCGATCCGCAGCGGGGAGTAGTCCTTCCACTTCTCCGGGTAGCCGATCTTCGGCGTGAACTGGGAGAGCTTCTTCAGCGCCTCCTGGCGGGTCTCCTCCGTCATCCAGTCCAGCCCGATGATCGAGACCCGGTAGGCCTCCAGGAGGTTCGCCACCAGCTCGTCCATCCGCTCCTTGGCGGTGGGGGAGAAGTGCGCTGCGACGTAGAGCTCTCCCACGGCCTCGCCGAGGACACCGTTGACGAGCTCCACCCCGCGCTTCCACCGGTCCTTGAGCCGGGGGGTCCCGGAGATCACGGTGCCGTAGAACGCGAAGTCCTCCTCCACGAACGCCGAGGACAGGTAGGAGGCGCGGGACGAGACCAGGTGCCACCGGGCCCAGGCCCGCCACGCCGGCAGCAGCTCGTCGACGAGCAGCTCCTCGACGCCCGTGAAGAAGGACGGCTGGGCGTTGACCACCGTGCGCAGCGCCGAGACCGGCAGCTCCGCGCCGTCCGCGAGGAGGGCCCAGTCCAGGACCGTGGTGGCCCCGGCCAGCTCCTCGAAGCTCATGGGGTTGTACATCCGGGTGAGGTCCCGGACCGTGACCTTGTCCCAGTGGTGGGAGGCGATCCGCGTCTCGAGCTCCACGACCGCGCGGGCCTGCTCGTCGGCGTCCGCCACACCCGCCAGGGCGAGCATGGACCGCACGTGGTCCTGGTACTTCTCCCGGATCGCGGCGTGCTGCTCGTGCCGGTAGTACTCCTCGTCGGGCAGGCCGAGCCCGGACTGGCCGACGAACACGAGGTTGCGCTCGGGGTCGCCCGGGTCTGCGTCGACGTCCACGCCCACGAGCCCGCCCGCGCCGCGGCGGATCATCCGGCCGAGGTGGCGCACCAGGTCCGGGACGTCCGCCACGGCGTCGATCTCGGCGAGGTCCGGGGCCAGCGGCGTGGCCCCGAGGGCCTCGATCCGCGCCTCGTCCATGAAAGACGCGTACAGGTTCGCGATCTTGGACTCGATCGACTCCGGGTCCCCGGCCCGGGCCCGGGTGATGAGCTCGCGCACGGCGGCCTCGGCCTGGTCCCGCAGCTCGATGAACGCCCCCACCGAGGGCTTGTCGTCGGGGATCTCGGTCCGGCGCTGCCAGGTCCCGTTGACGTGCCGGTAGAGGTCGTCCTGGGGCCGGACGGAGCGGTCGAAGCCGGAGAGGTCGAACACCGAGGAGGTCGCCGTAGAAGTCATGGCCCCACGTTAACCGGCACCCGGCGGCGCGGCAGGCCTTTTCCCCGACCGCTTAACCCGCGCCGCTCAACCCGCGCCGCGCCCGGTCAGACCCGCTCGCCGGTGAACCGGGGCCGGCGCTTCTGCTGGAACGCGGCGAAGCCCTCGGCGTAGTCGGCACTGCGGCACAGCTCGCCCTGCACCCGGTTCTCGTGCTCCACCGACTCCCACAGGCCCAGGCGCTCGTCGCGGATCTGCGCCACGAGCTCCCGGGAGGCGAGGAACGCCCCGGTGGCTCCCCCGGCCACCGCGGCGGCCTTGGCCCGGGTGAGCTCGAGCAGCTCCTCGCGGGGCACCGAGCGGCTGAACAGCCCGGAGCGCACGGCCTCCTGCCCGCTCATCAGCTCGGCGGTGTAGATCAGGTCCAGGGTCCGGTGGGCGCCGAGGCGCTCGGTGAACAGGGCGTGCCCGCCCGAGTCCAGGGTGGCGCCGAGGGCGGCGAACGGGGAGCCGATCTTCGCGTCGTCGGCCACGTAGACCACGTCCGTGGCGATCGCCAGCCCGAGCCCCACGCCGAGGCAGGCGCCCTGGACGGCGGCGAACGTCGGGGCGGGGAAGCGGCTCATCGCGCGCAGCAGCGGGGTGACCTTCCCGGCGAGGTACCCGTAGGCGTCGTCGGTGGCGGGCTCCACGGCGGAGATGTCCCGGCCGGCGCAGAAGCCGCGGCCCTCGCCGCGCAGCACGAGCGCGCGGACGCCGGCCCGCCCGGCCTCGGCGTAGGCCTCGCCCAGCTCGGCGAGCGCCGCCTCGTCCAGCGCGTTCATCCTCCCGGGCGCGTTCAGCACCACTTCGGCCACGGATCCGTCGATGGTCAGGTCGATCACGGCTGCTCCTGGGTGGGGTCGGGGACGGGGGTGGTGGAGCGGGGGTCCGGGGCGCGGGCCCGGCCGGCGCGGCTCAGGCGTCGAAGTCGACGACCAGCTGCCCGGAGGTGGGGCGGGTCTGGCAGGTCAGGACGTAGCCCTTCTCGACCTCGTCCTTCTCCAGGGCGTAGTTCTCCTCCATCTCGAACTCCCCGGCGACGACCTTCGCGCGGCACGTGCCGCAGACCCCGCCGGCGCAGGCGAACGGGACGTCGGGGCGGACCCGCAGGGCCGCGTTGAGCACGGTCTCGTGGGCGTTCTTCGGGGACTCGATCGAGCTGGAGAGCCCGTCGAGGGTGAACGTGATTTCGTGGCGCTCGTCCGAGGGGTCGGCCCGGACCGCCCGGCCCTGCTGGCCCTGCGGGTTCTCGGGGCGGCCCGTGCTGAACAGCTCGAAGCGGATCCTGTCCTCCGGCACGCCCCGCTCGGCGAGGGTGTCCCGGCACATCTGGACCAGCTCGAAGGGACCGCACAGGAACCATTCGTCGGTCCTGTCCACCTGGAGCACCTCGTCCAGGATGTCCTGGAGCTTGTCCTCGTCGATCCGCCCGGACATCAGCGGGCTGATCCGCTGCTCCCGGGAGAGGACGTGGTGGATCGCCAGGCGGGACGGGTACTTGTCCTTGAGGTCTCCCAGCTCCTCGGCGAACATCACCTCCATGGCGGAGCGGTTGGCGTAGACGAGGTCGAAGGTCGAGGTCCTCGAGGCGCGCAGCACCGCCTTGGCGATCGCCATGATCGGCGTGATCCCCGAGCCGGCGGCGAAGGCGACGAGGTGCACCGAGGCGTTCCGGGAGACCTCCTCGGCGGCGAGCTTCTCGGGGTCGTTCATGCTCGTGAGACCGAGCTTGGAGGTGAACGCGCCCTGCGGGTTCATGACGTCGAGCCTGTCGCCGGCCTTCAGGGACTCGTTGGCCCAGGTGGAGAAGACACCGCCGAGGTCCTGCTTGATCGCCACCCGGACCTCGCCCGGCTTCGGCTCCGCGCAGATCGAGTACGACCGGCGGACCTCCTGCCCGTCGATGCGGGCGCGCAGCGCCACGTACTGCCCGGGCAGGTAGTCGTAGTCGTCCACGAGCTCGGGGGGCACCGCGAAGGCGACCTCGACCGAGTCCGCCGTGAGCCTGCGGACCTGGGAGACCTCGAGGGTGTTGAACGTGGCCCGGCGCCGGGCCGGGGCGGTGATCTCGGTCATCAGTGCACCTTGAAGTAGTCGAAGGGTTCCAGGCACTCGTTGCAGACGTGGAGCGCCTTGCAGGCGGTGGAGCCGAAGCGGGTCAGCTCGCGGGTGTCCAGCGAGTGGCAGCGCGGGCACTTCACGGTGAGGCCCAGCCGGACGGGGCCGGCGGCGGAGCGGCCGGTGGGCGGGGCGATGCCGTACTCGTCGAGCTTGCGCCGACCGTCCTCGCTCATCCAGTCGGTGGTCCACGCCGGGTGCAGCACGAGGTCGACCCGCACGTCGTCGTAGCCCCGCGCGGTGAGCGCCCGGGTGACGTCCGTGGTGATCGTCTCCATCGCCGGGCACCCGGAGTAGGTCGGGGTGATGACGACGACGGCGCGCCCCTCCTCCGCCCGGGCGTCCCGCAGGATGCCGAGGTCGGCGATGGAGAGCACCGGGATCTCGGGGTCGTTCACCTCGGCGGCGACGTCCCAGACGCGGGCGGAGGCCTCGTCCGCGGGGCGCAGCTCCCGGCCGGTCACCCGCGTGCGGTCCGTCCGCTCGTGCTCGGTCATCGTCGTCACCTCCTCACCAGGTGGCGCCGGGGTGCCGGCGCGCCAGCACCTGCATCTCGGCGAGGATGTGGCCCCGCTGCTCGCTGAACTGCCCGGAACGGTCCCCGCCGTAGGCGCCCAGGACCTCGGGGACGGACAGCCCCGCCTCGTCGAGGACCGCCGCGATCCGCCGGTCGAAGTCGGCGCGCAGGGAGGACGGGCGCACAGCGGCGTCCCCGAGGGCGTCGACGAGCTCGTCGTCGTGGAACAGCTCGTCCACGTAGGGCCACATGTAGTACAGGCCGGCCTGGACGCGGCGCTCGGACTCCTCCGTGCCGAGGCCCAGGCGCAGGATCCACTGTCCCGCGTGGTCCTGGTGGTACCCGACCTCCTTGAGGGCCTTCTCCGCGATGGCCGCGAGGGTCGGGTCGCTGGAACGGACCAGCCGGCGGTAGAGCTCGTACTGGTAGCAGGAGAAGATCAGCTGCCGGGCGATGGTCTGCCCGAAGTCGCCGTTCTCCTGCTCCACGAGGCGGCACGAGCGGAACTCCTCCTCGTCGCGGAAGTAGGCGAGGTCGTCCTCGCTCTTCCCCCACGCGGTGCCGGCGTAGGTGAGGAAGAAGCGGGCGTGCCCGAGCAGGTCCAGGGCGATGTTGGCCAGCGCGATGTCCTCCTCGAGCTCCGGGGCGCGGGCGATCCACCAGCCGAGGCGCTGGGCGAGCATCAGGGCGTCGTCACCCAGCTGGAGGGCGTAGCGGGCGACGTCCTCGGGGGCCTTCGCGCCGCCCTCTTGGATGTCCTCCGCCGTGATCGCGGTGCCCGCGCTGATCCTCGTGGCGGACTCGTGGGATGCGTAGCTCACAGGTGCTTCACCCCTTCGCTCTTGGTGTAGTACGTGGCGTGGCGGTAGCTCTTGCCCTGCGCGGACTCGAAGTACGCGCCCTTGGCGTCGGGGTCCGACGCCGTGACGGCCTCGGAGGGCACGACCCACACGGAGGTGCCCTCGTTGCGGCGGGTGTAGAGGTCGCGGGCGTTGCGCACGGCCATCGTGGCGTCCGGGGCGTGCAGCGAGCCGGCGTGGACGTGGGAGAGCCCGCGCGAGGAGCGCACGAACACCTCCCACAGGGGCCACTCGTCCGAGGCGGCGCCGACGGTGTTCTCGTGGTTCTCGCTCATGCTCAGGCTCCGATGAGTTCGGCGGAGGCGCGCTCCGGGGCGGTCCTGCGGGCGTAGGCGGCGGCGGCCTCGCGGACCCACGCGCCGTCCTCGTGCGCCTGGCGGCGGCGCTGCATGCGCTGGAGGTTGCACGGGCCCCTGCCGCCCACGACGGCCTTGAACTCGTCCCAGTCCAGCGGCCCGTAGTCGTAGTGGCCGCGCTCCTCGTTCCACTTCAGGTCCGGGTCGGGGAGGGTGAGGTCGAGCGCCGCGGCCTGCTCGACGATCATGTCCACGAAGCGCTGGCGCAGCTCGTCGTTGGAGAAGCGCTTGATGTTCCACGCCATGGACTGCTTCGAGTTGGGCGAGTCGTCGTCCGGGGGCCCGAACATCTGCAGGGAGGGGCCGTAGAAGCGGTTCACGGCGTCCTGGGCCATCTGCTTCTGCGCGGGGGTGCCGTGGGAGAGCTCGTAGAGGATCTCCCAGCCCTGGCGCTGGTGGAAGGACTCCTCCTTGCAGATGCGCACCATCGCGCGACCGTAGGGCCCGTAGGAGGCCCGGCACAGCGGGACCTGGTTGGCGATCGCCGCGCCGTCCACGAGCCAGCCGATCGCGCCCATGTCGGCCCAGGTGCGCGCCGGGTAGTTGAAGATCGAGGAGTACTTGGCCCGGCCGTCCAGCAGCTGCTGGTTGAGCTCGGAGCGCGGGGTGCCCAGGGTCTCGGCGGCGGAGTAGAGGTACAGCCCGTGGCCGGCCTCGTCCTGGACCTTGGCCATGAGGATGGCCTTGCGCTTGAGGGACGGGGCCCGGGAGATCCAGTTGCCCTCCGGCTGCATCCCGATGATCTCGGAGTGCGCGTGCTGCGAGATCTGGCGGACCAGCGTCCTGCGGTAGGCGACGGGCATCCAGTCGCGCGGCTCGATGCGGGAGTCCTCGGCGATGATGCGGTCGAAGTGCTCCTGACCGGCGCGGTCCAGCTCGGCCTGCTCGGCCGGGTCCGTGGCGGGCACGGCGTGGAGGCCGCTGTTCTGCGTAGTCATGGTGTCCCTCTTCCGACGAGATGGCGCCGCGGAGCGGGAAGGCCGCGCGCGACTAACTGACCGTTCGTTCAGGATATAAGTCGGCGAGGGGTCGCGTCAACAGGCTGCGACTTGATGTCGCCAGGGCGGTGTGGGTTGACACGGGGTCCGGAGTGAGATTGTCTACTGAACATTCGGTCGTGAAGTGTGAGGAGCAGCACATGTCCCAGGACCATCCGATCCTCGCGGGGGACCACACCTCGCGCTGGATGGGCATCACCGTGGACCGTGCGGAGTACGGCCACGCCCAGATCCGCATGACGCTGCGGGAGGAGATGCTCAACGGGTTCGGCATCGCCCACGGCGGCATGGTCTTCGCCTTCGCGGACACCTGCTTCGCCCTCGCGTGCAACGACCCCGCCGGTGACGGCAGCACCATCACGGTGGCCTCCGGGGTGGACATCAACTTCATCGCCTCCGCCCACCGGGGGCAGGAGCTCACCGCCGTCGGCACCGTGCGCGCCCGGAACGGGCGCAGCGGCGTCTACGACATCCAGGTCACGGCCGAGGGGCGGCTCGTCGCCGAGTTCCGCGGCCGCAGCCGCACCGTCCCGAACCCCGCCCTCCGGGCGGCCGCGGCGCCGGTCCCGGAGCCGGCCGGGCAGCCCGTCCTGCAGACCGCCCAGCCGGCCGCCCAGCAGTCCGAGGAGGCCTGAGGTGACCGAGTGCTCCGTGCCCAACCCCCACACCCCCGCACCGGCCCCCGCGGACCGGTCGCAGCCGGATCCCGAGGAGACGATGAGCCGGGACCAGGTGGAGTCCCTCCAGCTCGAGCGCCTGCGCTGGACCCTGCACCACGCCTACGAGAACGTCCCCGCCTACGCGGAGCTCTTCGACGCCCACGGCGTGCACCCGGGCGACCTCCGGGAGCTCGAGGACCTCCGGCTGTTCCCGTACACGGACAAGGAGTTCCTGCGAAAGGCGTACCCGTTCGAGGCCCTCGCGGTGCCGATGAGCCAGGTCCGCCGGATCCACGCCTCCTCCGGCACCACCGGCCGGCCCACCGTGGTCGCCTACACCGAGAACGACATCAGCACCTGGGCGGGCCTCGTGGCCCGGTGCTTCCGCCTCTCGGGCGTGCGGCCCGGGGACAAGGTGCACAACGCCTACGGCTACGGCCTGTTCACCGGCGGGCTCGGCGCGCACTACGGCGCCGAGCGCCTGGGCTGCGCGGTGATCCCGCTGTCCGGCGGGCAGACGGAGAAGCAGGTCCAGATGATCCGGGACTTCGAGCCCCAGGTCGTCCTCTCGACGCCCACCTATCTGCTGACCATCGCCGACGGCTTCAAGGAGCTCGGCCTCGACCCCCGGGAGACCTCGCTGCGCACCGCCGTGCTCGGCGCCGAGCCGTGGACCGAGGAGATGCGCCGGGAGATCGAGACCACCTTCGGGATCGACGCGTGCGACATCTACGGCCTCTCGGAGGTCATGGGGCCCGGCGTGGCCGGGGAGTCCGCCGAGTCCAAGGACGGCTCCCACATCTGGGAGGACCACTTCCGCCCGGAGATCATCGACCCGTTCACGGACGAGGTCCAGGGGACCGGCCGTCCCGGTGAGCTCGTGTTCACGACGCTCACCAAGGAGGCCCTGCCGATCATCCGCTACCGCACCCACGACCTCACCCGCCTGCTCCCCGGCACGCACCGGCCCGGGCACCGGCGGATGGGCCGGATCACGGGCCGTTCCGACGACATGATCATCCTGCGCGGGGTCAACCTGTTCCCCTCCCAGATCGAGGAGCTCGCCCTGCAGGTCCCCGTGCTGAGCCCGCACTTCACGCTGGAGATCACCCGCCCGCACCGGATGGACCAGATGACCATCAACATCGAGCGGCGCGAGGAGGCCACCGTCGAGGCGGCGGAGGCCGGTGGCCGGCAGCTGGTGCACGCCATCAAGACGAGGATCGGCTCCTCCGCCTCGATCCGGATCGCCGAGCCGGGGACCCTCGCCCGGTCCTCCGGCAAGCTGCGCCGCGTCTACGACCTCCGGGACAAGGGGTGAACCGAGGCTCCTGACGTCCTCCGCGGCGAGCCCCCGAGATCGCCGCGGGGCTCGCCGCGTCATAAGATCGTTGCCCGACCCTCCCCGCCCCACCGAGATCGAGGTCCTCATGTCCCACCCACCGGCGTCCGCACTCCCGGACAGCGCGGCGCCGCGCCGCGGCCGGCCCGGCTACGACCGCGAGACGCTGCTGGGTGTCTGCGTGGAGGTGTTCAACGTCCACGGCTACGACGCCACCTCGATGGGCACGCTCTCCCGGCACCTGGGCATCTCCAAGTCGGCGATCTACCACCACGTGGAGTCGAAGGAGGAGATCCTCGAGCAGGCCCTGGGGCGCGCCCTGGACGCCCTCGAGGAGGTCCTGGCCTCGACGGAGCGCATGGAGGTGCCGGCGGTCGAGCGGCTGGAGCACGTGATCCGGGGGACCGTGCGCGTGCTCGTGGAGCAGATGCCCTACGTGACGCTGTTGCTGCGGCTGCGGGGCAACTCCGAGGTCGAGACCCGGGCGCTGGAGCGCCGCCGCTCCGTCACCCGGCAGGTGGCCGCGCTCATCGAGCAGGCCCAGGCCGAGGGCGGCCTGCGCGACGACATCAGCGGCCGCTCCGCCTCCCGCCTGCTCCTGGGCATGATCAACTCGATCGTCGACTGGTACCGGCCGGACCCGGACAGGGCCTCCGACGCCCTGGCCGACACCGTGGTCGCGTTCGCGTTCTCGGGGCTGCGCGCCCCCTGAGCCGGGAACCGGCTCGACGGGGCGCGACCGGGCGGGTTCGTGCCGCCACCGGCCGTGGACGGTGCTACCGGCTCGACGGCCCCGGCAGCACCGTCCCGCCGGCCGTCTCGTTGCGCGGCTCCACCCCCAGCCGGGCCTCCGTCCCGTCCGCGTCGACGGCGAGCATGTTCGCCGTGCCGACGATGCCCGCCCCCACGGTCACCTCGTGACCCCGGCGGCGCAGCTCCTGGACCGCTGCCTCGGGGAAGGCCGGCTCCACCTGGAGGGTGTTGTCGGCCTCGTAGGGGTGGTTGGACGCGGGGAAGGCCGTGCTGACGAAGCGCGGCTGCGCCACCGCCTGCTGGGGCGTCATGCCGAACTCCACCACACTCATGAACTGCTGCAGCTGCCCCTGGGTCTGGGTGTCGATGCCGGTGTTGCCGCCGAGGAGATACGGCCGGCCGGCGCGCAGAGCCATGAAGGGGGCGGAGGTGTGCCGCACCGTGGCCCCCGGCGCCACGGCGTTGACGTTGCCCTCGTCGAGCGACATGAAGCTCATGCGCTCGTTGATGTGGATCCCCGTGTCGCCCACCACCAGGAACTGGCCGCCCAGGCTCGTGGTCACGGCGGCAGCGTTGCCGGAGCGGTCCGTGACGTGGAACGTGGTGGTGTCCGATGCCTGCCGGTCGAGCCCGCTGTCGATCGGCCAGCGGGCGGCACGGTCCATGTCGATGCGTGCCCGCTGGCTCCGGGCGTACTCGTCCGACAGCAGCTCGTCCACGGGGACGTCGGTGCGCTCGGGGTCGCCCACGTGCGCATGGCGGTCGGCGAAGGCGAGCTTGATGGCCTCGACCTGCAGGTGCACCACGTCGGGGTCGTCGGGGGACCGGCCGGAGAAGTCGTCGTTCTGGAGGATGTTGAGGGCCTGCAGCATGGTGATGCCCTGGCTGTTGGGCGGGTTCTGGTACACCGTGACGTCCTCGCCGTAGTCGATGGATATCGGCTCGACGATCTGTGCGGAAAAGCTGCTGAAGTCCTCCAGCGTGAGGTATCCGCCGTTCTGCTCCGAGAAGGCGACGACGGCCTCCGCGACGGGCCCACGGTAGAAGTGGTCCCGGGCGGCCTGGATCCCGGTGGAGCGGTCGGCGGCGCCGTCGTACGCCGCCACCAGGTCCTCGAAGGTATCGGCCATGTCCCGCTGGTACACGGTGTCGCCCGTGTCCAGCAGGTCGCCGTCGCGGATGTAGAGGTCGGTCATGACCGGGCTCTGCCGGATGTTCGCTTCTTCCAGGGTCAGCCAGTAGGTCATCTCGGAGCTCACCGGGTACCCCTCCCGGGCCACGGCGATCGCCGGCGCGAGGACCTCGCCGAGTTCCAGCTCGCCGTACTCCTCGAGCCAGAGCATCCACCCGTCCCAGGCGCCGGGGAGGATGGCCTGGTGCATGCCGAAGTCACCGGCCCGGGGCCGGTAGTCGTCGAGCGTCGCTGCGCTGCCGACCGGGCCCACGCCGTCCAGGCTCGTCACCTCGTCCGGGTCGGCGTCGTAGTACAGCCCCCACGTGCCACCGCCGAGCACGCTCGAGTAGAAGGGCTCCACCACGCTCAGCACGGCGGCGACCGCGACGGCGGCGTCGGCGGCAGTGCCGCCGGCCTCGAGGATCTCCGTTCCCGCCGCGGTCGCCAGCTCGTGCGAGGACACCACCGCCTGCGCGTGCGGTGAGCGGTCCTCGGGCGCATCCGGGGCGGTGGTCCCACCGGGCTCCGGCGTTCCTCCCGGCGTCATCGGTGCGGAGGCCTCGGCGCCGGTCGGACCGGGGGTGATTCCCGCACCGTTCTCCGGGGGAGGCGTGCATCCCGACAGGGCGAGGAGGCACAGCATGCCGATGGCCGTTGCACGGGCTGGGCTCGAACTCCGGCGCATCGCGTCTCCTCCGGCCGTGGTCCCCGTCCGCGGTCCGCCGGTGGAACGGCGACGGCACGCGTGGGGGTCCGGGCAGCGTGGTGCCCAGGCTAGCACCGGGCGGAACGGGTGCAACAGGCTGCGTCCCGGCCCTCGGGCCCCACGTCACGGCGAGCTCCTGGCACGCGGACGGCCCCGGCCGATGCCGGGGCCGTCCGCGGTCAGCTCAGGGGCGTTCCGCTCAGGCGGCCGGCCAGGTCTTCGCCACGAGGGTCAGCACGTCGTAGGTCGCCACGATCTCGTCGTGCTGGTTGTGCAGGATCGCGTCCCACCGGACCTCGCCGTACTCGTCGGTCACGCGAGGGGTGATCTGCTTGGCGGTCAGGGTCACCCTGAAGGCGTCGTCGTAGGTCACCGGTGTGAGGAACCGCAGGTTCTCCAGTCCGTAGTTCGCCAGGACGGGGCCCGGCGCGGCGTCCACGAACAACCCGGCCGCCCAGGAGACCAGCAGGTAGCCGTGGGCCACCCGGCGCGGGAAGAACGGGTTGGCCGTGGCGGCCTCCTCGTCGGTGTGCGCGTAGAACCTGTCCCCCGTCCGGTCCGCGAACTCGGTGATGTCCTCGAGGGTCACGGTGCGCAGCTCGGAGGCGAACTGGTCGCCGATCCGCAGGGTCTCCAGGGACTTCCGGAACGGGTGCTCGCCGGTGCCGTTCTCGACCGCCTCCCGGGTCACGGTGTGCGCCGCCGCCCCCCGGTGCCACACACCCGTCACGGCGGTGAGGATGTCCGGGGGGCCCTGGATCGCGGTGCGCTGCATGTAGTGCTTGATGCCGCGCACGCCGCCCAGCTCCTCGCCGCCGCCGGCCCGGCCCGGACCGCCGTGCACGAGGTGCGGCATGGGCGAGCCGTGGCCGGTGGAGGTCTTGGCGTCCTGACGGTTGAGGAAGTGCACGCGCCCGTGGTGGGAGCCGATGCCGGCGGTGAAGCGGGCGGCGGTCGCGCCGTCGTTCGTGCACACGGTGGCCACGAGCGAGCCGCCGCCCAGCGCGGCGAGCCGCACGGCGTCGTCGACATCGGTGTAGCCAAGCACCGAGGTCACCGGGCCGAAGGCCTCGACGAAGTGCACCTCGGGGGTCTCCGGGTCGTCGAAGGACAGCAGCGTGACCGGGAAGAACGCGCCCGCCTCGGCGTCGGCCCCGCCCACGGAGCCGTCGGGGCCACCGAGCCGGACGGTGCCGCCCGCGGCCACGAGCCGCTCCACGGCCCTGCGGACCTCGCCCTGCTGCTCCTTGGAGGCCAGTGCGCCCATGGTGACGCCCTCGGTGCGGGGGTCGCCGATGACCACGCGCTGCTGCACGCGCTCGGCGACGGCCGCGACGACGTCCTCCACACGGTCCTGCGGGACGATGACGCGCCGGATGGCCGTGCACTTCTGCCCGGCCTTCGAGGTGATCTCCACGAACACGGCCTTCACGAAAGCCTCGAACTCCGGGGTGTCCGGCGTGGCGTCCGGACCGAGGATCGCGGCGTTGAGGGAGTCCGTCTCGGCGGTGAAGCGCACCCCGCCGGTGCGCACGTTGTCGTGGTGGCGCAGCGACTCCGCGGTGCCGGCGGAGCCGGTGAAGGCCACGTGGTCGCGGTAGTCCAGGTGGTCGAGCAGGTCCCGGGCCGAGCCGGACACCAGCTGCAGGGAGCCCTCGGGCAGGATGCCGGACTCGACCATCAGGCGCACGCAGGCCTCGGTGACGTAGCCGGTGGGCGTCGCGGGCTTGACCACGGTGGGCATGCCGGCGATGAACGACGGCGCGAACTTCTCGAGGAAACCCCACACCGGGAAGTTGAACGCGTTGATCTGCACGGCCACGCCGGGCATCCGGGTGTAGATGTGCTCCCCGAGGAAGGAGCCGTCCTTCGAGAGCTGCTCCACGGCGCCGTCCACGACGACGTTGGCGTTGGGCAGCTCGCGCCGGCCCTTGGAGGAGAACGTGAAGAGGGTGCCGATGCCGCCGTCCACGTCGAAGAAGTGGTCCTTGAGGGTGGCCCCCGTGGCGTAGGAGAGGTCGTAGAGCTCCTGCTTGCGCTCGGTGAGGTGCTGCGCGAGCTCCTTGAGCTTCAGCGCCCGCTCGTGGAGGGTGAGCTCCCCGAGGGACTGCTGGCCCACGGTCCGCCCGTACTCCACGGCGGAGGCGATGTCGATGCCGTCGGTGGACACGCACGCCACGACCTCGCCGGTCGAGGCGTCGGTGACCTCCGCGACCCGCTGCGGGTTCTCCGGCGTCCACCACCGGCCCCGCAGGTAGCTCGGGAGGATGGTCCGGGTCTGTGCTGCCACGGTGCGTGGTCCTTTCGCTCGGGTGCGTGCCGGGGCGGGAGTCGATCCCGGCCCGGCATCCTGACCGATCGTTCGGTATTATGACCACGATAGCCTACGTCACACCCCGGGGCCACTGTGGACCTGCGCTCCGGGGACCTGCCACCGAGGAGCGCCATGACCGCGAGCGAGAACCACGAGCCCTGGCGGATCGTGCTGGGCGAGCTGGACGAGAAGATGGGCGTGACCGTCCTGGAGGAGTCGGCCGAGCGCGTGGTCGCCACGATGCCCGTCGAGGGCAACCGGCAGTCGCTGGGCCTGCTGCACGGCGGCGCGATGGTGGCGCTCGGGGAGGCCGTGGGCTCCTGGGCGGCCGTCATCCACGCGTCCACTCTGGGCAAGGTCGCCGTGGGGGTCGACGTCAACGCCACCCACCACCGCTCCTCCCGCGACGGCACCGTGACGGCCACGGCCACGGCCCTGCAGCTCGGCCGCTCGCTGACCTGTCATGAGGTGGTGATCGCGCACGAGGACGGCACCCGGCTGTGCACCGTGCGGATCACGAACTTCCTCAAAGACCGAGATTAATGTGCCGACCGCTATAGCGTTGGGTATGCAAGCGCTGCATCGGTACCCGACACGGAAACAATACTTACGGGCCTGAGAGGCAGACTCAGGCAACGCACAGTTTCGTGGCTACGCGGACATCGATGTGACCATGTGCGTTGCCAGTGCTTTCTAAGGTCACTTGGTTTTCACTCCCTATGGCGTCGAGAGCAAGGGCATATGATCACGTATAGTCCGTAATGAAGCGAATCGTGAATCACCCATCGAGGCCCGACGGACAAGCAGGATCGTCTCATCCCGAACGGCCAGGAGGCTCGCATGATTACAATCCCTCAGTTGCCCGCTCCTTTCGCGGAGGGGAGCCATGCCTATTCCTTAAGGGAATCAATGGCCTACTTTGAGTCATTGGCGCGCTTAACGTTCTGCCTTGCCAACTACCCGCAATCTGCCGCGTTGGGGATGCCACCGCTCAAAATTCCCAGCAAGTCGGGGTACGGAGCCTACCTCGGTTTGCTCCATCAATTGGCAGGGCGACCAGGTGCAGATCCTAAATTTATCGAAATGGTTCGCATTCAGTGCAAAGCGAGCGAAACCGGGCTCGGCGACAAGACGGTGCGCGAGTGGCGCAACTCCTTGAGTCATGGCGCGGTGGAACCTTCGGCGGCCTACGCCTACAGCGCCCAAGCGAGTCGCTTACTGCAAGAAGTTCACGAAAGTGTTAAGTACTTCTTTTCGCGATGGGAGATCAGCGGAAAAGAAGAAACAGGCTGGTGCGTTGTTGGAGTACTCAATCCACTTGTTGCTGTGAGTCACAGCTCCGGGGTTCTTGGCTTTTATGACGGTTTCGAGGTGCGAGGACGTGACTACGACGTAGATTATCAGACATTGGACGCACAAATTCCGGAATTTTCTGCGGTCGTAACCTCCGAGTCTCGGGATATTCACTCCGCATTGCGGGAGGTGCTGCCCGAAGATTCGAAATATGCAGATATGGTAGCAGAAATTCGCAGATTTCATTCGGCCGTAAAGAAAGATATAGCACCTTTTGCTGAAAAAATTCCGAGCCCCCGCTTTGACATTGCCGAGAACAATGCATTATTTACTGTGTCTTGGAAGCTGAGGACCAGTCAAGGCTGGGAGAATCGTAGGGATGTTTTCAGTATTGAGCAAGGGTCTAATCGACGACTATGGCGACCTCTCACCGGCGCCGATAAAATCGACAACAACTACGTGGAGTTCATAAAGGATATTGCTAGTTGGCAAGTTCTTCGCGAGCGTTTAAAGCAAATGCTGGAGTCGGTGCGACAGGATAATATTGCTCGAGGTGTGAGCGAGTTCGGTTTTAATGGGTTTGACTCCTATATGTCGAAAGTCCCCCGACGATTTCAAGACATTGACCATTCATTTGAACTGGGTAGGTCCGAGCGCCTCAGTTCGGCAAGGGAAATGCGGGAGGCTCTCGATCAAGCAGTAAAAAAGAGGACGGCAACACCACAAGTTTTCTTCCTTACGGGTGAGGCGGGTGTGGGTAAAACTCATACCCTAGTCGAGACTGCATGGGAACGGCTGGCGGAAGTTTTAGAAAAAGAGGAAGAATATCCTCTCTATATTTACATGGACTGCTCGGGTATTCCTCTTAAGACCCTTGCGGATGCGATAAACAGCTACTTCAATGAGTTAATGCTTGGAGCCTCTGGTCAACTGGCTTGCTTGTGTCGAAACGGTCTGGCAGTTCTACTTATCGATGGTTTTGATGAACTTTTGGGGGGCGTCGGATACAAGGACGCGCTGGGAGTTATGGAACCGTTCTTGGATTCTCTGGGTTCTAGCGGAACGGTCATGATTTCCGCAAGATCCTCATATTTGGCAAATCAGTACCGAGCTAGTCTTGAGGGGGCTCAACTACTACGTCAGTCGGGTCCGGAGCACTACCTTGTACGTCTTCTCAATTGGCTGCCGGAGGAGGTGGAGCAGGGGCTGACCTATGATCTCGGGAATGGCTTTCCGTTAGAATCTATTCCTGTAAGCGACATGGAGCTTCTGCGTAGCCCGTTTTTCTACCTCGTATTTGTCGAGTGGATTAAAAGTGCCGATAGTGACGCGAAGTTTACCGAAGGATCTCTGGCTCGAATTCTTATCGACAAGTACTTCGAGCGGGAGATCGGCAAGTTGCGCAACTCGCGCGTGCGGGAGATAAGTCCTGCCGCGCTCGGCGACATATTTGAACAAGCGGCCGAGCTCATGTTCGAGGACGGTGTTGAACGAATTAGTCTTTCTGACTTCAATCTCTGCGCTCAATCGGCATTGGAAATAGAGGAGTTTGAGGGCCACGATAAGGACCTGGATGCTCGACTGCAGGTTTTGTGTGGCTTAGAGGTAAGGCGGGACGATGATCTCGTAATGTTCGGTTTTGAGCACCCAGTCTACTTTAATGAGTTCCTTTTACGGTCGCTATTAAAAAAATTTGAAGATTCGGGTTGGTCGACAAATGTGGTCCGGAAAGAACTAGAGCGCTCCGTGTTGCCAGAGCACGTTGTGCGTGGTCTGCTGACCGAAGAGATGTCAAATCAGCGAAACTCGCAATTGCTGGGTAGGCTCGGGGGAGTCGGGGGATCTATCGACGGCGTTCTTTCCAGTAACTTGGGACTTCTTTTGTCTGTGGCCTTAGTTATGCCGGGGGGCATTCAACTAAATCACGAAATGTTGAATATTAATGCTATGACCCTGTATATTGGCGAGGCTGCTGCGGGGCGGCTAATTCTGGTCAGCTCTCGCGCTAAAAAGCTTCGAATGTCCTTCCGAAGCGGAGTCGAACTCGTACTCGATGGCTCGGATGTCGAGCATCTTACCCTTATCGGCGAATCGGCGGAATTCAAATTATCTGATGGATCCATTGCTTGGATCAATGGGTTCAGGGTTGGGGTTCTTGTCGTAGAGGATGAGCAAGGAGTGGTCAAGCACTTGCTCGATTCGCAGATCCAGATTCTGGATTATCTTATGAGCTGCGGTTTTACGGGTCTTGAAGATATTAGGGAAAGAATTGTCGGATTGCAAGTTTCTCCGAGCGTGGAGTTCACAAAGCGCGTACTTAACCGTATGCGCGTGTCCCAAAAAGCGGCACTCGTTGTGGAGAAAAAAACTTACAAGCCAGGACGAGATGCGGAAAAGTGGATGGAACAACCTGTTTCCGATGCTTGGCCTAATATGGTGCATGCTTTAGTGGAATCAGGTGCGGGTAAGATGCGGCAGATTAATGCTTCAGGTCCGGCAAAAATGTTTGTTTCGTTTAGCATAGCTCCGGGGATATTGCTCGATGGCAATGGCAACTTTGAACCGGATTCTCGCATCGATGATTTTTGGGAGCGCATCGGTTAATTATGTCCGGTGCTTTGCGATATGAAGTGGACGGAGCGTAAGTCGCGCATAGCTTTTTCTATGCATTTGGGTGTGCGGGTGCTTTCCCAATTGCGGCGGTGGCGAGCCGGTGGCGCAGGGCCGCGAGCTCCACGGCGGGCACCCCTGCGTCCCGGAGATAGCGCTCGGCGTCGAGCTCGGCCAGCAGCTCCGCGAGGGCGGCCCGCCGCCCCGCGAGCAGCGCGGCCATCTCCTCCTCCGGGTGGTGGCGCTCGACCGGGTGCGGCACGGGGGAGACCCGGTGCCACTCGTTGATCCCGCGCGCGGCCGCCTCGTCCTCGGCCAGCAGGCGCTCCGGGGGAGCCCCGGCGAGACCCAGCAGCAGCAGGGCCAGCACCCCGGTCCGGTCCCGCCCGGCGGAGCAGTGCACCACCACGGCGCCCTCGGCGGTCGCCACCGCGCGCACCGCGTCGGCGATCGGGCCCGGGAAGAGCCGCAGGTACTCGCGGTAGCCGCGGGGGTGGTTCAGGTAGGGCGTGCCCACCCGGGGGAACTCGGGGTGCCCGGGGTCCTCCGTGGGGTGATGCAGGACCGTGATGCCGGCCCGGGCGGCGGGCTCGTCCACGGGGTCGGTGTCCCGTCGGCGGCGCTCGCCGGCGTTGCGCAGGTCCACGACCGTGCGCACCCCGTCCGCGGCCGCGGCGCGCCAGCCCGCGCCGGTCAGCCGCTCGGAGCGGCCCATCCGCCAGACGTCCCCGGCCAGCCGCCGGGCGTTGACCGCCCCGTCCCATGCGGCCGGGGTCCCGGGCAGTGCGTCCATGCCCCCACCATAGGGCCCGCGTCCGACGACGCCCTCTCCGGTGGCACGAACCTCCCGGTTCCGCCCGGGCGCCGGCGCTGCGACCTCGGGCGGAGCCGGTGAGCTCGGTGGAAGGGGAGGAAGTGCTACTGGTCGTAGGTGAAGAAGCCCTGTCCGCTCTTGCGGCCGAGTTCGCCGCGGGCGACCATGTCGCGCATCAGCTGCGGCGGGGCGAAGCGCTCGCCGAGCTCGGAGGCGAGGTACTCCGCGATGCCCAGGCGCACGTCCAGGCCCACGATGTCGGTGAGCGCCAGCGGGCCCACCGGGAACCGGTAGCCCAGCACCATGGCGTTGTCGATGTCCGCCGGGGAGGCCACGCCCTCCTCGACCATGCGGATCGCCTCCAGGGCGATCACCACCCCGAGGCGGGAGGAGGCGAAGCCGGGGGCGTCGTTGACGACCACCGCGGTCTTGCCCAGACCCTCGACCCACTGCACCGACAGCTGCCGCAGCTCCTGCCCGGTGTGCTGGGAGTTCACGACCTCCACGAGCTTGGAGGCCGGCACCGGGTTGAAGAAGTGCAGCCCGCAGAACCGCTGCGGGCGCTCCAGCTGCTCGGCGAGCCCGTCCACCGACAGCGAGGAGGTGTTGGTGGCCAGCCACGCCGTGGCCGGCAGGTGGCGCTCGACCTCCTGCAGGGCCGAGACCTTCAGCTCCCAGGCCTCCGGGACGGCCTCGACGACGAGCTCGCACCCGGCGAGGTCGGTGTGGTCCACGGACAGGGTCAGCTTCTGCGACCACTCGTCGAGGTTGCCGTCCACGGCCCCGCGCTCCAGGGACCTGGCCAGGTCGCGTTCGATCCGCTCCTGCGCGGCCTCGGCGGCCGGCCCGTCGCGCTCCACGACGGTCACCTCCGCCCCGGCCAGCAGGAAGGCGTGGGCGATGCCCGCGCCCATGCGTCCTCCGCCCAGGACCCCGACGACGGCGGGAACGGCCAGTGCGTGCTTCTCGGTCATCGTGGAAATGCTCCTACTTCTGCTGGTTCTGCGAGGTCTTCTTGCGGTCCAGGAAGGCCTGCATGCGGTCGAACTTGGCCTGCGACTCGAAGAGCACGGCCTGCGCCAGTTCGTCGATGTGGGGGTGGGCGGACGGCGGGGCCGCGAAGACCCGCTTGGAGATGCGCACGGCCAGGGGGTCCTGGGCGGCGATCCGGTCGGCGAGCGCGTGCGCCGCGCCCACGAGCGCGGACGGCTCGTGCAGCTCCGTGACCAGGTGCAGGGCCAGGGCCTCGTCCGCGTCGAGGATCCTCCCGGCGAGCAGGATGTCCAGGGCGACCGGCTCCCCGACCAGCTCCTTGAGCCGCCACAGCCCGCCGGCCGCGGCGACGATGCCGAGGTTGGTCTCCGGCTGGCCGATCTTCAGGTGCGGGGTCGCGATCCGGAAGTCCGCGGCGTAGGCCAGCTCCGCGCCGCCGCCCAGGGCGTAGCCGTCGATCGCGGCGATCACGGGCATGGGCAGCTTGTGGATCCGGTCGAAGATCCGGGAGTTGATCCCCTGCAGGGCGTCGTCGCGGCG
This sequence comes from Kocuria sabuli, assembly GCF_040981185.1. Lineage (NCBI taxonomy): Bacteria > Bacillati > Actinomycetota > Actinomycetes > Micrococcales > Micrococcaceae > Kocuria > Kocuria sabuli. The sequence goes on from NZ_JAVHZE010000021.1 coordinate 25,390, forward strand.
GCGCTCGCGCAGCTGGGCGATGTCCGCGCCGGAGGCGAAGACCCCCTTGCCGTTCACCTCGGTGCCCGAGAGGAGCAGGATCTTGGGGGCCCGCTCGAGGTGGTCGCACACGGTGTGCAGCTCCTCGACCATGGTCGCGTCGATGGCGTTGCGCACGGCGGGGCGGTCCAGGACCACATGCAGGCGGTCCTCGCGCTCCTCCAGGCGCAGCGCGGTGAACTCCCCCCGGAGGCTGTCGCCGGCCATCAGATTTTTTCCACGAGCATCGCGGTGCCCTGGCCCACGCCCACGCACATGGTCGCCAGCCCGCGCTCGGCGCCCTCGCGCTCCATCCGGCCCAGCAGGGTCACGACCAGTCGGGAGCCGGAGGAGCCGAGGGCGTGGCCTAGGGCGATGGCCCCGCCGTCGTTGTTGACCACACCCGGGTCCAGGCCCAGGCGGCGGATGCAGGCCAGGGACTGGCTGGCGAAGGCCTCGTTGAGCTCCACCGCACCGAGATCACCGATGCCCCACCCAGTGCGGCCCAGGACCTTCTCGGTGGCCGGCACTGGGCCCAGACCCATGATCTCCGGGGCCACCCCGGCCGAGGCGCCGTCCACGATCCGGGCCCGGGCAGCGAGCCCGTACTTCTGCGCGGCCCGCTCCGAGACCACCAGCACCGCCGAGGCGCCGTCGTTGAGGGAGGAGGAGTTGCCGGCGGTGACCACCGAGCCGTGGGACACCACCGGGCGCAGTTTGGCCAGCACCTCCATGGTGGTGCCCGGGCGGGGCCCCTCGTCGGTGTCCACCACCGTCTCCGCACCCTTGCGGCCCCTGACGGTCACCGGCACGATCTCGGGGCTGAACCGGCCGGCGTCGATCGCGGCGATCGCGCGTTCGTGGGAGGCGACGGCGAACGCGTCGGCGTCCTGGCGCGAGATGCCGTCCACGACCGCCACCTCCTCGGCCGTCTCCGGCATCGAGTAGGTCATCTTCTCCTGCTTCTTGAACTGCGGGTTGGTGAAGCGCCAGCCGATCGAGGTGTCGAAGACCTCCCCGGGCTTGGCGAAGCCCGTGGAGGGCTTCTCCATCACCCAGGGGGCCCGGGACATGGACTCCACCCCGCCGGCGACGACCACGTCGGCGGCACCGGCCTTGATCATGTGCGAGGCCATGATGATCGCCGACAGCCCCGAGGCGCACAGCCGGTTGACCGTGATGCCCGGGACGGTGTCCGGGAAACCGGCCAGCAGCCAGGCCATGCGGGCCACGTTGCGGTTGTCCTCCCCGGCGCCGTTGGCGTTGCCCAGGATGACCTCGTCCACCTCGTGCGGATCGATCCCGGCGTCGGTGACCGCGCGGCCGACCACCAGGGCGGCCAGATCGTCCGGGCGCACGCCCGAGAGCGCGCCGCCGTACCGGCCCACCGGGGTACGCACGCCACTGACGAGAAAGGCCTGAGGGGCTGAGGACATGGCGGAACTCCTGTCGCGACGGGGAGGGTCGGCCGCGGGCGACGGTGCCCGGCAATAACCGACCGTTCGTTCATCAAACAATCCCACGGGCGTGCCCGCGGGGTCAACAGTGCCTGCCCGCTCCGGTGCCCGAGTCCCGTGGCATCCTGGCCTCCTGGATCGGTCGAGCCGGCGCAGCACGCCGGAGGAGGTGCACGATGACGTTCAACGAGATCATGGAGACGGTGGGCAAGGCCGTCGACGCGGCAGGGGTCGCTGCCATCGTCATCGGGGCGGTGGTCGCGACGCTGCTCGCGGTCGGCGCGCTCCTGCGCCGGCGGAGCCAGGGGCGTGAGGTCTACACCCTGTACCGCCGCCGGCTGGGCCGGTCGATCCTGCTGGGCCTGGAGCTGCTCGTGGCGGCCGACATCATCCGCACGGTCGCCATCACGCCCACCTACGAGTCCGTGGGGGTGCTCGCGCTCATCGTCCTCATCCGTACCTTCCTGAGCTGGTCCCTGGAGCTCGAGATCAGCGGACGGTGGCCGTGGCAGAAGGAACCGGAGGGTGACGCCCCGGAGCCCGCGGCCGCCACGTCCTAGCTGCACCCGGTCACCGGGTGCGGCTAGAGCCTCCTGCCGGCGGTGAGGGAGGCGGTCATGAACTCGGCGACGACCTTCTGGGAGATGGCGACGTCGAGGACGAAGACGCCCTCCTGGTGGCCGTCCAGCCAGTCCTGCAGGGCGGTGAGGTCGGCGAGGCAGTGGGCCTTGGTGCCCGCCGCACCCAGGGCGCGGCCGATCGCGGCGAAGTCGACCTCGTCGATGAGCATCGCGGTGGGGTCCAGGCCCTGGGAGGCGTACTGGTGCAGCTCCGCGCCGTAGGCGGAGTCGTTGAGCACCACGACCACTCCGCGCCGGGTGGCGCGCAGGAACGTCTCGAAGTCCGCGAGGCCCATCAGCCCACCGCCGTCACCGGTGACGAACACGGTGGTGCGCTCGGGGCGGGCCACCGAGACCCCGGCCGCGGAGCCGAAGCCCAGCCCGATGGACTGGAAGGCGGTGCCGACCAGCACCATCGCCTGCGGGTCGGGCACCGACAGGTACATCGGGGCCCAGCCGATGAAATGGCCCCCGTCCATCACCACCGACCGCTCCTTCGGCAGGACGTGCTCCAGGGCGGCGACCACCGCACGGGGGTTGAGCCGGCCGTCGGGGCCGAACTCGGCCGGGTCCTCCACGGGGTCGGGGGACCGGAATCCGGCGGTGGCGACCTCGGGGGCGGATCCCCGCCAGGTGCGCTCGGGGGCGGCGGCGGGGATCCGCCCGGTGAGGGCGGCCAGGCACGGGCCCAGGTCCGCGCGCACGTAGTCGGTCACGGCGGGGTGGGTCACCGCCGACTCGGGTTCGTTGTCGATGCGGATCACCCGGGTGCCCTCGGCGAAGAGGGTGCCGTAGCGGGACTGGAAGCTGTTCAGGGACGCCCCGGCCACCAGCACGACGTCCGCCTGCCGGGCCAGCTCCAGCCGGTGGGCGCGGGTGAAGCCGCCGGCGATGCCGAGGTCCCACGGGCTGTCGACGATGTTGGCGGCCATCACCGAGGTCATGAACAGCGCGCCGAGACGGTCGCCGAGCTCCTTGAGCGGGGTGGCCGCATCTGCCAGCGACACCCCGCGCCCGGCCAGGACCAGGGGCCGGGAGGCCGTGCGCAGGACGCCGGCAATGCGGTCCAGCTCCTCGCCGGTGGCGGTGCGGGCGGGCTTGGCCGGCAGCGGGTCCAGCTCGGACCGGCCGGTGAGCGGCGCGGTGGCGAAGTCGTAGGGGATGGCCAGGACCACGGGCTGGACGGTCCGGCGCGCGAGGTCGAAGGCCCGGTGGGTGATGGCGGCCGCGTTGTCCGGGGTCGCGACCAGGGTGCTGACCCCGACGGCGGCGGCGGCACCGGTCTGGTCGATGTCGAAGGCCCGCCGCCCCGTGGTGGGGGCGTCGCCGACGACCAGGACCAGGGGGATCCGGGCCAGCCGGGCCTCGGCCAGGGCGGTGCAGGTGTTGGTGAAGCCGGCGCCGTAGGTGGTGGTGGCGGCCCCGACCCGGCCGGTGGCGCGGTGGTAGGCGTCGGCCATGGCGACGGTGGCGGCCTCGTGCCGGGCGGAGGTGAAGCCGAAGCCGCGGGAGGTGAGGGAGCTGATCAGGTGGGCGTTGCCGTTGCCCATCAGCCCGAACAGGTGGTCGGTGCGCTCGGCCAGCACGTCGGCCACCGCGGTGGAGACGGTGGCGGGCACGGCGGGCGGCAGGAGGTCGGTGGTCACGGTGGGTCCTTTCGGCGGGGCCCCGGTGCGGGCTCCTCGGCGGGGAGCGGGGTGTGCTCGGAGGGTGCCGTCGCAGCCGGAGCCGCCCGCCGGCACCCGTGGGGGTGCCGGCGGGCGGCTCCGGTCGGTGGGACGGGGTGCTCAGTCGCGCTTCTCGGCGGCCTGCGCGCTCCTGAGGATCTCGGCGGCCCCGGGGTGCTCGGCGACGTAGTCCTGGTGCACGTCCTGGACGTGCAGGTCGATCTCCTGGATGCTCTTCGGGACCATGGACACCGCGATGAAGGACACCAGGGCCAGGCCGGCGATGTAGACCCCGATGGTCCAGGACATCCCGGTCTCGTTGAGCAGCAGCTGGGCGATCATCGGGGCGAAGGCCCCGCCGATGATGGAGCCGAAGGCGTAGCCGATCGAGACCCCGGAGTAGCGCACCCGAGCCGGGAACATCTCCGCGTAGAGCGCCGACTGCGGCCCGTAGGAGGGGCCCAGGCCGATGGTGAGGATCACGATGGCCAGGGCGAACAGCGGCAGCGAGGCGGTGTCGAGCAGGAACCACATCGGCACGGCCCACAGGATGATGATCCCGTAGCCGATCTGGAAGGTGCGCACCCGCCCGATCCGGTCCGAGATCCAGCCGCCGAACATCGTGAACACCAGCCAGCCCACCCCGCCGATCAGCGAGGCGATCAGGGTCTGGGACCGGGCCATGCCCAGCTCGTTGGCCCCGTAGGAGGCGAAGAAGGCGATGACCAGGTAGCCGGCGGCGTTGTTGGCGGCGAAGATCAGCGCCGCGAGGGTGACCTCCTTGGAGTTGTGCTTGAACAGCTGGCCCAGCGGGGCCGAGGACTCCTTCTTGCGCAGCTGCATCTCCTTGAACACCGGGGACTCGTCCACGGTCTTGCGGATCAGGTAGCCCACCACGATGAGCAGCACCGAGGAGAGGAACGGGATGCGCCAGCCCCAGGCCTGGAAGTCCTCCGGGGACATCGTCGAGGTGAGGGCGAACATGAAGCTGGTGGCCAGCAGCATGCCCAGCGGCACGCCGATCTGGGGGTAGGCGCCGAAGAGCCCGCGCTTGTTGCGCGGGGCGTGCTCCACCGACATCAGGGCGGCCCCGCCCCACTCGCCGCCGGCGGAGAAGCCCTGCATGATGCGCAGGAGCACCAGGAAGATCGGGGCCCAGATGCCGATCGCGGCGTAGGTGGGCAGCAGCCCGATCAGCATCGTCGCCGCGCCCATGCCCACCAGGGTCAGCACCAGCACGATCTTGCGGCCGTACTTGTCGCCCAGGTGCCCGGCGACCACCGCGCCGAGCGGGCGGAACAGGAAGCTGATGCCCAGGGAGGCCCACGCGGCGACCTGGGTCAGACCGACCGGCTCGAAGAAGAGCGGCGCCAGCACGAAGGCCGCGGCCTGGGCGTAGATGAAGAAGTCGTACCACTCGATGGTCGTGCCCACGAGCGTGCCGGCCAGGACCTTGCGCTCCTCCCGGGACATCTCGTGCCGCCCGGACGGGACGGCGGTGTTGTGCGCCATGGAATCTCCAGTGTGGGTCGGGGACGGCGACGTCCTCGGCGGAACCCAACGCTCAATAACCGAACGTTCGGTAGTTGACTGGCATCCTACGGATCGAAGTGATCCCTGTCACTCCCCGGGGCAGGGTGGTCGAGGCCTGTCCCGGGATTGTGACGGAGGGCCAACCGGGCCGGCTCGGGAGGACCGCGCGCCGGTGCTGCCGACCACTGGAACGGGCCGGGCCCGGCCCCCGAGGGGACCGGGCCCGGTGGGCGCACCGTGGGGGCTCAGCCGAAGAGCCGCTCCGAGGCCAGGCGCGCGCCGGTCGTGAGGGACTCCAGCTTGGCCCAGGCGATCTGCGGGTGCAGGCGCCCGCCCAGGCCGCAGTCGGTCGAGGCGACGACGTTCTCCCGGCCGACCACGGAGGCGAACTGCTCGATCCGGTCGGCAACGAGCTCGGGGTGCTCCACGACGTTGGTCGAGTGCGAGACCACGCCGGGGATGATCACGCGGCCCTCGGGCAGCGGGTGGTCCTTCCAGACCTTCCACTCGTGGGCGTGGCGGGCGGAGGCGCCCTCGAAGGTGTAGCCGCCGGCGTTGATGGTCAGCATGAGGTCCACGATGTGCTGCAGCTCGAGGTCCGTGGTGTGCGGGCCGTGCCAGGAGCCCCAGCAGAGGTGGAAGCGCACCTGCTCCTCGGGGATCCCGCGCAGCGCGTGGTTGAGCGCCTCGACGCGCAGCCGGGTGAAGGCCAGGTAGTCCTCCACCGTGGGCTCCGGGTTGACCTGGTCCCAGGACTCCGCGATGGAGGGGTCGTCGATCTGCACGATCAGCCCGGCGTCGGTGATCGCCAGGTACTCCTCGCGCATCGCGTCGGCGCACGCGTGGAGGAGCTCCTCGTCGGTCCGGTAGTACTCGTTGGTCACGCGAGCGCAGGAGCCGGGGGACAGGGCCGCGACGAAGCCCGTCTCCGCGCCCGTGGCCGCCATGGCGGCCTTGAGGTTGCGGACGTCGGAGGCCACCGCCTCCTGGCCCGTGTAGGTCAGTGGCCCGGTGATCTTCGGCTGCGTGGTGGCGGACCGCCCGGTGAGGATGCCCGACGACGGGTCCTCGTACGCCTCCCGGAAGCGTTCGCGGTCCCGGCGGTCCGGGAAGCTCGTGAGCACGATGTTGCCGGGGGAGGACCGCTTCCTCTCCGTGGACGCCCACCGGTCCTCGTCGGAGGGGGTGAGCCCGCCGAGGCGGGAGAAGGAGTAGTTCCACCAGGCCCCGTAGTCGACGGCGCTGGACATGGTGTGCCCGTACTCGCCGTCGTTGACCACGTCCACGCCGGTCTCCCGCTGCCGCCGCACGACGTCCTCGACGCCCGTGGCGAGCTCGTCCGTGAGCTGCTCGAACGTGATCGCGCCGTCGGTGTGCTGCCGGTTGGCCTCCAGGAGGCGCGGGGTCCGGGGCAGGGACCCCACGTGGGTGGTCTGCACGCGGTCGGTGTTCTGCAGGGTCATGGAGGTGCTCCTCGGGGGGTGGGCGACGGGGGTGGGTGCGGTCGGGGCGCTCAGGCCCAGAGCCGGCGCGAGGCGATCTCGGCGCCGTGGGCGAGCGTCTCGAGCTTCGCCCACGCGATCTGGGGGTGCACGCGCCCGCCCAGGCCGCAGTCGGTCGAGGCGATGACGTTCTCGCGGCCCACGAGCTTCGCATAGCGCTCGATCCGGTCGGCGACGAGCTCGGGGTGCTCCACGACGTTGGTGGCGTGCGAGACCACGCCGGGCAGGATCAGCTTGCCCTCGGGCAGGGCGTGGTCCTCCCAGACCTTCCACTCGTGCTCGTGCCGGGCGTTGGCGCCCTCGAAGGAGTAGGCGCCCGCGTCGATCGACAGCAGCAGGTCCACCAGGTGCCTGAACTCGAGGTCCGTGGTGTGCGGGCCGTGCCAGGAGCCCCAGCACAGGTGGAAGCGGATCCGGTCCTGGGGCAGGCCGCGCAGGGCGTGGTTGAGGGCCTCCACCCGGACCTGGACGAAGCGCCGGTAGTCCTCCACGGCCGGCTCCGGGTTGATCTGGTCCCAGGACTCGGCGATGGAGGGGTCGTCGATCTGCAGCACCAGGCCGGCGTCGAGGATCGCGGTGTACTCCTCGCGCAGCACGTCCGCCCAGGCGTAGAGGAACTCCTCCTCGCTCCCGTAGTGGTGGTTGCCGATGCGGGCGGCGGAGCCGGGGGAGAGGGCGGCGACGAAGCCCTCGGCCGCACCGGTCTCCCCCAGCGCGGCGGTGAGGCCCGCGACGTCGGAGGCCACCGCGGCCTGGCCGGTGTAGGAGAGCGGGCCGGTCGCCGCCGGGAAGACGGGCGGCGGCAGGTCCGGGTCGGCCAGGTGGATGCCGGAGGAGGGGTCCGTGTACGCGTCGTGGAACGTGGCGAAGTCCCGCCGGTCCAGGAAGCTCGTGAGCACCACGTTGCCCGGGGTGGAGCGCTTGGGGACGTCGGCCTCGTTGTCGTCGACGATCGCCAGCCCGCCCGTGCGGTCGAAGGAGTACGTCCACCACGCCCCGTAGTCCACGGAGTGGGTCATGGCGTGGCCGTACTCGCCGTCGTTGACGACGTCGATGCCCGCCTCGCGCTGGCGGCGCACCACGTCGACCACGGCCTCCTGCAGCAGGGCTTCGAACTCCTGGTGACTCGCCGCGCCCGAGATGCGGGCCTCGTTGGCCGCGAGCAGCCCGGGGGTGCGGGGGAGGGACCCGGCGTGGGTCGTGAGGATGCGCTCGGCGCTGTGCAGCATGAAGTGCTGTCCTTTCCATCGGTCCTGGCGGTAGCACCGGGGGCGAGGACGGGGTCCGTCCGCCCGGGTTGCTGCGGCGTCGTCGAGCCAGATCTCTCGGCCGCTCTGGATGGTGACGACCCCATCCAACCGCACGGCCCGGATGTTGCGCCATTCGACACCCGCGTGACGGGCATGACGCCGTGTGACGCGCCGGGTGCTGCTCGCCGTCGTGCGCTGGATCACATACCGTGACGGTGACCGGTGCCCCGGACCCTGCGGGCACGGCGGACGGACGGAAGGATCTCCATGTTCCAGGACAACGGGCTCGAGGGACGCACCGCGCTGGTGACCGGGGGAGCGAGCGGCATCGGGCTGGCCGCGGCCCGCGCCCTGGCCGGCGCCGGGGCCCACGTGGTGGTGGCCGACGTCGACGAGGCCGGTGCGCAGCGGGTCGCGGACGAGCTCGGCGGGCGGGCGTGGGCCGTCGACCTGCTGGACACCGCGGCGCTGGCCGGGCTGAGCCTCGAGGTGGACGTGCTCGTCAACAACGCCGGCATCCAGAAGGTCTCCCCGATCGAGGAGTTCGACCCGGCGGACTTCCACCGGATCCTCGTGCTCATGCTCGAGAGCCCCTTCCTGCTGGTGCGCGCGGCCCTGCCGCACATGTACGGGCAGGGCTGGGGGCGGGTCGTGAACATCTCCTCCGTGCACGGGCTGCGCGCGTCCCCTTACAAGAGCGCCTACGTCGCGGCCAAGCACGGCCTCGAGGGCCTGTCCAAGACCGTGGCCCTGGAGGGCGCCGCGCACGGGGTGACCAGCAACTGCGTCAACCCCGGCTACGTGCGCACCCCGCTGGTCGAGAAGCAGGTCGCGGACCAGGCGAAGGTGCACGGGATCCCCGAGTCTGAGGTCGTGGAGCGGATCATGCTCGGCGAGACGCCGGTGAAGAAGCTCGTGGAGCCCGAGGACGTCGGCAGTCTCGTCGCGTGGCTGGCCGGTCCGCACGCCTCCATGGTCACCGGCGCGTCCTACACGATGGACGGCGGCTGGAGCGCGCGCTGAGCGCCCGCCGCTCCTGCTCAGCCGCTCCTGTTCAGCGGTGGCCCAGCTCCCGGGAGAGCCGGTGGGCCTCCGCGAGCAGGGCCCGGCCCAGGGGCTGGCGGCGCTCGCCGGCGAAGCGTGGCTCGATCCCCGTGAGGCTCAGCGCGTAGACGGGGGCGCCGGTCGCGTCGAAGACCGCCGCGGCCATCCCCCAGCTGCCCTCCACGATCAGTCCGGGATTCACGGCGAAGCCCTCCCGGCGCACGTCCGCGAGCAGTCCCCGGATCCGCTCGGCGGTGTGCAACGGACCCCACTCCGCGCGGGCACCGGCCGTGGCGGCCAGGATCCGCTCCACCTCGGCGTCCGGCAGGTGGGCCAGGACCGCCAGGCCCGCCGAGGCCACCCCGAGCGGGAGCCGCAGTCCCTCGTACAGGACGTGGGAGCGGATCGGGAACGCGCCCTCCACCCGGGCCAGGCAGACCGTCTCCGGCCCGCGGCGGGCCGAGAGGAACGCGCTCTCGCCGGTGGCCTCGGCGAGCCGGCGCAGCGACGGCCCGGCCAGCTCCCGGATCGGGTGGCGGTGGGCCGCGACCGCGCCCAGCACGTAGAGCTCCGGGCCGAGCTGCCACGCACCGCTGCCGGCGGGGCGGTCCACGAGCCCCTCGTCGGCCAGGCCCGTCAGCAGCCGGTGCACGGTGGGGCGCGTCAGACCGGTCGCCGCCGCGAGCTCCGCCACGGTGCCGCCCTGCTCCCGGCCCGCGACGGCGCGCAGGAGCTGCGCCACGCGGTGGACCACCTGGGTGCCCGCACCCGCCCCGCCCTCCTCCGTCATGGACTCCACTATATGGACATCCGGGCGCCCCGTGGCCGGATGATGAGGAGATCCCGCGGGATTCCGGCGGACCGGTTGACCGGTATGTGGGGGATTCCTAGATTGAGTCCTGGGTCACAGTTCTCCGACAGGAAGGGACGAGGGTGTCCAAGGTCATCGACAACGCCGCCGAGCTGCTGGCGCAGCACCTGCGGGACGGCATGACGCTCGCCGTGGGCGGGTTCGGGCTCAGCGGGATCCCGCGGGACCTCATCGAGGCGGTCCGCGACTCCGGGGTCACCGGCCTCACCGTGGTCTCCAACAACATGGGCGTGGACGGGAAGGGCCTCGGGGTGCTGCTCGAGAACCGCCAGGTCGCGAAGGTGCTCGCCTCCTACGTGGGCGAGAACAAGCTGTTCGCCCAGCAGTACCTGGACGGGGAGCTCGAGGTCGAGTTCAACCCGCAGGGCACCCTCGCCGAGCGGCTCCGGGCCGGCGGCGCCGGCATCCCCGCGTTCTACACGAGGACCGGGGTGGGCACCCTCGTGGCCGAGGGCAAGCCGCACGCCGAGTTCGACGGCGAGACCTACGTGCAGGAGCGCGGCATCGTCGCCGACGTCGCCCTGGTCCACGCCCACACCGGCGACACCGACGGTAACCTCGTCTACCGCTACACCGCGCGCAACTTCAACCCCATCGTCGCGACCGCCGGGAAGGTCACCGTCGCCGAGGTCGAGCACCTCGTGGAGGTCGGGGAGATCCACCCGGACCACATCGTGACCCCGGGCGTCTACGTCCAGCACGTCGCGCAGTACAGCGGCGCGCCCAAGGACATCGAGCAGCGCACCGTCCGCCCCCGCCCGGCCGGGCGGTCCGCCCAGCAGAACGGAGACCAGGCATGAGCTGGACCCGCGACGAGATGGCGGCGATCGCCGCCGTGGAGCTCTCCGACGGCGACTACGTCAACCTCGGCATCGGCATCCCCACCCTCGTGGCCAACAACCTGCCCGAGGGTGTCGACGTGGTGCTGCAGTCCGAGAACGGCGTGCTCGGCATGGGCCCGTTCCCCTACGAGGGCGACGAGGACCCGGATCTCATCAACGCCGGCAAGCAGACCATCACCCTGCAGCCGGGGGCCTCGATCTTCGACTCCGCCACGTCCTTCGGGATGATCCGCGGCGGGCACGTCAAGATCGCGATCCTCGGCGCGATGCAGGTCTCCGGCACCGGCGACCTCGCCAACTGGATGATCCCCGGGAAGATGGTCAAGGGCATGGGCGGGGCCATGGACCTGGTGGCCGGCACCCCGCGCGTCGTCGTGCTGACCGAGCACGTCACCAAGGACGGCTCCGCCAAGATCAGGACCGAGTGCGACCTCCCGCTCACCGGGGTGCGCGTGGTGGACCGCATCGTCACGGACCTGTGCGTGTTCGACGTCGAGGACGGCGGACTCGTGCTGCGCAACCTCGCCCCGGGGGTCACGGAGGACGAGATCCGCGAGAAGACCGAGGCGTCCTTCCGCACCGACCTGCAGGACGTCACCCCCGACACCGTCCCCACCGGGACCGATCCCACCGCACCAGCTGCTGCCGAGGAGAACCGATGAACACCCCGACCGACGTCGTCATCCTGTCCGGCGCCCGCACGCCCCAGGGCAAGATCCTGGGCCAGCTGGCGTCCCTCACCGCGGCCGAGCTCGGCGCCCACGCCATCACGTGCGCGCTCGAGCGCGCCGGGCTCACCCCCGAGCAGGTCGACTACGTGATCATGGGCCACGTCCTGCAGGCCGGCGCCGGCCAGAACCCGGCCCGCCAGGCGGCCGTCACCGCCGGGATCCCCCTGCACGTGCCCGCGGAGACCGTGAACAAGGTCTGCCTGTCCGGGCTCGTGGCCATCACCAACGCCGCACGGATGATCCGCGCGGGCGAGGCCGAGATCGTCGTGGCCGGCGGCCAGGAGTCCATGACCCACGCCCCGCACCTCGCCATGGGCGTGCGGCAGGGCAAGAGCTACGGCGACCTCGTGCTCGAGGACGCCGTGGCCAAGGACGGGCTCGTGGACGTCGCCGCGTGCGTGTCCATGGGCTCGCTCACCGAGTCCGGCAACGGCGAGCGGGAGATCTCCCGCGCGGAGCAGGACGAGGTCGCCGCGCAGAGCCACCAGCGAGCGGCCCGGGCCACGGACGAGGGGATCTTCCGCGACGAGATCGCCCCGCTGACGATCCCGCAGCGCAAGGGGGACCCGCTCGTCGTCGACACCGACCAGGGGGTCCGGCCGGACGCCACGGCCGGGTCCATGGGGAGGCTGCGCCCGGCGTTCGCGAAGGACGGCACCATCACCGCCGGCAACTCCTCGCCGCTGTCCGACGGGGCGGCCGCCGTGGTGCTGACCAGCCGTGAGTACGCCGAGCGCCACGGGCTGGACCACCTCGCCGTCGTCGGCGCCCCCGGCCAGGTCGCCGGGCCCGACACGTCGCTGCACTCGCAGCCGTCCCGGGCCATCGAGGCCGCGGTCGCGAAGGCCGGCTGGTCCGTGCAGGACCTCGACTTCATCGAGATCAACGAGGCGTTCGCGTCCGTGCTGATCCAGTCCCTGCGCGACCTCGACTACCCGCTCGAGAGGGCCAACCTGCACGGCGGGGCCGTGGCCCTGGGCCACCCGATCGGCGCCTCCGGGGCCCGCCTGGCCCTGCACGCGGCGTTCGAGCTGTCCCGTCGCGGCTCCGGCAGGGCCGCGGTCTCCCTGTGCGGCGGCGGCGGCCAGGGCGAGGCGCTGCTGCTCCACCGCGGCTGACCCGGCCCCGCCCACCGACCACGTCCAGGGGAGTGCCCACGGGATCCCGTGGTCACTCCCCCGGACGCGGTCACTCGCGGTCCACCGGGCCGCGTCCGGCGCACCGGCCGGCGCGGACCCCCGTAGGGTCGGTGCGAGGACCGCGAAGAGACAGGAGACCACCCGTGCCGTTCTTCCTCTCCCGCCTGGTCCGCCGTCTGGGCACCGCACGGGCCTGGGGGCTGCCGCTGCTCATCGTCGTCACGGTCTTCCTCACCAGCTGGCCCCTGATGATCTGGGCGGAGCCGTCCGAGAACCCGATCACCGCGGTGGAGAACTACTGGTGGTGGTTCGTGGTCACCGCCTCCACGGTCGGCTACGGCGACTTCTTCCCGACCACGCTCGGCGGCCACCTCGTCGGCGTCTACGTCATCATCGGGGGCATCGCCACGCTGACGACCCTCTTCACCAAGATCGCCACGGCGATCGAGAACGCGAAGGGACAGCGCATGAAGGGCCAGCTCGACCTCGGCATGTCGGACCACGTGGTGATCCTCGGCTACACGCCCGGGCGCACCGAGCGGCTCATCCAGGAGCTCACCGCCGACGGCATCCTGCCGATCGCGCTCTGCGCCTGGGACGAGGTGACGCAGAACCCGCTGCCGGACCATCCCGACCACGGCTTCGTCCGCGGCGACCTCGCCGAGGAGAGCGTGCTGCGCCGCGCCGGTCTGCACCGTGCGCGCCGGGTGCTCATCGACGCCCACGACGACAACGAGGCGCTCACGCTCACCGTGGCGGTCGCCCACGTGAGCCAGGGCGCCCACATCGTCGTGACCCTGCGCGACATGGCCCGCGCCCACCACTTCTCCTACGTCGACGACGAGGTGCAGTGCGTGCAGTGGCACTCGCCGCGGATGGCCACCGAGGAGCTGCAGGACCCGGGCATCGCGGCGGTCTACGCCGATCTGATGACCCACGGCGGCCGCAACACCTACAGCACGCCGCTGCCCGACGCGCTCGCGGGGACGGGTTTCGGGGACGTCCAGGTGGCCATGGGGCGCAGCTTCGGCGCCACCGTGCTCGCCGTCCGGTCCGACAGCGCGGTGGTCGGCCCCGGCTGGGACTCCCCGCTGCCGGCGGGCTCCGTGCTGTACTACGTGGGCGGGCGCCGGCTCTCCGCGGAGGAGATCGTCAGGTCCTGCACGCCCTGAGGCCGCCGTCGTCGACGTCCCCGGCGGATCCGGTGGAGGACTCCCTGCCGACGGGCCCGCGCGCCGGTCCGCCCGCGCGGCTCAGCCGCGGCGCCGGGCCAGGGCCCGCCCCACCGCGACGACGGCGCCGCCCGCCAGGACCCACGGTCCCGCGACGACGACCGGATCCAGCCACGTGTGGGAGAGGTCGGCGCGCGTCGAGCCGAGCCGGGACGAGACGCCGTGCCGCGAGAACTCGCTGAGCACCCCGGTCTCGGTGATCGGGTTGTCCGGGCGCGGGCTCGCGAACGAGGCGAGATGGCTCTCCCACGCGTCCACCCGGTCGGCCGCCAGCAGGATCACCCAGTGCGCGGCCCGGGCCTCGCTGTACCTCCGGTAGGCGTGCCTGCGCAGCACCCCGGAGAGGCCCTTGGGCGGGCAGGACGTGCCGAAGACGGGGGTGAGCTCCGCGTGCTCGATCGAGCGCTCCCGGGGCCGCCGCTCCTCCTGGCGTTCCGGCACGTCCCAGTGGGCCCCGGTCGCGCCCGGGTCGTAGCGCAGCTTCGGCACGGAGGGGCGGTCGGCCGGGTCCAGGTCGGCGCCCCAGCCGGGGATGCGGGCCCGCAGCGCCGCGCGGTCGACGGCACGCTCCGGCTCGCCGGCGGTGTAGGGGGTGGGGGTCATGGTCGCTGCCCTTCCTCAGCCGGCGCCCGGCACGATGAGCGGCTTGATGCAGCCGTCCAGCTTGGCCGAGAAGATGTGGTAGCCCTCGGCGATGTGCTCCAGGGGAATGCGGTGGGTCACGAGGTCGCTGGGCTTGAGGTAGCCGTTGCGGATGTGCTCGAACAGCCGCGGCCACTGGCGCTTCACCGGGCACTGGTTCATCCGCAGGGTCAGTCCCTTGTTGAGGGCGTCGCCGAACTTCACGGCGCTGAACATCGGCCCGTACGCGCCCATCACCGAGATGGTCCCGCCCTTGCGGACGGAGTCGATCGCCCAGTTCAGCGCGACGGGGGAACCGCCCTGCAGCTTGAGCTTGGCCGCGGTCACGTGCTGGGTGAAGTTGCCGTCCGCCTCGGCCCCGACCGCGTCGATGACGACGTCCGCGCCGAGGTGGTCCGTGGTCCTCTTCATCTCCACCACGATGTCGTCGTACTCCGCGAAGTTGAACGTCTCGGCGTGCGCGAACTCCCGGGCCTTCTCGAGCCGGTACTCCAGGTGGTCGATCACGATCACCCGGCCGGCACCCATCAACCAGGCCGACTTCGCGGCGAACAGCCCCACGGGACCGGCGCCCAGGACGACGACGGTGTCGCCCTCCGCGATGTCCCCGAGCTGCGCCCCGAAGTAGCCGGTCGCCAGGGCGTCGGTGAGCAGCACCGCGTCCTCGTCGTCCATCCACTCCGGGATGATCGAGGGGCCCACGTCCGCGAACGGGACGCGCACGAACTCGGCCTGGCCGCCGTCGTAGCCGCCGCACGTGTGGGAGTAGCCGTAGATGCCGCCCACCGCGGTGGCGTTCGGATTGACGTTGTGGCAGTTGGAGTACAGACCCCGCGCGCAGTACCAGCACGACCCGCAGTAGACGTTGAACGGCACCATGACGCGGTCGCCGGGCACCAGGTGCTGCACCGACGGACCGACCTCGTGGACCACGCCGATGAACTCGTGGCCGAAGGTCGTCCCGACCCGGGTGTCCGGCATCATCCCGTGGTACAGGTGCAGGTCCGACCCGCAGATCGCCGCCGTGGTGACCCGCACGATCGCGTCGTTCGGGTGCTCGATCCGCGGGATGTCCCGCTCCTCCACCCGGATCTTGTACGGTCCGCGGTACACCATCGCTCGCATCCGACCCGCCTCGACTGGTAAGCCCACTGCTGATGGGTGTCAGCGTTCCACCGTCCCGGGACGCGGTCAACCCCTCGGCCCGGGGCGCCGGTCTCTCCTCAGTCGCCCACGACCGCGCCGTAGAGCTCCTCGAAGCGGGCGCGGACGGCCCCGTAGTGCTCGGCCCGCTCCGGCACCGGCGCGTACTCCGGGCTGTAGGGCGGCCGGGCCCGCTCGACGTCCGGGGCCAGGCTCTCCAGGGCGAGCAGGGCCGTGCCGCGCAGCGTCGCGCGCTTGAACTCCGCCCGTGCCACGGGCTTGCCGAGGGTGTCGGCCAGGATCTGCATCAGCCCCGGCACGTCCTGGGACGCGCTGCCCGAGGCCACGACGCGGGCCACGCCGCCGGCGATGTCCTCGAGCTGGTCGGCCACGCGCGCGTAGGAGACCGCCACCCCCTCCAGCACGCCGCGCGCCAGGTCCGCGCCGGTGGCCGAGGCGGTCACGTCGGCCAGCACCGCCCTGGCGCCGCCGGCCCAGCCGGTCGAGCGCTCACCGGTGAAGAAGGGCAGTACCACCGGGGTGTCATCGGCGACCTCGGC
The DNA here is from genome assembly GCF_040981185.1 of Kocuria sabuli. Lineage (NCBI taxonomy): Bacteria > Bacillati > Actinomycetota > Actinomycetes > Micrococcales > Micrococcaceae > Kocuria > Kocuria sabuli. The sequence goes on from NZ_JAVHZE010000021.1 coordinate 41,641, forward strand.
CTCCGCGACGTCCTGGAGCGTGCTGTCCTCCGGCAGGGCGATAGTGTCCCCGAGCCAGCTGATCGCCCGCCCGACGTCGTTGAGGGCCCCGCCCAGCAGGCACCGGTTCGCGTCGACGCGGTAGCACCACAGTCCGTTGGGCACCCGCTCCGGGATCTCGTGCAGCAGCACGCGTGCGGCCCCCGACGTGGCGGCGGAGACCACCAGCGTCGAGGCGTCGGCGCCGCCCGAGCCCAGGTTGGCGCTGAGCCCGTCCGCCACGGGCGCGAACCAGTGCGCCCCCTCGAGGGCGGGCCACCGCTCGGCCACGGAGTCCGCGACGCCCGGGACGGGTTCGTGCGGGTCGGCGACGGGGTTGAGCTGCTCGGCGTCCAGGCCGCAGGCCAGCAGCAGCGGCTCGTCCCACCGGCCCGCGCGCCGGTCCAGCAGGCCCGTCCATGCGGCCGTGGCCGTCCCGGCGCGCGCGGTCCCCAGCAGGCGCAGGTGCACGTACTCGCCGAGGGACATCCACCGCCGTGCCCGCTCCCACGTCCGCGGGTCGGTCTCCCGGATCCAGCGCAGGCGCGGGGCCAGGTACGAGGTGTGCAGGCGGGCGCCGGTGCGCTGCAGGGCCGACGGCTCGTCGAGCTCGTCGCGCAGCGCCGCCAGCTGCTCCGCGCACCGGGAGTCCGCGTAGGTGAAGCACGGGGTGACGGCCTCGTCGTCGGTGCCCACCCCCACGAGCGAGGACGCGAAGGTGTCCAGGGCCACGCCGGCCACCCGGCCGCGCAGCGCGGGGTCGGCCAGGACGAGGTCGAGGATCCCGGCCAGCTCCTCGGTGACCTGGTCGGGGTCGATCACGGAGGTGCCGTCGGCACCGGTGGTGAACTCGTGCTCGACCTTGTGCCGGTAGCCGAGCACCGGGGTGCCCGTGGCGTCGTGCAGTCCGCCACGGCTCCCCGTGGAGCCGACGTCGAGAGCCATCACGAGGGGATCGACCGCGTCGTCGAGATCCACGCTGAAGTCGGCGCCGTCGTCCGGCCGCGGGGGTATCGAGTGGTTGCTCATGGGACGCATCCTCCTGCGAGTCGGGTCGTGGCCCCAGTGTAGGAGCGCGGCTCGTTCCGCTGACCACATGCTGAGACGCGCGTCCGAGAAGCAAGACGAGGTCGCGGCGACGCGTATTCTGGACGGCGGACCTCCGCCGACCGGCCGGGTCGCGCCGGCCCCGGACCAGCGCCCCGGGCCCGGCCGCCCCAGCGGACCCCCTCGACCAAGGAGACGCAGCAGCGCCATGCCCCACCTCCGCTCCCGCACCTCGACCCACGGCCGCAACATGGCCGGTGCCCGCGCCCTGTGGCGCGCCACCGGCATGGGCGACGACGACTTCGGGAAGCCGATCGTCGCGATCGCCAACTCCTACACGCAGTTCGTCCCCGGCCACGTGCACCTCAAGGACATGGGCGACCTCGTGGCCTCCGCGGTCAAGGAGGCGGGCGGCGTCGCCAAGGAGTTCAACACCATCGCCGTCGACGACGGGATCGCGATGGGCCACGACGGGATGCTCTACTCGCTGCCCTCCCGCGACATCATCGCCGACTCCGTGGAGTACATGGTCAACGCCCACCGGGCCGACGCCCTGGTGTGCATCTCCAACTGCGACAAGATCACGCCCGGCATGCTGCTGGCCGCGCTGCGGCTGAACATCCCGGTGGTCTTCGTCTCCGGCGGGCCCATGGAGTCCGGCGAGGCCGTCGAGGGCGTGGTCGAGCACCGCCTGGACCTCGTGGACGCGATGTCCATGGCCGTCGACGAGTCCGTCACCGACGAGCAGCTCGGCCAGATCGAGCGCAACGCCTGCCCCACCTGCGGGTCCTGCTCCGGCATGTTCACCGCCAACTCGATGAACTGCCTCACCGAGGCACTCGGCCTCTCCCTGCCCGGCAACGGCACCACGCTGGCCACCCAGGTGGCCCGCAAGGAGCTGTTCCTGGAGGCCGGCCGCCGGGTCGTGGACCTGTGCTGCCGCTACTACGAGCAGGACGACGAGTCCGTGCTGCCGCGCAACATCGCCACGAAGGCCGCCTTCGAGAACGCCATGGCCCTGGACATCGCCATGGGCGGGTCCACCAACACGATCCTGCACATCCTCGCCGCCGCCCAGGAGGGCGAGATCGACTTCGCCCTGCCCGACATCGACGCCCTGTCCCGCCGGGTGCCCTGCCTGTGCAAGGTCGCGCCGAACTCCACCCGGTTCCACATCGAGCACGTCCACCGCGCGGGCGGGATCCCCGCGATCCTCGGCGAGCTGCGCCGCGCCGGCCTGCTGAACGAGAACGTGCACACCGTGCACGCCCCGGACCTGGCCACGTGGCTCGACGAGTGGGACATCCGCAGCGGCCGTTCCTCGGAGCGCGCGCGGAAGCTCTTCCACGCCGCGCCCGGCGGCGTGCGCACCACCCAGGCCTTCTCCACCGCCAACGAGTTCGAGTCCCTGGACACCGACGCCGAGGACGGCTGCATCCGCTCCGCGGAGCACGCCTACACGAAGGACGGCGGCCTGGCGATCCTCTACGGCAACATCGCCGAGGACGGGGCGGTCATCAAGACCGCCGGCATCGACGAGGAGCTCTTCCACTTCGTCGGCAAGGCCTTCGTGGTGGAGTCCCAGGACGAGGCCGTGTTCGAGATCCTCTCCAAGAACGTCCAGCCCGGCGACATCGTGGTCATCACCCACGAGGGCCCCCGGGGCGGGCCCGGCATGCAGGAGATGCTCTACCCCACCTCCTACCTCAAGGGCCTCGGCCTGGGCCGGCAGTGCGCGCTGATCACCGACGGCCGCTTCTCCGGCGGGACCTCCGGGCTCTCGATCGGGCACATCTCCCCGGAGGCGGCCGCCGGCGGCGCCGTGGGCCTCATCGAGACCGGTGACGAGATCGAGATCGACGTCGCGAACCGGGTGCTGCGCGTGAACGTCGACGACGCCACGCTCGCCGCCCGCCGCCAGGCCAGGGGCCCGGCGCCGTGGTACCCCACCAAGCCGCGCGAGCGCCAGGTCTCCAAGGCCCTGCGCGCCTACGCCTCGATGGTCACCTCCGCGGACAGGGGCGCGGTGCGCGTGGTCGACTGACCTGCTCCGCCAGGGCGCCGCGGCAGGCCACCGGGGTCTCCCCGGTGGCCTGCCGCGGTTCTTCCCGGCCACCGCGCGTGTCCGGAGGGCCGGTGCGCCTGAACTAGAGTTCCGTCCGGGCGCGCAACCGCGGCGCCCTCGTCGTACACGCGGGCCCCGCAGATCCCACGCCGGGGACCCCCGTCCGTCACAGTTCGGAGCTGGAATGGAACTCGTCACCGATCTCGTGGGCACCCTCGGCGGCTGGGTGTGGAACGTGGTCTTCGTCATCCTCATCGGGGTGGGCCTGTACCTGACCCTGCGCACCGGCGTGGTGCAGCTGCGGCTCGTCCCGGAGATGTTCCGGGTGCTCCGGGACAAGCCCGGCATGGCCGAGGACGGCAAGAAGGGCATCTCCGCCTTCCGCGCCTTCACCGTGTCCGCCGCGGCCCGGGTGGGCACGGGCAACATCGCCGGCGTCGCCATCGCGATCAGCGTCGGCGGGCCGGGCGCCGTGTTCTGGATGTGGTTCATCGCCGGGATCGGGGCCGCGAGCGCCTTCGTGGAGTCGCTGCTGGGGCAGCTGTACAAGATCAAGGCGCCCACCGGCTACGTGGGCGGGCCCGCCTACTACATGGAGCGCGGCATCGGCGCCCGCTGGATGGGCCTGCTGTTCGCCGTGGTCATCACCCTCACCTACGCCTTCGTGTTCAACTCCGTGCAGTCGAACTCGATCGTCGACGCCCTGGGCGGGTCCCTCGGGATCGACATCGCCGCCGCGGAGGCCCTGTGGTTCCGGATCCTCGTCGGCGCCGTGCTCGTGGGCCTGACCGCCGCGATCATCTTCGGCGGCATCCGCCGGATCTCCGCGGTCACCGAGGTCGTCGTGCCCGTCATGGCCGTGCTCTACATCCTGCTCGGCCTGCTCGTGGTCGTGCTCAACATCGGCCAGGTCCCGGCCGTGTTCGGGCAGATCATCCAGGGCGCCTTCGGTCTCCGCGAGTTCGTCACCGGCGGCGTGATCGGCGTGCTGATCGCCGGCGTGCGTCGCGGGCTGTTCTCCAACGAGGCGGGCATGGGCTCCGCCCCCAACGCCGGTGCCACCGCGTCGGTGTCCCACCCGGCCAAGCAGGGCTTCCTCCAGGCGCTCGGCGTCTACTTCGACACCTGGCTGGTCTGCTCGATCACCGCGTTCATCGTGCTGCTGTCGAACCCCGAGTTCGGCGGCCGGGAGGGCGCGTCCCTCACCCAGTCCGCGCTGGCCCTGCAGCTGGGCGGCTGGGCGGTGCACTTCCTCACCGTGGCGATCTTCCTCTTCGCGTTCACCTCGGTGATCGGCAACTACTACTACGGCGAGTCGAACATCCGCTTCCTCACCGGCTCCGCCGCGGCCATGGCCGCCTACCGGGTGCTCGTGCTGGTGTTCGTCTTCGCCGGCGCCGTGCTGGCCCTGGACCTCGTCTGGTCCCTGGCCGACCTCTTCATGGCGGTCATGGCCACGATCAACCTCGTCGCCCTGGTCCTGCTGTCCGGGGTGGCCGTGCGGGTGCTCAAGAACTACGAGGCCCAGCGCAGGCAGGGCGTGGAGCCGATCTTCCACAGCGGCGACGTCCCCGGCCTGTCCGGGCTGGGCGCGTGGGACGGCACCGACGTGGTGACCACCCGCGCGTACTGGGACGAGAAGGCGCTCGTGAAGACGCGCTGACACGCTCCCGGAGACCACGGAGAGGGGCCACCGGGTTGCATCCCGGTGGCCCCTCTCCGTGCTCCGGGGACGGCGCTAGGCGAGGACCTGTCGCTTCGAGGAGATCACCCCGGTGTTGAAACCGGCCAGGTGCAGGCCGCCGTGGAAGCGGGCGTGCTCGATCTTCACGCACCGGTCCATGACCACGTCCAGACCGCCGTCCTCGGCGATGCCCGCCGCCTCCTCGTTCCAGGAGCCCAGCTGCAGCCACAGGGTCTTCGCGCCGACGTCGACAGCGTCCCGGGCCACGTCCGGCAGGTCCCCGTCCTTGCGGAAGACGTCCACGAGGTCCGGGGTCTCCGGCAGCTCCGCGAGGGACGGATAGACCGGCTGCCCCAGGATCTCGTCCAGCACCGGGTTGATGAAGTACACCCGGTACGGGGAGGAGGACTGCAGGTAGGTCGCCACGAAGTAGGACGCGCGGGAGGGCTTGTTCGAGGCCCCCACGATCGCGATCGACTCGGTGCTGCGCAGGATGTCCAGCCGCTCCGGGGCGGAGGGGCCGGTCCACGTGCGGGTCTCGGTGCTCATCGGAGCGCTCCTTCGGTGGTGACGGCGGTGGTGACGGCGGTGGCCTCGGTGCCGGAGTCGGCGCCGGAGTCGGCGCCGGAGTCGGCGCCGGCGGCCGGTGCGGCGGCCTCGCGCGAGCGCCCGGTCGCCGCGGTCAGGGCCTGGTCGAGGTCCCAGAGGATGTCCTCGGTGTCCTCGAGGCCCACGGAGATGCGCACGAGGTCCTCGGCGACCCCACCCACCTCCAGCTGCTCGGGGCTGAGCTGCTGGTGCGTGGTGGAGGCCGGGTGCAGCACGAGCGTGCGGGCGTCGCCGATGTTGGCGAGGTGGCTGGCCAGCTGCAGGCTCTCGATGAACCGCGCGCCGACCTGGCGCCCCGTCAGCTCGCCGGTGGCCGTCACGCCGAACGAGAAGACGGAGCCCACGCCCAGCGGCAGGTACTTCCGGGCCCGCTCGAAGTGGGGGTGGGTGGGCAGGCCCGCATAGTGCACGTAGGAGATCCGGGGGTCCTCCGCCAGCCACTGCGCCACGGCCTTCGCGTTGACCAGGTGGGCGTCCATCCGCTGCGGCAGCGTCTCGACGCCCTGCAGCAGGTTCCACGCGGACTGCGGGGACAGGGACGGGCCGATGTCCCGCAGCTGCTCCGAGCGCAGCTTGGTGAGGAAGCCGTACTCGCCGAAGTTCCCCCACCAGGAGACGTTGTTGTACGAGGGCACGGGCTCGGTCATGGACGGGAAGTTCCCGTTGCCCCAGTCGAAGCGCCCGGACTCGACGACGACGCCGCCCAGCGTGGTGCCGTGGCCGCCCAGGAACTTGGTGGCCGAGTGGATCACGATGTCCGCGCCGTGCTCCATCGGGCGGATCAGGTACGGCGGGGTCATCGTGGCGTCGACCACGAGCGGCACGCCGGCCGCGTGGGCCACCGCCGCGAGGCCCTCGAGGTCGGCGACCTCCCCGGAGGGGTTCGCGACGACCTCGGTGTAGACGGCCCTGGTGCTCGGCCGCAGCGCCGCCCGGTAGTCCGCCGGGTCGGTGCCGTGCACGAACGTGGTCTCGATCCCGAACCGGCGCAGCGTGACGTCCAGCTGGGTGACGGTCCCGCCGTAGAGCTGCCCGGCCGCCACGATGTGGTCGCCGGTCTGGGCGAGGGCGGCGAAGGTCAGGAACTCGGCGGCCATCCCGGAGGCGGTGGCCACGGCGCCGATGCCGCCCTCCAGGGAGGCGACGCGCTCCTCGAACGCCGCGACGGTGGGGTTGCCGATCCGGGAGTAGATGTTGCCGTACTTCTGCAGGGAGAAGAGGTTGGCGGCGTCGTCGGCGTCCTTGAAGACGAACGAGCTGGTCTGGTAGATCGGGACGGCTCGGGCGCCGTGCTCGGCGTCGGGGGTGCCCCCGGCGTGCAGGGCGCGGGTGCGGAACCCGAACTGGTGGTCGGCCATGGGGAGGACTCCTCGTGCGAGTGGTGCCGCTGGTCGGTCCCGTGCGGAGAGGCGTCCCGGCGAACGGCCCGGGAGTGCGCTGCCCCATCGGTCCTGGCGGTAGCACCGTGCGGTCTGCGACGTCGACCACGGTTGCTGCGGCGTCGTCGATCCAGGTCTCTCGGCCGCTCGGGATGGCTGCCCTCCATTCTGCGGCCCCGGGTGCCGGAGCGCCAGCCGGGAGCGACGGCCCGTCCCGCCGGGCTATGCTCGGCACCAGTCGCGGAGCGCGCCCGCCTCCGCGGTCCGGACGACGCTGCGGAGGTTCCCTGTGACCGGCACACGGCAGTACACCATCGACGTCATCGCCGGCGACGGCATCGGCCAGGAGGTCATGCCGGCCGCGCTGCGCTGCGTCGACGCCCTGGCGGACGCGCACGGCTTCACGGTGCGCTGGCGCGAGCGGGACTGGGGCTCCGACCACTACCGGGCGCACGCGCGGATGATGCCGGTCGACGGCATCGAGCAGCTGTCCTCCGGCGACGCCGTCCTGCTCGGCGCGGTCGGGGCCCCGGACATCCCCGACGACGTGACCCTGTGGGGCCTGCTGATCCCGATCCGCCGGGAGTTCCACCAGTACGTCAACCTCCGGCCGATCCGGATCCTGCCCGGCGTCACCTCGCCGCTGCGCGGGCTGGACGAGCTGGACCTCGTCGTGGTCCGGGAGAACATCGAGGGGGAGTACTCCGAGATCGGCGGCCGGCTCTACCGCGGCCGCCCCGAGGAGATGGCCGTCCAGGAGTCCGTGTTCACCCGGGCGGGCGTGACCCGGATCGCCCGCTACGCGGCCGAGCTGGCCCAGCACCGCTCTGGCCGGCTCGTCTCGGCCACGAAGTCCAACGGGATCATCCACACCATGCCCTTCTGGGACGAGGTCGTCGAGACCACGGTCGCCGAGTACCCGGGCGTGACGGTCGAGAAGGTGCTGATCGACGCGCTGGCCGCCCGGATGGTGCTCAAGCCCCGGAGCCTCGACGTCGTCGTGGCCTCCAACCTCTTCGGCGACATCCTCTCCGACCTCGCCGCCGGGGCCGCCGGCTCCATCGGCGTGGCGCCCAGCGCCAACCTGAATCCGGAGAAGAACCACCCGTCCATGTTCGAACCGGTGCACGGCTCCGCCCCCGACATCGCCGGGCAGGGCATCGCGAACCCCGTGGGCACGATGTGGGCCGCCGCCATGATGCTCGACCACCTGGGGGAGGACGGGGCGGCCCGGCACCTGGAGTCCGCCTTCGAGCAGGCTCTGGCCGACGGCACCCGCACCGGGGACCTCGGCGGTACGGCGAGCACCGAGGAGTTCACGCAGGCCGTGCTGGCCCGCTGCAGCACCGCTCCGTAGGGCGGTGGGCCGCCCGGCACCGGCTGGGTCGGGCGGTCGGGTGTCGTGCGGGACCCCCGGCCGCGAGGCGACCGGGGGTCCTGTGGGTGTGGGTCAGATGACGAGGCCGAGGGCGAGG
>NZ_JAVHZE010000059.1:0-881 GCF_040981185.1 Kocuria sabuli
CGTGATGGCAAACTGCTTTTCCGGTGTCGTGTCGCCCACGCGCGGAAATTTCTCTGTCGTAAATTTACCTAGGTCGATCGTTTGCTCTGCGCTGTTAGTATCGACGTTACAGGATTCCCCAACGATGGTGCCGATAAACTGCACGTTAAAGCTTGTGTCGTCAGCCTTCACCAGCGGCGGGTTTAACAGGGCCACGCTCAGCCATACGGTGTTTTTCCATGAAATGGTCATTACGCTTCCTCAGGCGAAATCAATGCGTAACAGCGCCAGCGCCCTGAAGACGCCCAGCTCTGGCGACTGCCCGGTGGTGCTGATGGGGTAGGCTTGCAGCGTCACGTCCGCGCGTCCTGACATATCCGTGGTAAAGGGGACGCTGCTTGAGAACACGTTTGGCCGCAGGATCTCGCCCTGCGGGCTGGTCACGACGACGGCCACGTCCGGGTTATCCGTCGCCAGCGCGTTGGCGAAACGAGCGTCTGCCGTCCCCTGTACCCGCAGGGTGAGCTGCGCCGGTGAGTTGACATCAGCGTTGCATTCGATCGGCACGGTAAAGGTTTTTGGCGCTACGCTGTCGGGTCGCTGTCCGGCCTGGGTGAAATCGCCGTGGTAGAGTGCCCCAAAATCGACGGTGACGGTTTGCCCGGCGTTAATCACGCAGTTTTGCGGGACGGTTATTACGCCGCTGTAGGTGATCTGATAAACGATTACGGTGGGCCGGTCATTTTCCGTCGTGGTGACATAGACGTTAAACATCAGTTTCGGCGGGATCACGACCGAGCCGATGAACGGCCTGACAATCTGTATTTTGAAGGTCAGATTGCTGTCGTTCACCGGGAAGACGCCGCCCGTATCCACCTCTTCGTGCCCCCCCATGTGGACAT
>NZ_JAVHZE010000022.1:0-45207 GCF_040981185.1 Kocuria sabuli
CACTGACCGTGGGCAACGGCGTGGAGGACGGGGTGAACGTCGGGCCGATGGTCGAGGCCAAGGCGAGGGACTCCGTGGAGGCCTTCGTGGAAGACGCGGTGTCCCGCGGGGCGAAGGTCGTCGTGGGGGGCAAGCGGGTGGAGGGTCCGGGCTACTTCTTCGAGCCCACCCTGCTCACCGACGTCCCCCGTGACGCGCGGGCGGTGACCGAGGAGATCTTCGGCCCCGTCGCCCCGGTGGTGACCTTCCGGGACGAGGACGAGGCCGTGGAGCTGGCCAATGCCACCGAGTACGGTTTGGCCTCCTACGTGTTCACCGAGAACATCTCCCGCGGCCTGCGCATCGGGGACCGGATCGAGTTCGGCCTGATGGGCCTCAACGTCGGGGTGATCTCCAACGCCGCGGCCCCCTTCGGCGGGGTCAAGCAGTCCGGCCTGGGCCGGGAGGGCGGGGCCGAAGGCATCCACGAGTACACCACCACCCAGTACATCGGCGTGGAGAACCCCTGGGCCCAGGTCTCCAACCCCGGCACCGGCACCCCCGCCTGAGTCCCTCCCCTCCCCGGACGGACCGTTCCACCACCGGTGCGGTCGCCGCCCTCCCGCGGCGACCGCACCCCGTTCCCGAAAGGACGTCTCCCATGACCGAGACCCTGCCCGACATCCAGTACCGGCTGGAGCAGGTCCGCCGCATCGAGGGCACCCTGCCCGGTCCTCGCTCGCGGGAGCTGTCCGCCCGCCGGCAGGAGGCCGTGGCCTCCGGCGTCGCCTCCTCCGTGCCCGCCTACGCGGCGGACGTGGACGGCGGGATCGTGCTCGACGTCGACGGCAACCAGCTCGTCGACCTCGGCTCCGGCATCGCCGTGACCACCGTGGGCGCCTCCGCTCCGGCCGTGGTCGCCCGGGTCAAGGAGGCCGTGGAGCACTTCACGCACACCTGCTTCATGGTCACCCCCTACGAGGGCTACGTGGCCGTCGCGGAGAAGCTCGCCGAGCTCACCCCCGGCGACTTCCCCAAGAAGGCCGCGCTGTTCAACTCCGGCTCCGAGGCCGTCGAGAACGCCGTCAAGATCTCCCGGCTGCACACCGGCCGGCAGGCGGTCGTCGTCTTCGACCACGCCTACCACGGCCGCACGAACATGACCCTCGCCATGACCGCCAAGGTCCAGCCCTACAAGCAGGGCTTCGGCCCGTTCGCCGGCGAGGTCTACCGGGTGCCGGTCTCCTACCCCTTCCGGGACCCGGAGGGCATGACCGGCGCCGAGGCCGCCCGCCGCGCCCTGCTCCAGGTGGAGAAGCAGGTGGGCGCGCAGAACGTGGCCGCCGTCGTCATCGAGCCCATCCAGGGCGAGGGCGGGTTCATCGTGCCGGCCGAGGGCTTCCTGCCGGCGCTGTCCGAGTGGTGCACCGACAACGGAGCCGTCTTCGTGGTGGACGAGGTCCAGGCGGGCGTGGCCCGCACGGGCGAGTGGTTCGCCGTGGACCACGAGGACGTCGTCCCCGACCTCATCACCGTGGCCAAGGGCGTCGCCGGCGGCATGCCGCTGTCCGGGGTCGTCGGCCGCGCCGAGATCATGGACTCCGTGCACGCAGGCGGACTCGGCGGCACCTACGGCGGCAACCCCGTGGCCTGCGCGGCCGCGCTGGGGGCGCTGCAGACCATCGAGGAGTGGGACCTCATCGCCCGCGCCCGCCGGGTCGAGGAGATCATCCGCGAGGAGCTGACCCCGGTGGCCGAGGAGACCGGCACCGTCGGTGAGATCCGCGGTCGCGGCGGCATGATGGCGCTCGAGTTCGTGCGGCCCGGCGGCAAGGACCCGGACGCGGACGCCGCCAAGGCCATCGCCGCGGAGTGCCTCGAGCAGGGCGTCATCATCCTGACCTGCGGCACCTTCGGCAACATCGTGCGCCTGCTGCCCCCGCTCGTCATCGGCGAGGACCTCCTGCGCGACGGCCTGCGCGTGCTCGCCGAGGCCATCCGCCACGCGGCGCAGTAGCACCCGCACCACACCGCCGCGAGGGGCCGTTCCCCGCCGGAGACGCCGTCGCGCTCCGGCGGGGAACGGCCCCTCGTGCTGGGCGGGGTCAGCCGGAGCAGCGCTCCTGCAGGGCCCGGGCCTCCCGGACCACGCTGATCATGGACCGTTCGCCCTGCCGGAACTCGTCGATGGCCTCGCGGACCGAGGTGATCTCCCCGGAGAGCTCGGCCGGGGCGGTGGCGGCGATGTCATCCACCTCGGCGAACAGGGCCGCCGGGTCCTGCTGCAGCTGCTCCGGGGCCGTGCGCGCGGTCTCCAGCACCCGGGCGCAGGTCTCCTCCACGGTGCTGACCGAGGCGCTGCCGGAGGGGGAGGCGGACGAGGTGGGCGAGGCGGACGGCGTCGAGGCACCACGATCGGCCGCGTCCGTCCCGGACCCGGAGTCGCGGTCGAAGAGGGAGCAGCCGGTCAGGGCCAGGAGCAGGGCTGCGGTCGCCGCGGCACGGGTCACGGCGGAACGGGGCGGGTGGGCGGTCGGCACGGAGGGCCTCCTGTGCGGATCGGGGAACGCGGGTCGCGGTCCGGGCGCCCTCACCCTACTAGCCTGGGCAGCACGCCCCACAGTGTGTCCGGAGCCGCCGGCCCCGGACAGCCGTGGCCGAGACAGGAGCCGCCGTGACCGGGATCGGGGACCTCACCGCCGTCGAGCTGCGGGACGCGCTCGCGCGCGGAGAGCTGGGCGCGGCGGAGACCACGGCGTTCTTCCTGGCCCGGATCGAGGAGCGCGATCCGGGGCTGGGCGCGTTCGTGCACGTGGCGCCCGAGCTGGCCCTCGAACGGGCCCGGGCGCTCGACGCCCGGCCCGCCGGAGCCCCGCGCGGGCCGCTGCACGGGCTGCCGCTCGCGGTGAAGGACCTGCACGACGTCACGGGCATGCCCACCGGCTACGGCTCCGCGGCCGTGGCGGCCCCCGGGTCCGGGGCACCGATCGCCCCGGAGGACGACGACCTCGTGGCCGTGCTCGGAGCCTCCGGCGCCGTGTGCCTGGGCAAGACCCAGGTCCCCGAGTTCGGCCTCAACTGCTACTCCGAGAACCTCGTGGCCCCGCCCGCCCGGAACCCGCACGATCCCGGCGCCGGGGCCGGGGGGTCCTCCGGAGGACAGGCCGCGGCCGTGGCCGCGGGCATGCTGCCGGTGGCCCCGGGCTCCGACGGCGGGGGCTCCGTCCGCATCCCGGCGGCGGCGTGCGGGCTGGTGGGCCTCAAGCCCAACCGTGGGCGGGTGCCCACCGCGGACGCGCAGTCGGACGCCGCGCAGCTCGTGGTCAACGGCCCCATCGCCCGCACCGCCGAGGACGCCGCCCTGCTGCTGGACGTGCTGTGCGCCCCCGCCCGCGGCCCGGCCCACGGCAACGTGGTGCACCGGGCGGTCGGTGCCGTGCCCCAGCCATCCTTCCTCGAGGGCGTGCGGGCCGCCCGCCGGGGACATCTGCCCTGGGGCGAGCGACCGCTGCGGATCGGGGTGAGCACCGCCTCGCCCTTCGACGCCGTCTACGACATCGAGGTCTCCCCCGAGGCGCGGGCCGCCCTCGACGCGGGGATCACCCGGCTGCGCGCGGCCGGGCACGAGGTCGGTGAGGCCCCGATCGCCTACGACCCCGAGTACCCCGGCGCCTTCTTCGACGTCTGGACGACCTCGATGGGCACCGCACCCCTCGACCACGAGCAGGCCCGGAGGCTGACCGGACTCGCGGCGGCCTTCCGCGCGCGCGCCCTGCGCCGCTCCGCCGTCGAGCTGGCGCAGGCGGTGAGCACGCTGCGCCGGATCGAGCGGGACGTGGTGCGCCACTACGGGGCCTGGGACATGGTGCTCACGCCCGCGCTCGCCATGACGCCGCGCCCCCTGGGCTGGTACTGGTCGGGCCACGACCTCGAGGACCCTGCGGGCGCGGACCAGGACTACATGCGCCAGTGCCAGTACACCCCGTGGACCTCGCTCGTGAACGTGGCCGGCCTGCCCGCGGTGACCGTCCCGACGCTGTGGACCCGCGCGGCGGGCGACGACGGCGGACCGGTCGTGCCCATGGGCGTCCAGCTCATCGGCCGCCCCAGCGCGGAGGCGCAGCTGCTCGCCGTCGTCGCGCAGCTCGAGGACCAGGGCCTCGCCGGCCCCCGCCCGCCGGGCTAGACGACCGGCCGCCGACATGCCCTCCCGGCCGGCGTCGGGACGGCGAGGCGCCGCCCGGAAACCTCCCGGACGGCGCCTCGCCCTGTCCTCCGGACAGGGAGGCCCTGCAGGTCAGGAGTGGCCCAGGGCCACGTCTCCCCCCTCGGGGTCGTCGCCCGGCTCGGTGGCCGCCTCGGGGTCCTCCTCCGGCTCGAAGCCGGTCGCGTCGTCGTCGGTGGTCAGCCCGATGCCCTGCTCGTTGTCGGGGACGGTGCCCTCCGGGCCCTTGCCCGAGTGCTCGTTCGTCTCGTCGGGTGCTTCGCTCATGCTGCCGGCCTCCTCGCTGGGTCGTGCGCTCGCTGGTGTCCTCATCCTGTCCCACCGGCTCCGATTCCTCCAGACCCCTCGCGCGCCCCTCGCGCAGAGCGGAATCGGCGAAACCTGACGACCTGATCGCGCGCCAGCCTCCGCGCGTCGCGGAGGCTGGCGGTAGGTTGGGCGGCATGACCAATCGTGCGGGCACCGTCGCCCAACCCAGTGACCTCGTCGACCTCGGCAAGCTCCTCGACGCCTACACGGACGTCGTGCCGGACGCGTCCGACCCGGACCAGCGCGTGGCCTTCGGCACGTCCGGGCACCGGGGCTCGTCCTTGAAGGGCTCGTTCAACGAGCAGCACATCGCCGCGATCACGCAGGCGATCGTGGAGTACCGCTCCGGCCAGCGGATCACCGGGCCGCTGTTCATGGGCAAGGACACCCACGCGCTCTCCGGGCCCGCGCAGGACACCGCGCTCGAGGTGCTGGCCGCCAACGACGTGACCGTCCTGCTGGACTCCCGCGACGGCTACGTGCCCACCCCGGCGCTGTCCCACGCGATCCTCACCCACAACACCGGCCGGGCGGAGGGCATGGCCGACGGCATCGTCATCACCCCGTCCCACAACCCGCCCTCCGACGGCGGCTTCAAGTACAACCCGCCCAACGGCGGTCCCGCGGACACCGACGCCACCGAGTGGATCGCCCAGCGCGCGAACCAGTTCCTCGAGAACGGCATGGCGGGGGTCCGCAGGGTGCCGCTGGCGCAGGCCCGCGCGGCGGAGACCACCGGCGGCTACGACTTCCTCGAGGAGTACGTGCGGACGCTGTCCGAGGTCATCGACCTCGACGTGATCCGCGACTCCGGCCTGCACATCGGCGCCGACCCCATGGGCTCCGCCTCCGTGGCCTACTGGGGCGAGATCGCCCAGCGGTTCGGGCTGAACATGACCGTGGTCAACCCGTCGGTGGACCCGCAGTGGGCGTTCATGACCCTGGACTGGGACGAGAAGATCCGGATGGACTGCTCCTCCCGCTCGGCCATGGCCTCCCTCATCGGCAGCCGGGACAAGTACGACATCGCGACCGGCAACGACGCCGACACGGACCGGCACGGGATCGTGACCCCGGACGCGGGCCTGATGAACCCGAACCACTACCTGGCCGTGGCCATCGACTACCTCTTCCGCCACCGCACCGGTTGGTCCCCCGAGGCCGGGATCGGCAAGACGCTGGTCTCCTCCTCGATCATCGACCGGGTCGCGGCCTCCCTGGGCCGCGAGCTCGTGGAGGTGCCGGTGGGCTTCAAGTGGTTCGTGCCCGGGCTGATGGACGGCTCGATCGGCTTCGGCGGCGAGGAGTCCGCCGGCGCCTCCTTCCTGCGCACGGACGGCTCCGTGTGGTCCACCGACAAGGACGGGATCATCCTCGCGCTGCTGGCCTCGGAGATCACGGCCCGCACCGGCAGGACGCCGTCCCAGCGCTACGCCGAGCTGACCCAGGACTTCGGCGCGCCCGTCTACCAGCGCATCGACGCGCCCGCGACCCGCGAGCAGAAGGCCACGCTGAAGAAGCTCTCCCCCGCCCAGGTGGAGGCCGACACCCTCGCCGGCGAGCAGATCACGGCCAAGCTCACGAACGCGCCCGGCAACGGTGCGGCGATCGGCGGGCTCAAGGTGACCACGAAGAACGCGTGGTTCGCGGCGCGCCCGTCCGGCACCGAGGACGTCTACAAGATCTACGCGGAGTCCTTCCTGGGCGAGGAGCACCTGAAGCAGGTGCAGCAGGAGGCCAAGGACCTGGTGGACGCCGTCATCTCCTGACCGGCCCGGCCGGGGACCCGCTCAGGGCCGCGGACGGACCCAGACGGCCTCCGCGGCGAGGACGCCCACCTCGACGACGGCCCCGCCCACCGTCACGGACACGGCCCGGGACAGGTGCTCGCCCAGCACGAGCTCCGTCCCGGGCCGGATGCCGGCCTCGCCGAGCCGGCGCAGCTGGTCCGGGTCGGCGTCGGAGACCCGCGCCACCACGGCGGTCGTGCCCGGCGGCACGTCCGCCAGGAGCACCGCGGGGGCGGGTGGCACGGTGCCGTCGCGCCGCGGGATGGGGTCCCCGTGCGGGTCCCGCTCCGGGTGTCCCAGGAGGGCGTCCACCCGAGCGATGAACTTCTCGCTCACCGCGTGCTCGAGCACCTCGGCCTCGTCGTGCACCTCGTCCCACGCGTAGCCGAGCCGGGCGGTGAGGAAGGCCTCGAGCACGCGGTGGCGCCGGACCATCTGCACCGCGACCTCGCGGCCCTGGTCGGTGAGATCGATCGCCCCGCTGTCCGGCCGGTGCACGAGCCCCTGGGCGGCGAGCTTCTTGACGGCCTCCGAGACCGTGGACGGGGACAGGCCCAGGCGCTGGGCCAGCCCCGTGGTGGTGACCGCCTCCGGCGACCACTCCTGGGCCAGCCAGATCGTCTTCAGGTAGTCCTGGACGGACCGGCTCAGCTCCTCGGCGCGCATGGCCCCAGGCTACCCACTGCGCCGCCCCGGGGAACGCCGCGGGTCAGCGGGCCCGGAAGCGGGCCCGCTTGTGCGAGCCGTCGCAGAAGGGCTTGATGGACGAGGCCCCGCACCGGCACAGCGCCACGGTGGCACGTCCGGGGTCGATGGGACGGTCGTCGCCGTCCAGCAGCTCGTAGCTGCCGCGCACGAGCAGGGGCCCGTCCGGGCACACGGTGATCGTCACGGGCTCGGGCGCCTCCACCGGCCACGGCCCCTCCCGGCGCCCGGGCTCCTCCTCGGGCGGCACGCCGCTCACGAGACGAGCTCCGCCGCACCGGAGCGGGCGTTCGTCCCGTCCGCGGGGCGCAGCGCGGACTCGCCGGCCTCCCACCGTGCCAGCGCATGCCCCGCGGCGAGCGCGTCCAGGTGCAGGACGCAGCGCGCCCCGAAGAACACGTCCGCGGCGACGGCGGGGTCGTCCACCACGAGGCCGCCGGCCATGTCCCGGGCGGCGATCTGCTCGTGGGCGGCGTCGGCCTCGACGTGCTCGTCGTAGAACGCGGCCGCGGCGGGCAGCCCCAGACGGTGGAAGCCGCGCGCCAGGAACTTGGAGGGGACGGAGGACGTCATCTCGTACATCGCCAGGTGCCCCACCACAGCACCGCGCAGCCGCCGGTGCAGACCGAACATCGTGACGGTGTTGACGCCGGCGAGCCACTCGGCGGGCACCCGGTCCACGGCGCTGCCGTAGGAGTCGTCGAGGCCGGCCTCGCGCATCCCGGCCGCGAACAGGGCCGAGTGCATGCGGGAGGCGTTGCCGCCCCCGTACTCGTCGACCTGGATCTCGATCAGGCCCGCCTTCGCCCGTCCGCCCAGCCGCGGGATCCCCCAGGTGTGCGGGTCGCCCTCCATGAGCTGGTAGACGGACTTCAGCTGCAGGAACTCCCGCGCCTGGGTGGCGTCCGCCCGGCCGGAGAGGTGGCGCGCCAGGCTCGGGCCGTCGTCGTCGGCGGCCATCGCGAACAGGGCGTCCGCGACGGCCTGCGGGGTGCCGGGCACGTCGTCGGCGGGCAGCTGCGCGCGCAGCTGCGCCTCGAGCGCCCCGGAGAGGACCTCCCGCGCGCGGACGAGCTCCGGGTGCAGCTCCCACCGGTCATCGACCCCGTCGACGCCCTGGTAGTGCAGGGCGTGCAGCACGAAGAGGCCGAGCTGCACGTCTTCGTCCGCGCTGACGTCCGAGGTCCCGGCCAGGGCGGCCTCCGCCGCTCCGGCGAGACCTGCGGACCGCTCCTCCGCCTCCACGGATCCCGGGACGGTCCGGAGCACCGCGAGCAGCTCCTCGCTGAACGGCCCGCGCGGCTGTGGCTGATGCATGTCGACTCCTGTCCGGTCCGAGCGCGCCGGTCGCGCCCTCCTGCTGTCCATCACCCTACTGATCATAAAGGCGGGGGCCGACACCTCCAGGCCGCGGACGCACCGAGTACAGTGGTGGGGGCCCGGATCCGGGCTCCACCCCGCTGTCGAGGAGACCCGCATGAGTTCCCCCGTGCCCGGACAGACCACCGCCGCCCGCCTCGGCCTGGGCTGGCGCCTCCACGGCGACGGGCGCACCGTCACGGTCGGGGAGGTCGTCACCCCGCGCGAGCGGCTCACCTGGCCCCGCACCGTCACGATCGGTGCGCAGCACGTGGTGGCGATGTTCGGGGCCACGTTCCTGGTGCCGCTGATCACCGGGTTCCCGCCCTCCACCACCCTCTTCTTCTCCGGGGTGGGCACGATCCTCTTCCTGGTGGTCACGGCGGGACGGGTGCCGTCCTACCTCGGCTCGTCCTTCGCGTTCATCGCCCCGATCGGCGCGTCGACGAACCAGTACGGCCCCGGCGGGGCGCTCGGCGGCGTCCTGATGGCCGGCGCGGCCCTCTTCCTGATCGGGCTCGTCGTGCAGTACGCGGGCACGTCCTGGCTCCAGAGACTGATGCCGCCCCTGGTCACGGGCACCATCGTGGCGCTCATCGGCTTCAACCTGGCCCCCTCCGCCAAGCAGAACTTCATGGAGGCCCCCGTCACCGCGCTGGTGACGCTGTCCTCCATCGTCCTCGTCTCGGTGCTCTTCCGCGGCCTGCCCGGGCGCCTGTCGATCCTGCTGGGCGTGGCCATCGGATACGTCACCGCGGTGCTGCGCGGCGAGGTGGACTTCAGCCGGCTCGGCACCGTGTGGCAGGAGCAGGGCGTGTTCGGGCTGCCCCCGTTCCAGACCCCCGAGTTCCACCTCCCGCTCGTGGGCCTGTTCATCCCCGTGATCCTGGTCCTGGTGGCCGAGAACGTCGGCCACGTGAAGTCGGTGGCCCTGATGACCGGCGACGACCTGGACCCGTACATGGGGCGCGCGATCATGTCCGACGGGCTCGCCACCGTGATCGCCGGCTCCGGCGGCGGCTCCGGCACCACGACCTACGCCGAGAACATCGGCGTCATGGCCGCCACGCGGGTCTACTCGACGGCGGCCTACTGGGTGGCCGCCGTCGTGGCGATCCTGCTGAGCGTCTTCCCGGTGGTCGGGGCCGCCGTGGCCACCGTCCCGGCCGGCGTGCTGGGCGGGGCGGCCACGGTGCTGTACGGGATGATCGGCATGCTGGGCGTGCGGATCTGGGTGCAGAACCGCGTGGACTTCTCCAACCCGGTCAACCTCACCACCGCAGCGGTCGCCATGATCATCGGGATCGCCGACTACACGTGGGAGGCCTTCGGCCTGCAGTTCGCGGGCATCGCCCTCGGCACCGCCGCCACGCTCGTCGTCTACCACCTCATGGCCGCCCTGGCCCGCGCGCGCGGGACGGTGGGCAGCGACCCCCTCACCCCGGACACCACGCGCATGCCCTCTCCCCTGGGCTGAGCCCCGGCGCCCGCTCTACTCTTCGGTAGAGGAAATGTGCGGCCCGGAGGCCGGATTCCTTGGTGACGCGGGTCGTCTGTCCCCTAGCGTGGAGTGCGGGAGGCCGAGCAGCAGGCCGTGCACGACACGCTGCAGGGGGAGAGACCACATGCACCACAAACTGTCCGTTCTCGTCCAGGTCGATCTGGACGGCAGACACGTCCGGCTCGTCGTCACGGGCTGCGTCACCGAGGTCAACCACCGGGCGCTGTGCCCGCTGATCCGCCGCGCCCGCACGCTGGTGCCGGGCATCGCCGTGATCGTGGACATCACCTCCGCCCACCACGTCGAGCCCGCGGCGGTGGACCTGCTGCGCTGGGCCGCGGAGCACGAGGACGCCGTGCGGGACACCCCGTCCGTGCAGTTCGTGCTGCCCGCCGAGCTGCCCGGCCACGGCACCGTCACCCGGCTCGCCACGTGGGCGCCGCGGCGCCCCGTGCCGCACCGCACCGCCCCCAGGCCCCGGCTCGCCGGCTGAGCCGGCCCGCCCGCCCCGGTCCCGTCCGGTGCGGGAGAAGTTTCTTGGAGGAGAAGTCCGTGAGCACGATCCGCCGCGCCCTGATGACCCATCCCGCCGCCCCGGAGATCTCCCGCCAGGAGCGCTCGGCCGAGTCCGAGTGCCTCGAGGCGTGCATCGAGGCCGCCCAGATCTGCCTGGTCGCCGCCGACGCCTGCGTGGAGGAGGACACGGTCGCGGAACTGCGCGAGTGCCTGCGCGCGGAGCAGGACTGCGCGGCGGTCTGCACCGCCACCGCGCAGGTGCTCGCCCGGCTCGGCTTCCCGGAGCCCACGGACGGCCGCGCCGTGCTGGTGCCGCTGCTGGAGGCCTGCCGGGCCGCGGCCAGGGCCGGCCGGGAGGCCTGCAGCCGGCGGGCCGAGGCCTACGAGCACTGCGCGCTGGCGGCCGAGGCCTGCCAACGGTGCGAGCAGGCGTGCGCGGAGCTGCTGGCGCGCAGGGGCTGACGGCCAGGGGCTGACGCCTCCGGGCCGGCCGTGGGCGCCGTCCGCGGCCGGAGCCGGTGCCTCAGCCGCGGGTCACCTCGATCCTCCGGGTGGCGGGCGGCTCGACGTGCTGGACGACCGGGACACGGACCTCCAGGACGCCGTCGCGGTAGGCGGCGCGGATGTCCTCGTCCCGGCAGCCGGCGGGCAGGGGCAGCGTGCGGGTGAAGGACCCGTAGCGGAACTCGGAGCGGTAGCTGTCCTTGTCCTTGTGCTCCGTCCTCTCCCGCCGCTCCGCCCGGAGGTGGAGGACGTCGTCGGCCACGGTGAGCTCGACGTCCCGCTCCGGGTCGATGCCCGGCAGGTCCGCCCGGATCACCACCGTGTCCCCGTCCCGGTACTCCTCCACCCGCGGCCAGGAGGCCTCCGGGTCCCCCTCCAGCAGGCGGCGGATCGGTTCCAGCATCTCGAACGCCTCGCGGCGCATCAGTCCGGCCATGGCACGACTCCTCTTCTGCGGCACCGGCCCCGGGGCGGTACGTGCTGCCGCCGGCCGGGTCGGCCGGAGGAGCCGGTGCGGTCCGTCTGGACGACTCCAGGTTAGGCACCGCCGGACGGGCACGTCAGCCCGGTGGCCCACGACGTCGGACGATGACGCGACGGGCCCCGCGGCGCGAGCAGAGCGGCGTCCGGGCCCGCACCGGACGGGGCGGGCTCAGACCCCCCACGGCTCGGTCTCCAGCTCGGGCTCCTCCGGCGGAGGCTCGTGGTGCAGCGGCCGCAGCGCGGAGGTCTCCTCGAACCAGAGCAGGGCGTCGTAGCGCTCCCCCATGCGGGTGGGGACGTAGTTGCCGGCCTCCCGCCACGGGCGGTACACGACCCCGACGGCCCGGTGGCCGAACCGGCCCGAGAGCCAGTCCCCGGAGCGGTCCCGGCCGAACAGCAGGGCCGCCGGTTCGCCGAGGGCCCGGTGCAGGAGGTCCTCGGCGGAGCCGGAGCGGGCCTCGGGCACCGCCAGGACCTCCTCGGCCGCGCCCCAGGACTCCGCCGCGACCACGGTGCCGGTCCAGCCCGCCATGCCCACGAGCACCACGTCGCGCGCGGCGTGCCGCTCGCGCAGCAGCTGGCCCACGTTGACCAGCCCGGCGTCGAACATGTCCGTGGCCCGTGCGTCCCCGACGTGCGAGTTGTGCTCCCACACCAGCCCCCGGGCACCGGGGCCGTGGTGCCGGGAGAGCAGGTCGGCGGTGTCGGCCATGTGCTCGTCCCGCACGTTCCAGGACTGCCGGTCGCCGCGGACCATGCTGCGGTAGTAGCGCTCGGCGTCGGCCGCGACCATGGCGTTGAGCACGGCGTCCAGCGCGGCGGGGTCCCCCTCCGTCCGGTCCGTCGTGCGCCGGCGCACCTCCGCCAGGAGGGCGACGACGTCCGCCTCGCAGCTCTCCGGCACGATCCGGGTGCTCCTCGCGTACTCGTGCGGGTCCTCGTGGAACGGGACGAAGCACTCCCACGCCTGCAGCGCGGCGGGCAGGGCCTCGGTCGCGTTCGCCTCGAGCCAGGCGATGATCTCCCGCAGCGAGTCCCACAGCGAGTAGACGTCCAGCCCGTAGAAGCCCACCTGCTCCGGCTCGGGCCGGCGCGCGTTCTCCGCCCGCAGCCAGTCGAGGAACTCGGCGACCTCCTCGTTCGCCCACATCCACGTGGGCCAGCGGCCGAAGCCGGCGAGGACACCCCGGGCGTCCAGGTGCTGCTCGTCCCGCCCGCGCACCCACCGGTTGAGCCGCCAGCAGTCGGGCCAGTCGCCCTCCACCCCGATCCAACTGAACCCGTGCTCCTCGATGAGCCGGCGGCTGAGCAGCGCCCGCCACCGGTAGTACTCGTGGGTGCCGTGGGAGGCCTCCCCCACGGCCACGAACCGGGCTCCTGCGCAGCGCTCGACGAGCCGGTCGAGGTCCTGGGCGCCCGTCAGCGGACCGGCGAGGGACCGGATCTCCGCGAGCACACCGGTGGCCGGGGACGGCCCGCGCCCGGCGGAGCTCATCGGAGGCCTCCGTCGGCGCGCTCCCGGGCGGGCACGAGATGGCGCCGGAACCAGTCCCGCGCGAGCCCGGCGGCCTCGGCGAGCGTGCCGGGCTCCTGGAACAGGTGGGTGGCGCCCTCCACGACGGCCAGCCGGGTGGGGCAGCGCATCGACTCCTGCGCCCAGCGGTTGAGGCCCAGCACCTCGCGGTCCTGGCTGCCGACGACCAGCAGGGTGGGCGCCCGCACGGAGCGCAGCCGCTCCCCCGCGAGATCGGGGCGGCCGCCGCGGGAGACCACGGCGGCCACCGGAGCCCCGGGCTCGGCGGCCGCCCACAGGGCGGCACCGGCCCCGGTGCTCGCCCCGAACCAGCCGACCGGTGACCCGGCGGCCCCCGGCTGCTCCCGCAACCAGGCCGTGGCCAGGAGCAGCCGGCGGGCGAGCAGTTCGATGTCGAAGACGTTGGCGCGCTCGGCCTCCTCCTCGTCCGTGAGCAGGTCGAGCAGGAGGGTCCCCAGCCCGGCGTCCTGCAGGACGGAGGCCACGTACTGGTTCCGCGGGCTGTGCCGGCCGCTGCCGCTGCCGTGGGCGAAGACCACGACCCCGGCGCCGGGGGCGGGCAGGTGCAGGTGGGCCGCGAGCTGCACCGTCCCGGCCGGGACGCGGACGTCGGCCTCCCGGCCGGGCGCGGAGGCGGCGGGCAGGCGGGTCTCGTGGCGGCGCCGGGCGGCGTCGAGCAGGGCGACCACCTCGTCGTCCTCCGTCGCGGCGAAGTCGCGGTAGTGCTGGCCGACGGCCACGAAGGACGACGGGGTGGCCAGGCAGACCACCTCGTCCGCCTCGGTCACCCGGTCCAGGGCCTCCTGCGGGGCCACCGGCACCGCCAGCACCACCCGCCCGGCGCCGAGCTGGCGGGCGATCCGGCAGGCCACGCGCGCGGTGGATCCGGTGGCGATGCCGTCGTCGACGACCAGGGCGGTCCGGCCCGTGAGGTCGGCCCGCCCCCGTCCCTCCCGGAAGCGCGCGGTGCGGGCCTCGAGCACGCCCCGCTCCCGCTCCTCGACCTGCTCCAGCTGCGCGTCCGTCACCCCGAGGTACTGCAGGGTGCGCTCGTCGAGCACCCGGGCCCCCTCCTCGCCGATGGCGCCCATCGCCAGCTCCGGCTGGGAGGGCACGCCGAGCTTGCGGACCACGATGACGTCGAGGGGGGCGTCGAGCATCCGGGCCACCTCGTGGGCCACGGGCACCCCGCCGCGGGGCAGCCCCAGCACCACCACGTCCTGGCCGCGCAGGGAGAGCAGACGATCGCCGAGCCGGCCCCCCGCGTCGACCCTGTTCTCGAAGACCACCATCTCAGCCACCATCTCCCCGGTCGCCGGAGCCGATGCCTCCAGCGTAGGCAGGGGCACCACACGGCGGAAGACCCGCAGGACAGGTGACGGTCGTGGACAACGCCCCCGGCCCGGCCCATAATGCGAGCACCCGGGAGCCGGTCCGCGCGGCCCCGGGAGCAGCCGACGGACGAGCCCGCACGGACGGGAGGACGGAGCACGCCGCATGGGCGACCGCACGGGGACCAGGGTCCTGCGAACGGCCTACACGCTCTTCCTCGGGGCGCTGATCGCGCTCTTCGTGGGTCTCGGCGTCACCACGGTCCACCCCGGCCCCGAGGCGCCGGAGGCGTCCCCCGCGCTCGTCGCGGCCCAGGAGACCCGGGAGCTGACCCCGGCGGAGCAGCAGCAGTGGACGGAGCACCTGCGCGACCGGGACGTGTGGGAGGAGCGGTCCGTGCGCCACAGCCGGGACGTGGGCGTGGTCACCCTGATCGGCTCCCTGCTGCTGCTCGTGCTCAGCATGCTCGTCGAGCGGCGCCGACCGGTGCTCGCCGACGGGATCCTGCTCGGCGGCCTGTTCACCCTCCTGCACAGCGTGGTCCGCAGCCTGGTCTCCCAGGACACGCTGGTGACCTTTGGGGTGGTCACGGTGGCCCTGGCACTGGTCCTGTACGTCGGCTACCGCCGCTTCGTGGACCGGCCCACCGACGCCGGGGAGCGCTCCGACATCGTCCCCGTGGTGGTCAGCCGCAACGGCAAGGACCCGTCCCACCGCTGAGCACGCCGGGCCCTGCGCCCGGCTCAGAGGGGCAGCGGCAGCTTCTCGTCGAGCACGGCCCGGACCGCCTCGACGTCGACGTCGGCGACGGAGGCGTGCTCCCAGGCCGGGGTGTTGTCCTTGTCCACGAGGACGGCGCGCACCCCCTCCGCGAAGTCCGGCCGGGCGATCGTGTCCGCGGCCAGGCGCAGCTCCCGCTCCAGGCACGAGCGCACCCCGTCGTCGGCCGCGCCGCGCTCGAGCAGCTCGAAGGTGCGCACCAGGGAGGACGGGCTCATGCCCGCGAGGTCCTCGGGTGCTGCCGCGGCGATCTCCTCCAGGGTCGGGGCCCCGTAGCGGTCCTCGATCTGCTCCCACCGGGTCACGACGGGCGACGGCTCCGGCTCCCGCGCGAAGCGGGCCAGGGCGTCCGCTGGCCCCTCCTCCACCACGGCCGCGGCGAGGGCCGGGAAGTCCTCGTCGGCGACGAGGACGTCGGCCAGCCCCAGGGCCACGGCGTCCGCGCCGGTGATCCGCTGCCCGCCCAGGGCGAGCCAGCGTCCCACGGCCAGGCCGGGCTCCTGCCGGCGGTCCGGGCGCGAGACGCGCGGCAGGAACCAGGAGGCACCGATGTCGGTGAAGAAGCCGATCCTCGTCTCGGGCATCGCCATGACGGTGGAGCGGCCCACCACGCGGTGGGACCCGTGCACGGAGATGCCCATGCCGCCGCCCATGCAGATGCCGTTCATGAGCGCCACGTAGGGCTTCGGGTAGTCCGCGATCAGGCAGTCGAGGGCGTACTCGACGGCGAAGACCTGCGTCGCCGCGGCGACCTGGCCGTCGCGGACGGCGTCGCGGACCTGCCGGATGTCACCGCCGGCGCACCACGCCCTGGGCGAGGCCGATGTGACCAGGATGTGGCGGACAGCGTCGTCGTCCCGCCAGGCGTCCAGGGCGTTCTTGAGGTCGCGGTACATCTGCGCGGTGAGCGCGTTGAGCTGGCGGGGGCGGTTGAGCACCAGGTGCCCGGTCCCGTTCCGGACCTCGGCGAGGACGTGCTGATCGGTGTCCGCGGGCGCGGCGGCGGTGTCGGTCATGGCCCCACCCTGCCACGCGGAGCCCGCACGTGTCATGGCTCACCCGCCCGACGGCGGCCACTGCCCCCGCTGCTCCAGCAGCCCGGCCAGGAGGTCCGCCCGGTCGGTGACGATCCCGTCCACGCCCAGCTCCAGCAGCTCCGCCATCTCCGCGGCGTCGTTGACCGTCCACACGTGCACGTGGATGCCGTGCCGGTGGGCGAAGTCCAGGAAGCGCGGGGTGACGAGCTCGACCTCGACCCCGCCCCGCACCCGGTGGCGCCGGGGGATCTGGACGGTGTCGAAGGGCTCGATCCACCGGGCGGCGACCCGCCGGGCGAGGCCCCAGCTCGGCCCGCCCAGCCACGAGCACACGAGCAGCAGGCGCATCCCGCCCTGGCCGGAGGAGGTGGGCGCGGACCGCCCGGCGAGCTCGCGGAGCCGGCGCAGCGTGCGCCGGCGCCGGCTCTCGGAGAAGGACGTCACGCGCACCCGGTCCACGGCCCCGAGCTCGTGGAGCAGCGACGGCAGGGCGGTCACGGACGCCTCGTCCTTGACGTCGATGTTGAGCTTCAGCTCGGGGAGCTCGGTCAGCAGGTCGGCCAGCCGCGTGATGCACCCGGCCCCGGCCACGCGCTCGGAGCGGATCTGTTCCCAGGTGAGGTTCGAGACCTCTCCGCTGCGGCCGGTCACGCGGTCGAGCGTGTCGTCGTGGAAGGACAGGACCACCCCGTCGGAGGTCGTGTTGACGTCCGTCTCGACCCACACGTAGCCGAGGTCGCGGGCGGCACGGAAGGCGTCGAGGGTGTTCTCGGCGCCCTCCCGGGAGAACCCGCGGTGGGCGAGGGCCGCGGGGGTGCCGCGGCGGTGCGGTGCAGGAGTCACGCCCCCATTGTTACCCCGCGGTAGCGGAATGTCCCGTGCGTGACGCGCCGGGTCGGTCCCCGTGCAGCAGCGCCTCGATCACCTGCGCCACGCCGTCCTCCTCGAAGGGCGGGGCCGTGCGGCCCACGGCCCGTGCCACCGCGGGGTGCCCGCTCGCCATCGCGTAGCCGTGACCGGCCCAGGTCAGCATCTCGAGGTCGTTGGGCATGTCCCCGAAGGCCATGACCTCGTGCGGCCGGATCCCGCGCTCGGCCGCGTACTGCTCGAGGGTGCGGGCCTTCGTCAGCCCCTTCTGCCCCATCTCCACGAGCGGTGCGGCCGCCACCGAGTGCGTGACGGACAGCCGCCCGGCCACGAGGTCGGTGAGGGCCCGGAAGTACTCCTGCGGGTCGGCGGTGTCCAGCTTCGCGAGGAACTTCACCAGGCCCGTCCCCGCGGGCACGCGCTCGCGCAGCGGGCCGACCCGCGGAGCACCGATCTCCATCCGGTCGGTGCGCGCCCACCCGTGGTCGGTGTAGACGCCCTCCAGGGTCTCGGCGGCGAACAGCGTGCCGGGATGGTGCGCCGCCACCTCCTCCATGACCGCGAAGGCGTCCCGGGCGGGGAAGAGGCTGGACTCCACGACGACGTCCGCGGTGAGGTCGTAGACCACCGCGCCGTTGGAGCAGATCACCACGCCCTGGTGCGCCAGCTGCTCGCGCAGCTGCTCGCGCAGCGGGTCGAGCCAGCGCATGGGCCGGCCCGTCACGAAGACCACGTGCAGGCCGCGCTCCTGGGCCGCCCCGATCGCCTCGACGGTGCGCGGGCGGATGCGGAGGTCGTGCCCCAGGACCGTGCCGTCCAGGTCGCTGGCGATCAGCTTGATCGGCGCCCCGCCGCCGGGCACCTCCAGGGGCGGGGTCACGGAGCGGGGATCACTGCTCCTCGTGCGTCCCGGTCAGCAGCGCGCGGCCCAGGCCGTGGAAGAACAGCTGGAAGTTCACCGTGGCCGGGCTGTCGTCCGGGCCCACCTCCAGCTCCTCCACGTCCACCGCGGTCACGCACACGATGTAGCGGTGCGTCCCGTGGCCGGGCGGCGGGGCGGCCCCGATGTACTCGTCGGTGCCGCCGTCGTTGCGGTGGCGCACGGCACCCGCGGGCGGGTCCGACGCCGCGCCCCGCTCGAGGGAGGTGACGCCGGCCGGGATGTTGGACAGGCACCAGTGCCAGAAGCCGCTGGGGGTGGGGGCGTCCGGGTCGAAGACCGTGACGACGTAGCTCTTCGTGCCCTCCGGGGCCCCGGACCAGCTCAGCTGGGGGGACACGTCGTCACCGCCGGCGCCCATGATGCCCGAGAGCTGCGCCCGGGCGAGGGGTCCGCCGTCGGTGACGTCCTCGGAGGTCAGGTCGAAGCGGGGCAGGTCGGGGAGGTCGGCGTACGGTTCGCGGTCGAGCACGGGGGGCTCCTTCCGGTCGGGGGTGGAAGAGTTCAGGACGGGGGCAGCTCGTCCGTGCGGGGCAGGTCGGCGCCGGCGCGCGAGACCGTGACACCCGCCGCCGAGGCGGCGTAGCGCAGCAGCTCGCCCACCTGCTCGGCGTCGAGGTCGTCGAGCCGCTCGCGGGCCTGCGCGCCGGTGCAGCCGTGGTCGGTGAGCCAGGCGAGCAGCGCGGCCATGAACGAGTCGCCGGCGCCCACGGTGTCCACGACCTCGGCACGGGCGGCGGGCACCTCCACCCCGCGCGGGCCGGTGGCGCGGGTGCGGGCCCAGGGCCCCAGCGGACCGCGCGTGACGACGACGAGCTCCGCGCCGGCCCGGAGCCACGCGGCGGCGCTCTCCTCGACGCTGCGGTGGGGGTAGAGCCACAGGAGGTCCTCGTCCGAGGCCTTCACGACGTCGGCGAGGGCCACGAGCTGCTCCGCTCGCGCCCGGGCTCCCGAGGAGTCGGGAATGATGGACGGCCGGCAGTTCGGGTCGTACGAGACGAGGGCAGTGCGCTGGACCTGCTCCACGGCCTGCAGCACCTTGGAGGCGCCGGGCTCGAGCATCGCGCCGATCGACCCCACGTGCAGCAGGGTGGTGTCCCGGAGCAGCTCGCCCAGCTGCTCGTCCGTGAGGTCCAGGGACCAGTCCAGCTGGAAGTCGTAGGTCGCGGCGCCGTCGTCCCCGATGACCGCCTCCGCCACGGAGGTGGGCCGCGTGTCGGCCTCGAACGGCAGGAGCACGCCGTTGTCCCGCAGGTGGGCCTCGACCTGGGCGCCGTACTCGTCCCCGCCGTAGCGGCCGAGGAACTGGACCCGGTGCCCCAGCCGCGCCAGGCCCACGGCGACGTTCATGGGGCTCCCCCCGGCGTGCGCACGGGGCTCCTGCCCGTGCTTCGAGACCACATCAACGAGCGCCTCACCGATGACCGTCAGCATGCCCTCACGGTAGCACCCGCGGTTCCCGCCGGACCGGCGCCCCGAGGCGCGTAACGCAGCCGCCGCCGGGCACTCCGGTGCCCCTAGAATGGAGCGCGGCACCCTGCGCGAACCGCAGCGGCGCGCACCTGATCGCGCAACGAGGCGCGGCACGTCACGGCCGGATACGATGACGTCCCCGGCCGAGGAAGAGAGTCACTGTTGAGCACTCCCGAAAGCTGGTCCGACCGCGAGGCCCTCGCCGAGCTCATGGTTCCCCTGGTGGGCCGCCTGCACCGCGAGAACAAGGTCGTGCCGACGGTCTACGGTCGCTCCCTGGTGCACAAGTCCGTCACCCAGATCGTCAAGGCGCACCGCTTCGCCCGCCGCATCGACGGCCGGGAGCTGCCCCTCGAGGACACGACCCGCCTGCTCGAGGCCATGTCCGGGCTGAACCTCGGGACCTGCGCGGTGGACCTCGGCAAGCTCAACCGGCTCGCCCAGGACTCGGACCAGGACCTCGGGACGTTCCTGCGCGAGGAGCTCGCCCCGGTCGTGGACCGCAAGGCGCAGAACTTCCCGGAGACCCAGGACGTGGTCCTCTACGGGTTCGGCCGCATCGGCCGCCTGCTCGCCCGCATCCTGATCAACCGCAACGACGGCACCGGCCTGAACCTGCGCGCCGTCGTGGTGCGCAGGAAGCCGGGCAACGACCTGGTCAAGCGCGCCTCGCTGCTGCGCCGCGACTCGGTGCACGGGAAGTTCGACGGGACGATCCACGTCGACGAGGAGAACAACGTCATCACCGCCAACGGCGTGGCGATCAAGTTCATCTACGCGAACGACCCCTCGGAGATCGACTACACCGAGCACGGCATCGACAACGCGATCGTCGTGGACAACACGGGAGTCTGGCGTGACGAGGCGGGACTGTCCAAGCACCTGCAGTCCAAGGGCGTGGCCAAGGTCCTGCTCACGGCACCCGGCAAGGGCGAGCTGAAGAACATCGTGTGCGGCGTCAACGACGACGTCATCACCCCCGAGGACACCATCCTCTCCGCCGCGTCCTGCACCACCAACGCGATCACCCCGGTGGTGAAGGTGCTCAACGACAAGTACGGCATCAAGCAGGGCCACGTCGAGACGGTGCACTCCTACACCAACGACCAGAACCTCATCGACAACTGGCACAAGGGCGACCGCCGCGGCCGCTCCGCCGCCCTCAACATGGTCATCACCGAGACCGGCGCCGCGAAGGCCGTGGCCAAGGCCCTGCCGGAGATGGCCGGGAAGCTGACCGGCAACGCCATCCGCGTCCCCACCCCGGACGTGTCCATGGCGATCCTCAACCTCCAGCTCGAGGACGCCCCCGAGTCCGAGGACGCGGTCAACCAGTACCTGAAGGACATCTCGCTGAACTCGTCCCTGCGCAAGCAGATCGACTACACAGACTCCCCGGAGGTCGTGTCCACCGACTTCGTCGGCTCCCGCCGCGCGGGCATCGTGGACGGCCTGGCGACGATCGTCAACGGCAGCTCGCTGGTGCTCTACGTCTGGTACGACAACGAGTTCGGCTACTCCTGCCAGGTGGTGCGCGTGCTCGCCCGGATGGCCGACATCGCCATGCCCCAGTTCCCGGCCGAGCGGGTCGCCGTGGGCGCGCTGTCCAGCTGATCCGCTCCTGAGCGCCTCCCGGCACCGGGGGCCGTGCCCGCCCGGGCACGGCCCCCGGTGCGTTCCCGGGCACCGCCCCCGGGAGGTGCGCCTCAGGCCGTATAGAAGGCCCCGGCGGCGGCGGCGAACGCCGCGACGTCGTCCACGTGGCACAGCTCCCGGGCCGAGTGCATGGACAGCAGGCCGATGCCGACGTCGATCGTGCGGATGCCGAGCCGGGCGGCCGTGATGGGGCCGATCGTGGACCCGCACGGCACCCGGTTGTTGGAGACGAACTCCTGGTAGCCGACCCCGGCCCGCTCGCAGGCCTCGGCCCAGATCCCGGCCCCCACGGCGTCCGTGGCGTAGCGCTGGTCGGCGTTGATCTTCAGCAGCGGCCCGGCGCCCGGCACGGGCCGGTTCACCGGGTCGTGGTGGCCCTGGTAGTTGGGGTGCACGAGGTGCCCGGCGTCGGCGGACAGGCACACGGACCCGGCCAGGGCGCGGCGGTGCTCGGCGTCCGTGCGGCCCAGGGCCTCGTCGACGCGCACGAGCACGTCCTCGAGGAACGGACCGGCGGCGCCGGAACGGGTGCCGGAGCCGATCTCCTCGTGGTCGAACGCGGCGAGAACCGCGATGTGCCGGCCCGCCTCGAGGGTCTCGGCCTCCCGGAGCAGGGCGCTCAGCCCGGCGTGCACAGAGGACAGGTTGTCCAGCCGCCCGGAGGCGAAGAGGCTCCCGCGGTGCCCGAACACGGCAGGCGGCTGGGCGTCCGCCAGCACGATGTCGTAGCCGAGGATCCGCGCCGGGTCCACGGGCCCGCCCTCGGCGTGCTCGGCCAGCAGCGCGAGGACGTCGGCGTCCTCCGGCTCCCCCGCGCCCCACACCGGCTGGACGTGCTGCTGCCGGTCGAGCTGCAGCCCCTTGTTGGCCTCGCGGTCCAGGTGGACGGCCAGCTGGGGGATCCGCGCCACCGGCCCGGTCGCGGTGAGGCGTTCGACGGGCGCGCCGTCGCCGCCGCGGAGCACGAGCCGTCCGGCCAGTCGCAGCTCGCGGTCCAGCCACGAGTTCAGCAGCGGCCCTCCGTAGACCTCGACGCCCGCCTGGTACCAGGTGTGGGCCGTGCTGGTGGGTCGGGGCTTGAGCTTGAAGCCCGGGGAGTCGGTGTGCGCGCCGAGGATCCGGAAGCCCGCCGCCGGAGGGACCCGCGCGGGCGCCACCCAGGCGATCAGGGCCCCGTCGCGGAGCACGTAGCGCCGCCCGCGCACACCGGTGCCGGCCCAGTCCCGGACCTCGTCGAGGCGGGTGAAACCGGCCTCCTCCAGCCGTGCGGCCGCGGCGTGCGCCGCGTGGTAGGAGCTCGGCGACTCCAGCACGTAGCGGCCGAGGTCCTCGACGGCGGACAGGGCGGCGGGGCGGGATTCCATGCCGCCAGTCTACGGAAGGCGCTGCGGGGCGGGCCCGGACGCGCGGCCGGCCCAGTGGCCGGGGCAGGCGGGCGGGCCGGGGCACACCCAGCCCTCGGGGCCGGGCACGGGAGCGGCCCACATCGGGCCGCCGGGACCGACCGCGGGAGCCGCCCATTCCTGTCCACCGGGCACGGCCGGGAGCGGCGGGCGCACGGTCCGCGTCACGGCCACGCCGCGCCTGCCGGCGATGCGGACGGCGAGCCACGCGAAGACGAGCTGCATGGCCGCCGAGAGCGCGAGGGCCACCCACGTGGACTCCTGGGCGTCCGGGTCGGCCAGGCCGAAGGCCCCGAACAGCGTGGCCACCACGTTGTTGACCACGTGCAGCGCGATCGCGGCCTCGAGCCCTCCCGTGCGCCAGGTCAGCCAGCCGGCGACGACGGCCATGAAGGCCACGGCCAGCAGACCCCAGGCGTCGTACAGGTGACCGAACGTGAACAGGGGCACCGGCAGCAGGATGGCGAACACGGGCCGGCGCAGCCAGCGCCCGACGCTCTGGAGCAGGTAGCCCCGGAAGACGAGCTCCTCCGCCGCGGACTGCAGCGGCACCACCAGCACGATCATCGCCATCAGCCACCAGAAGCCGTCCACGGGCTGCGGCGGCGGCAGCGTCCCGAGCGCCGCGAGCTCCAGCAGGAGCGCGGCCGCGTGGCCGAGCGCGTAGATCCCCAGGGCCACGAGCAGGCACCGGGCCAGGAAGTCCCAGCGCAGCCGCCCGGTCACCGACAGCAGCAGTCCGATCGGACGGGGACCCGTGATCGCCCGGGCCGCCAGGAGGGCGGGGATCATGAGGACCAGGGAGAAGAACAGCATGAAGAAGATCGCCGGGTCCATGATCTCCAGGGCCGTGGCGTCCAGGACGATCTCGTCCATGGCCTCCTCGCCGCGCACGGCCATGAGGCCCACGGCCCACACGATGCCGAAGACGATCGCCAGCACCAGGTAGAAGGCGCCGAAGAGCAGCAGCTCCACGAGGGGCTTCCACCACCGGTGCTCGGGATCGGCGTGGGCCAGGCGGTGGTACGGCAGGACGCGAGCAGACGGCTCCGGGCGGTGGTGGTCCAGGGGGCCCGGGCCCCACGGGGCGGTGCGGATGGTCATGCCCCCACGCTATCGGCCCCCGCGGACACACCGCGGTCCGGGAGGGCCCGACGCGGCTCAGCGGGCGTAGCGGTCCACGAACGCCGCGAGGATCTTCTCCGGCTCGGTCACGGACGGACCCCGGCAGATCCGCTCCTTGACCTCCTCGGCCGCGCCCGCCGGGAAGTAGCCGTGCTCCTTGTACGCCTCGATCCGGTGCACCAGTGCCGTGGCGTCCAGCTCGGGGTGGAACTGGGTGGCGTAGAGGTTCTGCTTGATCCGGAACATCTGGACCGGGCACCCGGTGCCGGTGGCGAGCAGGACCGCGGCGGGCGCCAGCGTGCGTGTGCCCTCCTTGTGCCCCACGAACCCGTGGAACACCGGCGGGAAGTCCCGCAGCAGGGGGTCCTGCCGGCCCTCCTCGGTGAGGCTCACCTCCACGACCCCGATCTCCTCGCCGTACGTGCGGTCCACCACCGCCCCCTGGTGGGTGCCGAGGGTCCCGACCCCGTAGCAGGCGCCCAGGAAGGGGAAGTCACGGGCGACGACCTCGTCGAGCAGCTCCCGCATCTCGGACTCGGCCCGCCGCTGCACCCCGGACTTCAGCTCCGGCGGGTCGGAGGAGTTGAACGGGGACCCCCCGATGATCACCCCGGAGTAGCGCTCGAGGTCGATCGGCGGCATGGGCCCGGCCTCCAGGCGGACCCGGTGCAGCATGCCCTCCTGCAGACCGCTGAAGCGGCAGATCGTCTCGTACTCCTCGTCCGCGACGTCGTCCTGGGCACGGGTGGCGAGCAGCAGGAAGGGCTTCATGGCTCCATCGTAGCCAGCGGGGGGACGCCCTCCGGACCCCCTCGGACGGCCAGGCGCTCCCGGTGGGCGTAGGCGTTGACCGAGGTCCCGCGGCTGAACCCGAGCAGCGTGAGGCCTGCCTCCTCGGCGAGGTCGACCGCGAGCGCGGAGGGCGCCGAGACCGCCGCGAGCGCCGGGACGCCGGCCATGTACGCCTTCTGCACGAGCTCGAAGGAGGCGCGTCCCGAGACCTGCAGGACCGTGCCGCGCAGGGGCAGCAGCCCCTCCCGCAGCGCCCAGCCCACGACCTTGTCCACGGCGTTGTGCCGGCCGACGTCCTCGCGCAGGCACAGCAGCTCCGGCTCGGCGGGGGCGCCGCCGGTGCCCGCGCCGGGCTCGGGCCAGCGGAAGAGCCCGGCGGCGTGGACACCCCCGGTCGTGGAGAACAGCTTCTGCCCGGCGCGCAGCCGGTCCGGCAGGGCGAGCAGCCCGGGCACGGGGAGACGGACCGGGTCCCCGGCGGGGTCGAAGGAGGAGACCTTGGTGACCGCCTCGATGGACGCCGTGCCGCAGACCCCGCACGACGACGACGTGTAGACGTGCCGCTCCATGGAGGTGTCGGGGAGGGCGACCCCCGGCGCGAGCCGCACCTCGACGACGTTGTAGGTGCGCTGCCCGTCGGGGCCGATGCCGCTGCGGTAGTCC
Source organism: Kocuria sabuli (assembly GCF_040981185.1). Classification (NCBI taxonomy): domain Bacteria; kingdom Bacillati; phylum Actinomycetota; class Actinomycetes; order Micrococcales; family Micrococcaceae; genus Kocuria; species Kocuria sabuli. The sequence continues at coordinate 24,974 of NZ_JAVHZE010000022.1, forward strand.
ATCTGCACGATCTCGGACGGCGCGCGGACCACGCCCTCGGAGACGAGGAACCCGGCCACGAGGTCGAAGTCGTTGCCGGGGGTGCGCATGGTGACGGTGAAGGGGGCGCCGTTGAGCCGGATCTCCAGGGGCTCCTCGCCGGCGAGGGTGTCCGCGCGGCCGGTCTCCTCGCCGTCGACCGTGTACCGGTGCACCCGGCGCCGCTGGGATGCTCGAGTCATGGGGGTCCTCCGCTCCGGGGCTCTCCCGGCGGGAGCCCTCCCCCGGCATCCTAGGCCGCTATCCGGACCCGCCGGAGCGGGGACACTACCGATCAGTAACGTCGGGTGAAGTGGGGACAGGTCATTTCTGTTCAGATTCATAGACTTTTGTCTAGAGTTGACGTGTCGACGGGGAATCCGGCAGCGCTGCCGGTCCGCTCCGCCCCGGCGATGCACTGCGGTCCCGTCCGCCGGGGCGCTTTTACCTTCTTCTCCCCCGTCCCCTTCCGGAGGCTCCGATGACGCATCCCGCCAGACTCGCGGCCGCAGGCCGCGCCCTCGCGGCCGCCGGGGTCTCCCTCCTGGCCCTGCTGCTGCTCGTCAGCGGTCCGGGCGCGGCCGCCCGGTGGCCCGGCGCGGCTCCGCTCGAGGTGCGGGCCGCCGGCGGCGCCCCCGTCCTGCCCCGGCCCAGGACCGAGCCCCGCGGAGCCACCATGCGCAGGTTCCGCCATGCCGCGGCCTACGTGCTCGGAGTCCTCGCCGTGCTCGCCACCGTCGTCCTCTCGACCCCTGGTGCGGGCGCCGGCGCGGCGTAGGTCGGCCAGGAGCCGTTCGCCGTGTCCGCACCGGCCACGGGAGCAGAGCGGCGTGCGGACCGAGGCATTGCCCCGACCGCCCGCCGCCACCCATCATGGGTGACATGGTGGAGAAACAGCTCAGGCACGTCGACGAGAACTGGCAGCGCGCCCTGGTGGTGGTCGCCCACCCGGACGACATGGAGTTCGGCGCCGCCGCGGCCGTGGCCCGGTGGACCGGGCAGGGCAAGGACGTGGTCTACTGCCTGGTGACCAGCGGGGAGGCCGGGATCGACGGCCTGGCTCCCGAGCAGGCCGGACCGCTGCGGGAGGACGAGCAGCGGGAGTCCTGCCGGGTCGTGGGCGTGGAGCAGGTCGAGTTCCTGCGCCTGCCGGACGGGGTCCTGGAGTACGGCGTGGCGCTGCGGCGCCGGATCGCGGAGGTCGTCCGCCGGCACCGCCCGGACGTGGTGATCACCAACAACTTCCGGGAGACCTGGGACGGTGCCACGAACCTGAACCAGGCGGACCACATCGCGGTGGGCCGCGCCACCCTGGACGCCGCGCGGGACGCCGGCAACCGGTGGGTCTTCCCGGAGCAGGTCCAGGACGGGCTGGCGCCGTGGCCGGACGTGGTGGCGGTGTGGGCGGCGGCCTCGCCGGACGCCCGGCACGCCGTGGACGTCACGGACGCGTTCGACGCCGGCGTGGCGTCCCTGCGCGCGCACCAGGCGTACCTGGACGGCCTGGGCTGGGCCGACTTCGACCCGGACGCCTTCCTGCGGGGCAACGCGGAGGCCGTGGGCGAGCGGGCCGGGGTGCCGCTCGCGAGCTCCTTCGAGGTGTTCCCCCTGCAGTGGGGCGGCACGGACTAGTGACGGCTCCCCCGGCCGGACGGGCACCGGGTCAGGCCGGATCCGGGTCCCGCAGCACCACGAGCACCAGGAGCACGGCGAGGATCACGAGCGCCGCCACGAACGCGACCGCCCCGGACCAGCCGGTGGCCGTGTAGAACACGCCGCCGGCCGTGCCGAGCACGGAGGAGCCCCCGTAGTAGAAGAGGGTGTAGAGGGACGACGCCTGTGCCTTGCCGGTGGTCGAGCGCACCGGCACCCACCCAGACGCCACCGCGTGCGCGCCGAAGAAGCCCCCGGTGAACAGCAGCAGCCCCGCCACGATCACGGGGATCGACGGGACGAGGGTGGCGAGCAGCCCCGCGAGCATCACCAGCCCGCTGCTGACGAGCACCACCCGGCGGCCGCGGGCGGCCGCGATCCGCCCGGCCGTGCTCGAGGACCACGTGCCGGAGAGGTAGGCGAGGAACAGGAGGCTCACCGCGGTCTGGGAGACGCCGAACGGCTCCTGGCCGAGGTGGAAGCCCAGGTAGTTGTAGATCGCCACGAACCCGCCCATGAGCAGGAAGCCCTGCAGGTAGAGCACCAGCAGACCCCGGTCCGCCAGGTTGGCGCCCAGCCGGCCCAGCAGCCCGGACGGCCCCGTGAGCCGGACGGTTTGGCGCACGAACCCGCGCTGGCGCGGGGCGACGAGGACGAACACCACGGCGGCGAGCGCCGCGAGGACGCTCACGGTGATCGTGCCGGTCCGCCAGCCGAACGCGTCGCCCACGGGGGCGGCGATGATGCGCCCGGCCAGCCCGCCCAGGCTCGTGCCCGCCACGTAGGTGCCGGCGGCCACGGCGGCGTGCCGGCGGTCGAGCTCCTCCGCGAGATAGGCCATGGCCACGGCGGGGATCCCGCCCAGGGCGGCCCCCTCCACGAAGCGCAGCGCCACCACGGCCTCGAAGCTCGGAGCGAGGGGCATCACGAGCCCGAGGGCCGTGGCGGCCACGACCGCCATCACCATGGTCCGCAGTCGGCCCCAGCGGTCGGAGACCACGGACCACGGGAGGACGCCCACCGCCAGCCCGAAGGTGGCGGCGGAGACGCCCAGGGACGCCTGTGCGGCGTCGATCCCGAGCTCGGCCGCCATCAGGGGCAGGACGCCCTGCACGGAGTAGATCTGGGCGAAGGTCGCGACCCCGGCGCACAGCAGGGCGAACAGGACACGGCGGTACCCCCGGCTGCCGCGGTCGTAGCCCGTCCAGGTCCCGGGCGGGACGGACTCAGCCACGGCCGCTGCCGCCGGCCCCCCGGGCCCCGGACCGGAGCCCGGTCACCGTCCACAGGGCCAGCAGCAGGAACAGCGCCAGGTAGGGCAGGGTGGCCACCACGTCGATCGCCGGTTCGGGGGTGCCGAGCGGGCGCAGCCAGGCGTCCCAGCGGATCGGGCCCACGTACAGGCCCACCAGGGCCACCCCGCCCAGCGCCAGGGCGAGCCGGCGCGGGCCGTCCCGGAGGAACGCGGGCCAGGCGTCCACCCACAGCGTGGTCAGCACGAGCCCCCACCACAGGTGGTGGTGGGACCAGGTGACCGGGGACATGTAGAGCATGACGAGGGCGTTGACGGCCACGACCGACAGGATCATCCCCCGGGCGGCGAGGACCCGGATCAGCAGGGCGGCGCCCACGAGCATCGCGAGGATCAGGGCCCAGCGCAGCACGGGCTCGAGCCCGCCGGGGACGCCGAGGTGGAGCAGCACCCCCTGCAGCGAGACGTTGTCGATGTAGGCGGTGTTGCCCACGCGCTCGTCGCTGACCACGGCCTCGGTCCAGAACACGACCGCGTCCCGCGGCAGCAGGAGGAACCCGACCAGCACGGTCGCGGCGAAGGTGAGGCCCATCGTGAGGATCGGCCGGAGCTGCCCGCGCATCAGGAAGACCAGCCCGAAGGCCAGCGGAGTCAGCTTGATCCCCGCGGCCAGCCCGATCCAGAAGCCGCGCGGCACCCGGCCGAGGAAGCTGTCGTCGCGGGTGCGCAGGAGGTCGTAGAGCACGAGGGCGATGATCAGCGCGTTGATCTGGCCCAGGCCCACGTTGCGCATCCACGGCCCCGACCACAGCAGCACCGCGGTGCCGGCGGCCACGGCCGTGGCCGGGTCCAGGCGGCTCTGCAGCGGCAGCGGCCGTCCGCGCTCTGCCGCGTAGCGCAGGAGCACCGCCGAGAGGCCGGCCGCGAAGCCGATGGTGGCCAGCACCAGGGCGAGCTCGGTGAGCCACGCGGGCAGGTAGGCCAGCGGCACGAACAGCAGGGCCGCGAACGGCGGGTAGGTGAAGGGCAGCCCCCCGTCGTCGTCCAGGCTCAGACCGGGTCCGTAGAGCTCGTCGTCGAACCCGTGCCGGTCGACCACGGCCATGCCGCCGAGCCGGTAGACGTCCAGGTCGATGCTGCCATCGAGGGCCAGCCAGACGGACCGCACCAGCACGGTCGCCAGCAGCAGCCACGCCAGGACGGTCAGCGGCACCGGGCGCCGGGGGCGGGCAGCGACTGCGGTGGAGGTGGAGGGTACGCTCACCAGGTCCTCAGTTCTCGTGCGGGAGGTCGGTTCTCGAAGGGGTGGACGGGGCGGGGTGCCGCCGGGGACGCCGACCGTGTCCGGGCCCCTGACCTCGCGGATCCGTGCCACGGAGTCCCCGTCCCGTCGGTCTCGCGGACCGCCTGGCCCCTCCGGGCCACGGCGTCCGCGGTGATCCCGGAGCGGGTGGAGCCGGCGTCGAGGATCAGCACTCCGCTTCGACTCCCGCACGCCCGGAGGGAGGTTCCGCACGGCGGCCTCGGATCTCCCCTCCTGGTCCTCACCCCGTCCTTGCGCACGAGCAAGCCCCCGCCGGCGCGTTCGGCGGGGGCTTCACAGTGCTCGGTGCAGGACATGGGGTCAGCCTATCCGGGGCGGGACGTCACCTCGCTCCCCCGGTGCGCGCGACGAGCGCTCAGCGGACGAGTGCTCAGCGGGTGACGAGGCGGTAGGACCTGTCCACGGCCCGCAGCTCGTCGGCCTGCCGTTCCGTCGAGACGTAGATCGGGTCCTCGCCCATCAGCCACAGGCTCACCGGCACCGTGCGGTACGGAGACCGCTCGCGCAGGGCGCGCAGCGTGCGGACATCCACCCCGAGGGCCGAGGCGGCGCGCCGCAGGGCGTCGCCTCCTGGGTCGGCGCCCGTCTGCCTGTCCCCGGATGCAGTCGTGCTCACGGTGACGCACCTCCTCAGTGGGTCTCGTAGCGTCATTGTCCTCTCCTCTCCTGGGTGCCGTCTACGTCCGGATCCGCCCAGGAGGCGCGGGGCGGCGGGGAGACGGTCGGGTCGCTCAGGGCGATCTCCTGCACGAGGTCCGCGTACCGCTCGGCGACGACGGCGTCGAACATCGTGAAGTCCTCGGTGGGAGCCATCCTGCTGACCAGCAGCTCGTCGATCGCCTTGTTCCCGAACCGCCGGCGAGTGTGGGCCCTGCCCTCGGAGGCGGCGTCGAGAGCCCATTCGGCGCGCTTCCACCACTGGTCCGCGCGGTAGACGCGGTAGGCCACGTAGGCGATCGCCAGCGGCAGCAGCATCGCCCAGGGGATCACCCGCTCCAGCACGTGGTCGTACACCACCCAGGCGCGGTCCACGAGGTCGCGGAACCACCCCATCCACCCGACGCCGAGGCCGAGCAGGTACGAGGCGATGAGGAGAACGATCGTCACGGCCGCGGCGCGGACCCACCAGCGCAGCGGGACCGACCTGATCCTGCGCCATGCCGTGCCTTCCAGCCGGCTCAGCCGCTGGTCGAGGCGTGCCCAGCCGTTCCTGACCCGCCGCTGCGGCCGAGGGGGCTCTGACATGGGCTACCTCCGGGAGTCGGGTCGTGCACTCGTCGAGCGTACCGGCGGGCCCCGACGGTCTTCGCCGCGGCGCACGGGCCGGTGCGGGCTCGCCTCCCATGTGTGCGGACACGGATCCCGACCGGGCTCGTTACGCTGAGCCCGTAGACGGACCTGTGCGGGGGTGGCGCGGTGAGCACGGAGGGGATCGACGACGCCGGGAGTTCCGGTGCGCCGCGAGAGCGCCGGCCGTTCCGGTGGTGGTGGATCCCGGCGTACTTCGCTGTCTCCCTCTTCCTCGACACGGTGGGCGAGGCGGTGTGGGACCGGGTGGTCGCCATCGGCGGGTACGGCCTGTCCAACGCCGTCGCCGGACTGGTCGCCCTGACGGTCTGCTTCGTGTTCTACGCGCGCACCCGGGCCAGACATCGGAAGCTCGAGGACGAGGGCGATCCGGAGCCGCTGCCGATGACCACCGACTACGTGACCACGGCGATGCCGACGGTGGTGCTGTCCTGGATGGCCGGGCTGGTGGCCTGGGCGGTGACGGTGATGCTGCTCGTCCTCCTCGGACCGTCCTCGGCCTGGGTGCTCGGACCGGTCGTCGGGACGGCGTTCATGGTGGGAGCCCGGATGGAGTCCTCGCACGCCAAGGTGATGGAAGCCCGCCGCAGGATGCCGCCGGCGCCGGCCACACCTCCTACCTGATCGGTGACACCGGCATCCTCGCCTCCGGCGACGCGGTGGTCACCGGCCACCTGACCTCCCGCCACGTCGGGGCCCCGCAGCTGCTCGCCGACCCGCTCCGCCACGACCTGTCCGGGGCCTCGCTGACCGCGGTCCAGCTCCTTCCCGAGGCCGAGTGCGACGTCCTCGCCCGGGCCCGGCCGGGCGTGGCGCCGCCGAGCCCATGCTTGTGCACAGAAGTGGGGCTCCCCGGACCGCACCCCCGTGCATAGGCTGACTCGTGTCGGCGAGCCGCTGCGAGCGGCCCGACAGCGCGAGGCCCGTCGGGGGGCGTGGTCTCGCCGCACGGAGCGCCCCTGTCAGGCGCTCGTTGCCCGTGGCGGCCCTGATTCCTAGCGGGGCCGCCACGGAGCCACCTGCAGCTCCGGCGCTCAGTCCCCGGACATCAGGAGACCGCCGGCGGCCAGGAACAGCGCGGCCGAGACGAGGAACATCCCGGCAGCAGCACGACGGTCCCGGCCCTTCGGCATCGTGCCCTTGCCCTCGACCAGACCCCGCGCCAGCAAGGCCAGACCGACGAACAGGAACCCGAGGGCAACCAGGTGGATCTTCAGCGACGTCGGCAACGGCGGCCCTCCTCTCGATGAGTGCTGATCAGCCTGCGCCCGCACCGACCACGATCGCGGCAGCGGTCAGCACCAGCGAGGCGCTGGTCAGCACGACGGCGATCCGCCGGTCCCGGCTGGTCCGGTCCTCGCCGCGGGTCTCCACCCACCAGCGGAGGATGAACAGGAACCCGGCGAGCAGCAGCGAACAGCCGGCCAGCCGGAGGATCTCGTCGGCCGGCATCAGCGGGACCCGCCGCCGGCCTCGGTCGCTCCTGTCTCAGCCGTGCCGCCAGCGTAGCGACCGTGATCGGTCCGCCGGGTGGGCCCGCCGCTCGTCGCGGTGTTCATCGTGGAGCGTCGGAGTCCAGGACGGTGATCGTGGCGACGGCCTCCTCGGGTTCCGGGGTGGGAACGGGGTGCTCCTCGAGGTCGGGCCGACTGGTTCGGCCACCATGCGTGCGGACCCATCACCGTCACGCTCGCCACCAGCCGTGCCGCCGGACCGTGCCGGGGCGCATAGGATCGAAGCAGGTGCCTGCCCGTGCGCCCACGCGCTCGAATCCCAGCCCATGCTCGATCCCCCGACGACCGGAGAGACCTGTGCGCCGAGCTGCTACCACCCTGTTGACCCTCTCCGCCCTGGCGCTGACCGGCTGCGGGCCCGCCACCGACGACATCCAGGCGATGGTGGACGGACCCGCCGAGAGCTACGACGACGCCGTGGCGCTGCGCGAGGCCGTCGTCGATGCCGGCGTGGAGTGCCCGGGCACCGACCAGCTGCCCGCACCCGATGATCCGGAGACCACCTTCCTCGACTGCACCAACGGCCTCATGGGAATGGCAGTCGCCGGATCCGAAGAGAGCATGGAGGGGCTTCTGAGCACCCTCGCCGATCGAGGGAGGATCCCCTTCCTGCACGCGGGCAACTGGGTCGTCCTCTCGCAGGACGTGGCTCAACTGCAGCAGCTCCAGGACGAGCTCGGCGGGGAGATCAGCACGAACCCCTGACACTGCACGGCTCCGGCGAGCGTCCGCACACATGGGCACCAGAGCGAGACGCGGCGCCGCTCGACGGCACCCCGGGTCGCTGACGCCCCTGTGGCGGTGGGTCGCCGGCCGGATCACGGCCCTGGAGGACGAGGGCGTCCCTTCGACCCGGAGGCCCCTGCCCCACACCACCGGCCGTCCTGGGCCCGCTACGGCGTGGAGTTCCGCCGCGGCACCCCGGGCGAGGTCGTGACCCTGCTGGACGGATTCGTCTCCTACCTCGGCGACGTCATCACCGCCGGCGCCCCGGACCGGGACGCCGAGCGGCTCGAACGGTGGGTCACCGACTGGCTCACCGCTCGGATTCCCGAGCTGGGCTGAGCCTCTCGAGGCCGCAGCACCCCGGGTGCGCTGCGGTCTTCCCGCGCCAGCCCGCCTACCGTGGTGCCATGGACCCCGTCTCGATGGCCGCCGGCGCGAACCCGGTCATCCCCCGCACGTGGCCGGCCGTCGGCCGGAGCCGTGTGCTCGGCCGACAGGAGCGTGGATGACATGACGGCCGGACGGAACGACGACGCCAGCACGACAGCCGACCAGCCCGGTCCACGCCGCACGGGACCCCTCTACTGGGTGCTGCGGGTCCTGGTGCGCCTGGTGCCGATCGTCGTCGCCATGCGGGTGAGCTTCGAGGTGATGCTGCGCAACGACTGGTTCCTCTGGAACCCGCATCTCGGGCCCGGGCTGATCGCCATGCTGATCGCCTTCGTGCCTGCCGGCATCTGGGCGGTTGCCGACGGCTACCGCCTGGTGCCCACGGGACAGGTCGTTGGTCTGTGGGCGGTCGTGGGAGCCGCGGTGGTGTTCGTGCACCACCTGTTCGTCGGCGTGTTCGGCTTCTTCCAAGGCATGCCCCTGACCGCAATGGAGATCGTGCGGTGGGCCGAGGCGGCCCTGGGGATCGCGGGAATGCACGCCGCACCCGCCGCCGTGCTCACGCTGCTGGGCGCGGCCCTGTACCGCTTCCGGAACACGCGGGCGACCCGCAACTCCACCAGCCCTGCCGAGAGCGGTGCGTAGCGTGAGCGCAATGGACGACCACGCGCGTGCCGCATCCGCCGGGGGTTCCCCGGCCGATGCGGTCCCGGACGAGCTGGAGCCACACTTCGTCCAGCAGGCATGGGCGCATCGGCTGCGGCGTAGCCTGGAAACGGGTGACCCCGAGGGGATCGTGGTCGGGACGCGCACCCCCTGATCTGAGGAGGGTCCATGGGACGGGTGATCGTGGAGCAGATCGTCAGCGCCGATGGATACACCGTCCGCCCCGACGGGGACATCTCCTGGTTCGTGGACTCGGACTTCTCCGAGACCGAGGACGACCAGCTCCGGATGCTCGCGCAGGTGGAGGCGATCCTGCTCGGCGCCACCACCTACCGCATGTTCGCCGCCTACTGGCCCGGCGCCGATGGGACCACCGAGCGGATCGCGGGGCCGATCAACACGCTGCCCAAGCACGTCGTCTCCGCCACTCTCGACGAGGCACCCTGGGGCACGTTCGCGCCGGCGATCGTGGAACGCGGCGACGGAGCTCAGGCCGTGGCCGAGCTGAGCCGGCGATACAGCGGCGACCTGGTGCTGTGGGGCAGCCTGACGCTGGCGGACGCCTTGTTCGCGGCCGGACTCGTCGACGTCCTGCGTCTGCGGGTCGTCCCGGTGCTCATCGGGACCGGGCGCCCGTTGGCACCGACCGTTCCCGGCGACACGAGGTTGGAGCTGCGCTCCAGTCTCGCGTTCCCCCATGGCCACGTGCGCACCGAGTATCTCCTCGCTCGCGGCTGATCCTCCGTCCGGTGCGAGCTCACTCCCCTGCCGGGGAGCCCCCGGCAGCCGCCGGCCTCACGCACCCCGGTCCGCGTCGGCAGCGTCGTGCCCTCTGCCGTCTAGCCCTGGCGCCAGTCGTCGCTCCTCAGGTGGGAGCCGGCCTGCGGGCCCATCTGCACCATGCCGCCGTCGACCACCCAGGAGGCGCCGGTGACGTAGGCGGAGGCCGGGGAGGCGAGGAACGCGATGACCGAGGCGACCTCGCGGGCGTCCCCGGGCCGGCCCAGCGGCACGCCGGGGCGGTGGGTGCCTTGGGGATCCTCGTCCTCCTGCCCCGTCATGGGGGTCGCGATCTCCCCCGGGGCCACCGCGTTCGCGGTGATCGCGTGCTCTCCCAGCTCCAGCGCCATGGTCTTCACGAGCCCGCCCAGGCCGTGCTTGGCGGCGTCGTAGGCGCTCGAGCCGACCCGCGGCAGGTGCTCGTGGACGCTCGTGACCGCGATCAGCCGGCCGCCGCGCCCGGCGGCCACCATGTGCCGGGCCGCCGCCTGGAGGCACAGGAACGCCCCGTCCAGGTCGGTGGCCAGGACCGTGCGCCAGGTCTCCAGCGAGGTCTCGAGGAACGGGACGTTCGCCCCGGTCCCGGAGTTGTTCACGAACACGTCCACCCCGCCGAGCTGCGCCACCATGGCGTCGACGACGCCGGCGCAGCCCTGCAGGTCCGTGGCGTCCAGCCGCGCGACCACCGCGCGGCGGTCGTGGGAGCGGACCTCGTCCGCGGTGCGCTCGGCGCCGGATTCGTCCTCGTGCCAGGTGATGCCGACGTCCGTGCCGGCCGCCGCGAGGGCGACGGCGGTCGCGCGCCCGATTCCGGAGTCCGAGCCGGTCACGATGGCGGTGCGAGGGGTGAACTCCATGGTCGTGCCTTCCCGCCCACCTCGGGCGGGCTGCTCTCGAGGTGCTGCTGGAACCATCAACCTACTCCGGTCACCGGCACCGGGGCCGCTCCGTGACGGGTCCGGTACCGGCCCATTGCGGAGCACGGGTGTTCGGAGGAAGATATTAAGCACACTGATGATCCGATGTGAGGAGAGCACCATGGTGCACCAGGAACCGACAGGATCGTCCGCTCCCGAGGGCTCCGGACGCAGCACCCCGGACCGTTCAGGAGCCACCACTCCGCGAGGGCGCCGGCACGACGTGGTGGCCGCGGAGAAGCAGGAGTACGGGGGCGTGAAGTTCGGCTGCGCGTTCTTCGGCTGGATGACCGCCACCGGCATCGCCGTGCTGCTCACCGCGCTCCTGACCGCGATCGGGGCGGGCGTCGGAGTGGCCACCAGCACCGACCCGCAGGAGATCGCGGACCAGGTCGGCCAGAACGCCGGCACCGTGGGGATCGTCAGCGGGATCGTCCTCGCCCTGATCCTGTTCATCGCCTACTTCGCGGGCGGCTACGTGGCAGGCCGGATGGCCCGGTTCGACGGCGCCAAGCAGGGCGTGGCCGTGTGGGTCTGGGCCGTCGTCATCGCGATCGTGCTGGCCGTCCTGGGCGCGGTGGCGGGCGAGCAGTTCAACGTGCTGCGCGAGCTCAACAGCTTCCCCCGGATCCCCCTCAACGAGGGCGCGCTGACGACCGGGGGCATCATCGCCCTCGTCGTCGCCGTGCTGGTCCCGCTGATCGCCGCGATCCTCGGCGGACTGACCGGGATGCGCTTCCACCGCAAGGTGGACCAGGCCGGGGTCGACCACCAGTACCGGTCCGGGCTCTGAGGTCCCGCCGGGGGCACGCAGAGGCCCCGGCGGCGTCAGAACTGCAGGACCAGCCGCCCCCGGACACCGCCGGCCTCGAGCCGGCGGTGGGCCTCGGCGGCCTCCGCGGCCGGCAGGAGGTCGGCCACGCGCAGGGTCAGCACCCCGTCCTCCACGTACCGGCGCAGGAGCTCGAGCTTGTCCCCGGAGTGGTACTCGTCGTAGACGCCGATCCGGTGCACGGTGATGCCCCGGCCCGCGTCCCCGGTCCACCCCCGCACGGTCGCGAACCCGCCGCCGTCCCGCACCGCCGGAGCCGCCTTCTCGTCGAGCACGGCCGCGTCCACGACGGCGTCGACCCCGTCGGGGAAGAACTCCCGGATCCGCTCCGCCACGTCGTCGCCGCGGGCCACCACGTGGTCGGCGCCCAGGCTCTCCACGAGCTCCAGGTCCTGGTCCGCGGCGTCCGCGACCACGGTGAGCCCCTGGTGCTTGGCCAGCTCCACCACGTAGTTGCCGAGAGTGCCGGCGGCCCCGGTGACGGCGAGGGTCTGCTCGGGCTGGAGGTCCAGCGCCTCGAGGATCTGCAGGGCCGTGAGCCCGTTCATGGGCAGGGTGGAGGCCGTGGCGAAGTCCGCGTTCGCCGGGAGGCGGGCGATCGAGTCGTCCGGGGCGACCAGCAGCTGCGCGTAGGCGCCCCCGTGCTCGCCGCGGGGCAGGGCGATGGCCATCACCGCGTCCCCCACCTGCCAGACGCTGCCCTCGCCGACCTCGTCGACGGTCCCGGCCGCGTCCATCCCCGGCACGTGCGGTGGGCGGCGCCCGTCCAGGGTCTGGCCCCCGGCGCGCAGGACGGTGTCCGTGGGGCTCACGGCCGCCGCCCGCACCCGGATCCGCACCTCCCCGGGACCCGGATGCGGATCCGGCACCTCGTGGACGGCGAGGGCCTCGGGCCCTCCGAACGACTCGACTCCGATGACGAACATGCCCGTTCCAACGGTGCGGGCCCCGATCCCATTCCGGCACCGCCCCGATGCCGTCCCGTTCCCGTCCCGACATGCGGGCCGATCCGCTGTCACAGCGTTGCGTGTGCACCGGCCGGGGACCATCCTGGGGACGGGCTCTGCCGCAGCACGGAGGAGACATCATGACCACGACCGAATTCGTCATCCTTCCCGTCACGGACCCGGACCGGACGAGGCGCTTCTACGAGCGTCTCGGCTGGGAGCTGCGCCCCTCGTGCGGGGACGGGTGCGGCACGGTGCTGGTCCGCGGCGCGGAGCACGTCATGGTGCTCAGCGAGGACCGCCACCTGTACACGGTGGGCCCCGGGGTGCCGGGCACTCCCGTCGACGCCTCCGTCGTCGCCGCGATCGACGTCGGCTCTCCCGTCGAGGTCGACGCCGTCGTCGACCGGGCGGTCCGCGCCGGCGCGACCGAGGGCGACGTCCAGGACTACGGCTTCCTGCGCTCGCGCAGCTTCCGGGACCCGGACGGGCACCTCTGGGAGGTGCTCTGGGTGGACCCCGGCACCGGCGCCCGGCCGCACGGCCCGGCCGCGGCGGTGGGCGACCGGGCCCCGGCCGCGCCGGAGCCGCCAGTCCGCCGTCGACCGCGCTGAGCGCACGCGCGCCGGCGCCCGGCCACTCGAGGTGGGCGGGCGCCGGCGCGCGGGTACGAGGGTGCTCAGCCGCTCACTTCTCGGAGACGGCCGCGGCGAGCCGCTCGAGGGAGTGCTCCAGAGCCCCTTCCTCGAAGAGGGGGAAGGACACGGCCTGCTTGGCCTCGGGGGTCGCGTGCTCCCAGGAGTAGGTCTCGGTGACCAGGGTGGAGCCGGGGCCCTGGGGCGCCAGCTCCCAGATCCACTCCCAGCCCTCGAGCTCCGCGCCCTGCGGCTTCGGCCGCCAGGCCAGGAGCTTGTTCTCGTCGAAGCCGGAGACGGTGTTCTCCATGACGTAGTCGCCGCCCATGTGCTCGCCGTTCATGTTCATCACGAACACCTGGCCGACCTTCTGGATCCGCTGGTCGTCGCCGGAGACGACCGTGCCGGAGCCGTCGATCTGCCGGTGGCGGGAGGGGAGGCTGAGGACGTCGAAGATGGCGTCGGCGGGGGCGTCGATGACGCGGCTGGCGGAGATGCTGTTCTCGGACATGCGGAAATCCTTTCGTCAGGACGGTACGGCCCCACCGTAGGCAGGTGCGGGGGTGGACCCGCCAGCGCTGTCCGCTCCCCGCGAAGCCCGGTACGGACCGGCCCGGCTCGCTCAGTAGGGCTGCTGGGCGGGGTCGACCTGCTCGATCCACGCCAGGACCCCGCCCTCCAGGTGCGCGGCGTCGGTGTGCCCGGCCGCCCGCAGCAGCCGGAGGGCCCGTTCGGAGCGCGCCCCGGCCTTGCAGTGCAGCAGCACGCGGCGGGCCGGGTCGATCCCCGCCCACGCCTCACCGGACTCGAACTCGCCCAGGGGGACCAGCCGCGCGCCGGGAATGGCCGCGAGCCGGGCCTCGTAGGGCTCGCGCACGTCCAGGAGCTCGAACTCCGCCTCGCCGCGCTCGCGGGCGGCGAGCAGCTCCGCCAGCTGCGGCGCCGTCACCGTGGGCACCTCCTCGGCCGTCGCCTCCCCGGCCGGACCGGCCGGGACGGGCACCGCGCAGGCGGGGGCCCCGGCGTCGTCCCGCAGCGAGGTCACCGGCGGGCGTCCCGGCGTGGGCGCCAGCGGGATCTCCCACCAGCGGGCGGAGAGGGCGTCGTAGGTGGCCACGCGGCCGAGCATCGTGGTGCCCACGCCCGTGACCAGCTTGACGGCCTCGACGGCCATGGCGGTCCCCAGCAGCCCCGGCAGGACGCCGAGCACCCCCGCCTCGGCGCAGTTGGGCACCGAGCCGGGCGCCGGCGGCACCGGGTAGAGGTCACGGTAGGTGGGTCCGTGCGCGCCCCAGAACACCGAGTACTGGCCGTCGAAGCGCAGGATCGAACCCCACACGTGCGGAACGCCGGCGAGCTCGCAGGCGTCGGAGACGAGGTAGCGGGTCTCGAAGTTGTCCGTGCCGTCCAGCACGAGGTCGTAGCCGGCCAGGACCTCCGGCGCGGTCGCGGCCGTGAGCCGCTCGCGGTGCTCGACCACGCGCACCAGCGGGTTGAGGTCGGCGATCCGGGCGGCGGCCGAGCGCGTCTTGGGCGTGCCCAGTGCGGCCTCCCCGTGGATCACCTGGCGCTGGAGGTTGGACGAGTCCACCACGTCGTCGTCGGCGATCCCGAGGGTCCCGACGCCCGCGGCGGCGAGGTAGAGCAGGGCCGGGGAGCCGAGCCCGCCCGCGCCCACGCACAGCACCCGGGCGTTCTTCAGCCGCAGCTGGCCCTCCTCGCCGATCTCGGGGACGGTCAGGTGGCGGGCGTAGCGGCGCAGCTCGGCGTCGGTGAGTGTCGCCGCGGGCTCGACGAGCGGAGGCAGGTCCATGGCGCTCAGGCGTCCAGCCCGACCCACTCGGTGGAGCCGTCGGCGAACAGCTGCTCCTTCCAGATGGGCACCTCGGTCTTGATCCGGTCCACGAGCGCGTCGCACGCGGCGAACGCGAGCTTGCGGTGGGCGGCGCCGACGGCGGCCTCCAGCGCGGAGTCCCCGATCCCCAGGTGCCCGACCCGGTGGGCGGCCCAGATCCGCACGCCCGGGAACTCGTCGGCGACCGAGCGGGCGACCTGCTCGATCGCCGCACCGGCACCGGGGTGGCAGGTGTAGTCGAGGCTCGTGACGGACCGGCCGCCGTCGTGGTCGCGGATCACGCCGCTGAAGGAGACCACGGCGCCGGTGCGCTCGTCCTGCACGGCGGTGACCGCCTGCCCGTGGTCCAGCGCCTCGTCGGTCACGAACGCGGCGACGACGGCGGTCTGTGCCTGGATCGGTCCGGGACTGCTCATCGGTCGGTCTCCTCGTGCTTCTCGTGCGGATCGGGGCCGTGGTGCCGGGGACCGTGCTGGGGACCGTCGTGGCCGCGGTCGCGGTGGCCCTCCAGCTGGTCGCAGACGTGGTCGAGCAGCGGCTCGAGCACCTTCAACCCGTCCCAGACCCCGCCGGTGGAGCCCGGGAGGTTGACGACGAAGGTGTGCCCGCTGACGCCGGCGTGCCCGCGGCTGAGCACGGCCAGGGGCGTGGTCCTGCGGCCCTCCGCCCACAGTGCCTCCATGATGCCGGGGAGTTCGCGGTCGAGGAAGGGACGGGTGACCTCCGGGGTCAGGTCGTCGGGGGCCAGGCCGGTCCCGCCGCTGGTCACCACGACGCTGGGCCGGTCCTCCGGCGCCCGCGCCACGAGCAGCCGCTCGAGCTGGGCGCGGACGTCCTCGCCGTCGGCCACCACGAAAGGGCCCTCCACGGTGAAGCCGTGGGAGCCGAACCAGTCCGCGGCGATCCGCCCGCTCCGGTCCCGGTAGACGCCTGCGGCCGCCCGGGTGGAGGCGACGATGACGGCTGCGGTCCTCATGCGCCGTCCCCGTCGTCGCGGACCCAGTCCCCCGACTTCCCGCCGGACTTCCCGAGCACCTTGATCCCGCCGATCTCGGCGAGCTTGTCGACGGCCTTGATCATGTCGTACAGAGTCAGCGCGGCCACCGACGCCGCGGTGAGGGCCTCCATCTCCACGCCGGTCACCCCCCGGGTGCGCACGGTCGCGGTGATCCGCACCCCGTCCGCCAGCCGCTCGAAGTCCACGACGACCTTGCTGATCGGCAGCGGGTGGCACAGCGGGACCAGCTCGGAGGTCCGCTTCGCCGCCATGATCCCGGCCACCCGGGCCACCGGCAGGGCGTCGCCCTTGGGCAGGTCCGCGGCGAAGACCTGCCCGACGACGTCGGGGCGGGTGCGCAGCGTCGCCGTGGCCGTGGCCTCCCGGGTCGTGACGGCCTTCTCCGAGACGTCCACCATGTGCGCGGACCCGTCGGCCCGCACGTGGGTGAGGCCCTGCTGCTGCTCGGTCATGTCGGTTCGGTCCCCTCGGATCTGCCGGTCGGTGCGTCCCACCATTCTGGCCCAGATCGTTCCGGCCCGGATTCCGGCCCGCGCCGGGTCAGGAGCCGGGTCCGGTCCGCCCGCGTCATGCCCTGGATCCGGGCCGGTGGCGGTGCTAGCTTGGCCGCACGCCCGCCCGGCGCCGCCGATGCCGCAGACCCACCCCGAGGAGCACAGGATGACGGACGAGCACACCACAGAGGTCGAGAACCTGCCGGTGAACAGCTGCTGGGAGCTGCTGCACGAGGCCGGAGTGGGGCGCCTCGCCGTGTGGGTCGAGGACCACCCGGACATCTTCCCGGTCAACTTCGTCGTGGACCACGGGAGCCTCGTCTTCCGCTCCGCGGAGGGGACGAAGGTCTCGGCCGCCCTCTCCGACGTCCCGGTGGCCCTCGAGATCGACGGGTACGACGCCGCCGACGGCACCGCGTGGAGCGTGGTGACCAGGGGCCGCGCCGAGCGCATCCGGTCGATCGAGGGCCTGATGGACACCGTGGACCTGCCGCTCTTCCCGTGGCAGGCGGGGCCCAAGGGCATCTTCGTCCGGATCGTCCCGGAGCTCGTGACCGGACGCCGGTTCCCCGCCGCGGACCCGGAGGTCTGGCGCACGCCCCTGTCCGGCGTCCGGCGGGCCTCCGAGGAGTGATCCGTCCGCTCCGGCCCGCGCGGGAGAGCCCCGGATACCCTGGACGGATGGACCGACCGACCCGCTGCCCCTCCGGCGGCCTGCTGCTCGACGTCCGCGACGAGGGACCCTCGCACGGCGCCCCCGTGCTCCTGCTGCACGGCTTCCCCCAGGACCGCACGTGCTGGGACCGGGTCACGCCCGTGCTGCACGACGCCGGCCTGCGCACGCTCGCGCCGGACCAGCGGGGCTACTCCCCCGGTGCGCGGCCGACGGGCCGGGGGGCCTACCGGCTGGAGCTGCTCGTCGAGGACGCCGTGGCGGTGCTCGACGCCGCCGGGCTGGAGCGCGCGCACGTGGTCGGCCACGACTGGGGCGGGATCGTGGCGTGGGCCCTCGCGGCGCACCGGCCCGAACGGGCGGCGTCCCTCACCGTGGCCTCGGTGCCCCATCCGCGGGCGCTGGCGCGCTCCCTCGTCCGCTCGGGGCAGGGGCTGCGCTCCGCCTACGTGGGCGCCTTCCAGCTGCCCCGGGCCCCCGAGGCGCTGCTGCGCCCGCGGCTCGGCGAGCTCCTGCACCGTTCGGGCCTGCCCGCCGCGGAGGCCGCTCGCTACGCCGCCCGGATGGAGGAGCCGGGTGCGCTGACCGGGGCCCTGAACTGGTACCGTGCCCTGCCGCTGTCCCGGCTGCGCACGGGAGCGGTCGACGTCCCGACCACCTACGCGTGGGGCAACCGGGACCTCGCCCTGGGCCGGCGGGCCGCGGAGCTGACGGCCGAGCACGTGCGCGGCCCCTACCGGTTCGTGGAGCTGGACGCCGGGCACTGGCTGCCGGAGACGCGCCCGGAGCTCCTGGCACGCCTCGTCGTGGAGCGCGCCGGGGCTCCCGGCGGGACGGCGGGGCGCGGGTAGCCGCTCAGTGCCCGGCGGACCCCTCGCCGGGGGACGCCTCGCGCCCGCGCCGCGGGGTCCCCGCGATCCGCAGCGCGGCCTCGACGGCCACGAGGGCGAACGCGGTGTAGTAGACCCACACCGAGGGATACAGCTCCGGGACGGTGCCGCCGCGGCCCACCAGGCTGAGCACGAACAGGAGCGCGCCGGCCACGAGCAGGACGAGGTGCGTGGTGCCGAAGGCCCCCTCCGTGCCGCGCCGGGCGAGGAAGAGCGCCAGGACGGCGAAGAAGATGGGGAAGAGCATCTGGCCCACCACCGTGATCGCGTTCTGGTGGTACTCGTAGCGGCCGAGCGCCTGGAGCACGGCGGTGGCGGCGAGGAGCAGGGGCGCGGGCAGGGACTTCATGGGGGCCTGTTCTGTTGCGGTCGTCCGGGCGGGGGCGCAGGCCAGTCTAGCCAGCAGCGCGGACGGCTCCCGCGCCGGCTCAGTCCAGGGAGAGCGTCTCCACGGGAGTGCCCGCCGGCAGCTCGGCGTCGCCGGGCGGCAGCAGGACGAGGGCGTCGGCGCGGGCCGCGGCGGCCAGCAGGTGGGAGCCGGGCCCGCCCACCATCCGCACCGACGTGCCGTCCCACACGCCCCGGCGCACCTGGGTCCTGCCGGGCAGCGGGCGGACGGCCTCCGCGAGCGGCACGGTGCGGCGCGGGCGCGGGGCCGGGGCGCCGACGACCTCCGTCAGGGCCGGGCGGAGGAACATCTCGAAGGACACGAGCGTGCTCACCGGGTTGCCGGGCAGGCACACGAAGGGCACGCCCTCCGGCCGGGCGAGACCCTGCGGTCCGCCCGGCTGCATCGCCACGTGCACGAACTCCCCCTGAGGCCCCAGCACCTGCCGGATCACCTCGTAGGCGCCCTCGCTGACGCCCCCGGACGAGACGAAGAGGTCGGGCCGCAGCGCGGCGTCCGCGGCCAGCCGCGCGGCGAAGGCCCCGGCGTCGTCGGGGACGAGGTGGGCCGCGAGGACCTCCACGCCCGCCTCCGCCAGCTGGGCGCGCAGGATGGCCGCGTTCGCGTCGAAGATCTGGGCGGGACCGCGGGGGGCGCCGGGGGCCACGACCTCGTCGCCCGTCGTGTAGAGCACGGCCCGGGGCCGCGTCCGCACGGGGAGCGTGGCGCACCCCAGTGCGGCGGCCAGCCCGAGCCGGGCCGGCGTGAGCCGCTGCCCCGCGAACAGCGCCGTGTCGCCCTCGGCCACGTCCTCCCCCGCCCGGCGCACGAACCGGCCGGCCGGCTGGTCGGGCGGGAGCCGGAGCACGGTCCCGGGGGCGGGGAAGCCGCCCGGCCGGGTCTCCTCGACCGGCACCACGGCGTCCGCTCCGGGCGGCAGCGGTGCACCGGTCATGATGGGGGCTGCCTCCCCCGGGCCGAGCGGGTCCGGGACGTGGCCCGCCGGGACGGAGGCTACGACGACGAACGGCACGTGCCCGTCCTCCCCCGGTGCCCGGCGGCTGTCGGCGGCGCGCACCGCGAAGCCGTCCATCTGCGAGTTGTCGAAGGGCTGCAGGCCCAGGGGAGCCACGAGGTCCTCGGCCAGGACCCGGCCGAGCGCGTCCTCCAGGGAGACGGTCTCCGCTCGCGGACGGACCGACCGCAGGGCCTCGGTGACCGCACGGAGGTGCTCGTCGACGCTGCGGACCGGGTGCTGCGCGTGCCTGCTCATGCCCCCAGCGTAGGGGCCCCTGCTGCGGCGTGCTCGACCGCGGACCGCCGCCCCGGACGGATCGTGGGGACGGGGCTGGCAGGATGGGTGCCATGGCACAGCGGGAGGTGGAGCACACGCCGGACGGGCGGTGGATCGTGGTGGACGGCCGGCGGTGGCGCCGGCAGGACCCCGCGCTGCCCGAGGACGTCGCGGCCCGGCTCAGGTCACACCTGGGGCGCGCCCGCGCGGCGGTGCGCACCGTCCGGCGGGAGGGCACGGAGGCGCAGCTGCGCGCCGTGCGGGAGCGGGTGGGCCTGGCCAAGCGGGGCCTGGGCGAGCGCGGCACCCCCTGGTGGGAGCAGACCCCGGAGGAGCGGCAGGCCCGGTGGACGGACGCCCTCGCCCGGCTGGACGAGCTGGATCCGCCCGGGCGCAGTTGACGCCGCGCACGGATCCCGCAGGGTCGGCGTCATGGGGTCCGACTACACTGGGCGGACCACCCGGCGCGCCGGCCCCCGCTGCGCCGGTCGAGACCATCGAGGCGGTGTCATGAGTGTTTCCCTGGGTCTGCCGCGGGTGCGCGGTGCCGGGCCGGGCCCCTCCGGGGCCCCGGCCGGGACCGGGTTGATGGACCGGCACGGGCGCCGGGCCACGGATCTGCGGCTGTCGGTGATCGACAAGTGCAATCTGCGCTGCACC
>NZ_JAVHZE010000023.1:0-44148 GCF_040981185.1 Kocuria sabuli
TCGAGACCCAGGACGGCCCCAAGGGCCCCCAGGCCGCGAACATCACCGTGGTGGCATGAGCTCCCACTGATCTCCTCCTGAGATCCGCGACGCCGGGCTGAAACACCCCGGCGTCGCTCCAGGAATCGCCATCCGGTGGACCGGGTGGCGATTCCTCGTTCCGGCCGCGGGCCCCCGGGCCGCGGCACCACCCCTGCTGTTCTTCTGCACCACCGCAGGACCGTGCAGGGTGCACCTTCCCCGCGGGTGAGCCCAGGCCATGGGCCCGCACCGGCGCACCGCCGCGCCGGGCGTCAGCCCGTCCCTCCGGGCCATCACCGGGCAGGAACACCCCACCGGTTCGACCGCACCGGGATTCTGCACGCCGCCGTGACCCTGGTGCCTGCTCGCCGGCCCCGCGGGGCCGAGTCCGCTCCGTGCCCCGCTGCGTGCGGGGACGGGCGCCGTCTCCCGCCCGCCGGATCCGCCGCGCCCTTCGCCCGGCCCCCGGGCCGGGCACGAGCCGGCACGCTGCCCTCGCCGCGACCCGCCGTGGCCGCCAGGGCCCGGACCGCCGGGGCGGACGGTCCCTCCCCACCGCAGGAGCACCGTTCCTGCGCGCCCGCCCCCACGGGCAGACCGACATGCGCCTCTGATCGGCGCCCCCTCCGACCGGCCGCCCCTGCGGTCGCCGGTCCCTCCGACTGTTGAGAGCTCCACCATCAAACACACACTGTCCGTCCTCGTCGACATCGACCTCGACGGCACCTCCGTCCAGCTGCACATCACCGGATGCCTCACCGAGGCCAACCAGCACGTCCTCCACCCCCTGATCCGCCGTGCCCGCGCGCTCACGCCCTCCGTGCACGTCGAGGTCGACCTGGCCGCCCTCCAGCACCTCGAGCCCACGGCGGTGACGCTGCTGCAGTCGGCCGTCGACCACGACGGGTCCTCCGCCGAGTTCGGGAGCGTGCGCGTCTCCGCCCCCGACGGCGCCCGCGCCCACCCATCCTCGCGGAAGCCGTCGAGCCGGCCGTTCCAGCCCGCTCACAGCCTCTCCGCCCTGGCGGCCTGACCGTTGCCCGGCCTCCCGGTGCACCGGCCCCTGCTTCGCGCGCACCTCGCCGGAGCAGGCCCGGTGCCGCGGGCGGGTCCCCGGCGGACGGATCCGGGCCGGGCGGCCCAGGGGGTGCTCGCCACCCCCTCCCACCGGGGACGGCGGACTCAGCCCGCCGCGGTGGGCGGCCGGACGTCGTCGGGGACCTCCCGGGCGCCCGACGCGGCGCTGCGACGGGCGGCGTCGAGCACCGCGGCGACGGCCACGGCGTCCCGGGGGTCCACCGGAACGGCCCCGTCGTCGAGGACCCACCGGGCCACGTCCCGGTAGAAGTCGGCAGGCTCGCCGGCGGCGGTGGGCACGGGGACCGACTCGGTGCCGCGGACCAGCCAGCCGGCCATACCCTCCCCGGGGGCCAGGACGTCGAAGGGGCCGGGGGTGTCCTCGTGGCCGGGCACCAGGAAGGCGCCCGCCGAGCCGAGCACCCGGGTCCGCGGGCCCGGGGCGCCGGCCAGGCTGGCGGCCCACAGGTGGCTCACGGTGCCCGAGGCGTGGTCCAGGGCCAGGAAGACGTCGTCCTCCGCCGGCGTGGTGAGGGCGCGCAGCTCGGCCCGGACACCGCTCACGGGCCCGAACAGCTGCATCGCGGCGTCGACGAGGTGCGGACCGAGGTCGAGCAGCAGCCCGCCGCCCTCGCCGACCGCGTTCTCCCGCCACCGGTTCTTCGGCACCGGCCGCCAGCGCTCCCAGCGGCGCTCGAACCGGTGCACGTCGCCCAGCCGGCCCTCCGCGAGGACCCGGGCCAGGGTCAGCTGCTCGGCGTCCCAGCGCCGGTTGTGGAAGACGGTCAGCGGCGTACCGGTGGCCTCGGCCCGCCGGACGACGGCGGCGGCTCCCTCGCGGTCGAGGGCGAGCGGCTTGTCGACGACCACCGGGATCCCTGCGTCCAGCCCGGCCAGTGCGTGCTCGACGTGCCGGCCCGTCGGCGAGGCGACGACCAGCACGTCCGGCCGGGAGCTCCCCAGCAGCGCGGCGAGGTCCGGGTGCACCGTCACACCGGGCCAGTCGGCGCCCGCCTCGGCGCGGCGGGCGGGGTCGGTCGTGACGACGTCGGTGACCCGGCAGCCCGCCCGGCGCAGCAGCTGCGCGTGGAACTGCCGCCCGGCCATGCCGTATCCGACCAGTCCGGCGGTGAGGGTGCGTCCTGCGCGCTGTTCGGCCATGCCGTCACGTTATCGGACCGGCCGCGTCACCGAGGGGCGCGGGTCACGCCTCCGACATGCCGTCGATGGGCCGCAGGTCCCGGGAGCACGGCACGCGGGCGTCGGGGACCAGGCGGTTGGTGACCCGTGCGAGGCTGTCCCGGTGCCGGGGGACCAGGTGCAGGGCGTGGTGGAGATAGGCGTCGACCTCCAGCTCGTCGACCTCCCCGCCCAGCCGGCGGTACTCCCGCCACAGTTCGCGCACGCCCAGCCCGGCCCCGGTGATCGCGGCGCGGATCATCCTGGCCTGCGTCCTGGCGATCGTCCGGTCGTCCATCCTGCACCTTTCGACCAGTTCCACCCAGCGTAGTCCTGCCCGGCGGCGCGCGGGAGGGGACGGTGCCGCCTCGGGCCCGGGGCGGCACCCGCCCCGACGGTCTCCTCCCCGTCCGGTCCTGCCGCAGACCGGTGTCCTCGACGCCCGGCCGGACCGGCACCGGGTTTGGTCCCGCTGCGCGGGGGAGGGAGCATGGTCCTGCGCACCGGGTGCGCCGCCGCGGGCGGGCACTGCAGGGACCCAGAGGCGCCACGGACCGCATGCGAGAAGGACACCATGACCCAGCACGAGACCCACGACGACGAGCCGGGCCGGCCCCGGCGCAGCCTCTTCCGCCGCTTCGACGACTTCGCCATGCGGTTCTACGGTCCCGCGGCGCGCAGCCGCCGGGACCTGCGCGGACAGGACCAGCCCAGCGAGCGGACCCAGCAGTGGTACCAGGACCTGCAGGAGGAGTTCGTGGTGGAGAAGGACGCGAACGGCCGCACCTACCTGCGTCCCCGCCACCGTTAGACGCCCCCACGGCCGGACGTCCTCACCGCCCGAGACGTAGAGTGTGGAGCCATGGACGGAAACGACGCGCTGCCGCTGACCGATGCCGAGGTGCGCGGGATCCGGGAGGACTTCCCGCTGCTGACGGGCACCCCGGGGGCCTATCTGGACTCGGGGGCGACCTCGCAGAAGCCGCTGGCGGTGCTGGACGCCGAGCGGGAGTTCTACCTGCACCGCAACGCCGCGGTCCACCGCGGTGCCCACGCCCTGGCGGTGGAGGCCACCGACGCCTACGAACAGGCCCGCCGGGTGGTGGCCGGCTTCGTCGGGGCCACCGAGGCCGAGCTGGTGTGGACCTCCAACGCCACCGAGGCGATCAACCTGCTCGCCTACTCCTTCTCCAACGCCGCCGCCGGGCGCGGGGGCGGGGCGGCCGCCCGGTTCCGGCTCGGGCCCGGCGACGAGATCGTCATCACCGAGGCCGAGCACCACGCCAACCTCATCCCCTGGCAGGAGCTGGCCGCCCGCACCGGGGCGGTGCTGCGCTGGATCCCCGTCGACGAGGCCGGGCTGCTCGACCACGAGGCCGCCCGGCAGGTGATCGGGGAGCGCACCCGGGTGCTGGCCTTCTCCCACGTCTCCAACGTCACCGGTGCGGTCACCGACGTCGCCGACCTCGTGGGCCTGGCCCGGGAGGCCGGGGCGCTGACCGTGCTGGACGCCTGCCAGTCGGTCCCGCACCTGCCGGTGGACCTGCCCGCACTCGGGGTGGACTTCGCGGTGTTCTCCGGGCACAAGATGCTCGGACCCACCGGCATCGGGGCGCTGTGGGGGCGGACCGAGCTGCTGGACGCGATGCCGCCCTTCCTCACCGGCGGGTCCATGATCACCCGGGTCACGATGGAGGGCGCCGAGTACCTGTCCGCTCCGACCCGGTTCGAGGCCGGCACCCAGCGCATCAGTCAGGCCGTGGCCCTGGCCGCGGCGGTGGAGTACCTGCAGGGGGTCGGGATGGAGCGGGTCGCCGCCCACGAGCGGGCGCTGGGGCAGCGGCTGGCCGCCGGGCTCGCCGAGCTGGAGGGGGTCCGGCTGATCGGCCCGCCCCCGGGCGCGGAGCGGGTGGGGCTGGCGGCGGTGGACGTGGACGGGGTGCACGCCCACGACGTCGGCCAGCTGCTCGACGTCGCGGGGGTGGCCGTGCGGGTGGGCCACCACTGCGCCCAGCCGCTGCACCGGGCACTGGGGCTGACGGCCTCCACCCGGGCCAGCGGCTACCTCTACACCACCACCGAGGACGTGGACCGGTTCCTCACCGAGCTCGCCGGGGTCCGCTCCTACTTCCGCGTGGCCGGCTGAGCCCGTGCGCACCTTGCCGGAGCACCCGAGGAGACGACGATGAGCGCGCTGGACGGCCTGTACCAGGAGGTGATCCTGGACCACGCCAAGCGGCGGTCCGGGCAGGGCCTGACCGCGCCCGCCCCGGGGCACGGCAGCGGGGAGTCGCACCAGTACAACCCCACGTGCGGCGACGAGATCACCGTGCGCGTCGAGCTCACCGGCGCCCTGGAGGACGCTGAGCCCGTGGTGGCCCGGCTCAGCTGGGAGGGCGAGGGCTGCTCGATCTCCATGGCCGCGGCCTCCGTGCTGGCCGAGACCGCCCCCGGGATGAGCCGGGCCGAACTGGAGGAGCTGATCGGGGCGTTCCGGGAGCTACTGCGGTCCCGCGGCACCGTGGTCCCCGACGAGGAGGTCCTCGGCGACGCTGCCGCCTTCGCCGGGGTCTCCCGGTTCGTGGCCCGGGTCAAGTGCGCGATGCTCGGCTGGGTCGCCGCCGAGGAGGCCCTCGGCCGGACCGGCTGAGCGGCCCCGGAATTCCTCCCCGGCCGCGGCGGTTGAGCCGGACATGCCCCTCTCCGACGTCGCCCTCTCCCTGCTCGACCGCGCCAACACCCGGCGCGGGTCCACGGAGTCCGAGGCGCTCGCCGCCGTCCTGGACCGGGCCGAGCGCGCGGAGGACCTGGGCTACCACCGGTTCTGGGTGGCCGAGCACCACGGGGTGCCCGGCATCGCGGGCTCCGCGCCGGCGGTGCTGATGGCCGCCGCGGCCGCCCGCACCCGCCGGATCCGGATCGGCTCGGGCGGGATCATGCTCCCCAACCACCAGCCCCTCGTGGTCGCCGAGCAGGCCGCCACCCTGGAGGCCCTGCACCCCGGCAGGATCGACCTCGGCGTGGGCCGCTCGCTCGGGTTCACCGCGGCCGTCCGGGACGCGCTGCGCACCGGCACGGAGGCCGCGGACCGGTTCGGGGACGACCTCGCGGACCTGCTCGCCCACCTCTCCGGCACCGCGCCCGTGACCGCCCGGCCCCGCGACCACGCCGCGACCCCGGTCTTCGTGCTGGCGACCGGTGCCGGGGTGCGGATCGCGGCGCGGGCCGGGCTCGCCGTGGTGCTGGGCGGCCCCGCCCTGGTCCGGGAGGGCCCGGCCGGCGGCGTCGCGGTGCTGGAGCGCTACCGGGCGCAGTTCCGCCCGTCGTCGTGGTGGCCGGCCCCCTACGTGGTGGTCTCGGCGAACGTGGCGGTGGCCCGGACCCGGGAGGCCGCCCGGCGGCTGCTGCTGCCCGAGGCCCGCGCCCTGGCCCTCTCCCGGACGCGGGGCGAGTTCCCGCCCCTGGAGCCCGCGGAGCTCGCGGAACCGGACGCGCTGCCGGCCCGCGAGCGGGCCCTCGTGGAGGAGTCCCTGGCGGCCTCCGTCCACGGCACGGCCCCGGAGGTCCGGGCGCAGCTGGAGCACCTGGTCGAGCGGACCGGTGCCGACGAGCTCCTGGTGACCGGCGGGGCCTACGACCTCGACGCCCAGGCGGCCTCGGACCGCCGGCTCGCCGCGCTGTTCAGGGCGCGGAGACCGGACGTGACCCGGACCGCCGGAGCCGTAACACCGCAATAACGCCGGCCGGAGCAGCATGGCCCCTGTGCACCCCGGCGTCGGGTGCGGGGACCGAGGACAGGGGAGCACCGTGACCGCTGAAGGGCTCGAACAGGTGGACCACGACCTGCTGCTGGAGGAGCTGCGGGCCAGAGCGGCGGGCGTCGCGGGCGCGGGCCGGCAGGCAGAGGCCGCACGGACCGGCGGGCCTGGGACGCCGACGCTCCCCGCCCGCGAGAGGCCCCGCCCGCCCGCGCTCGCCGAGGCGTCCACCGAGGCCCTGGCCGATGCCCTGCGCAGCGTCCAGAAGGTCGTCTACGGGACCGACGACCGACGGGACGTCTACCAGGTGAGCGACACCGCCCTGCTGCGCGACGCCGACAGCTCGGTGGCGCTCGTGCGCGCGGAGCAGCTCACCGACAACGGTGACGGGACCTCCACCCTGACCGGCCCGGTCATCGGTGACGAGTACGGCCTGTGCGCCGACGAGCCCTTCCGCACCCAGCCGACGATCGCGTTCTGCTCCGGATTCCTCGTCGACCCGAGCATCGTGGTGACGGCCGCCCACTGCCTGGACAGCGACAGCCTGGCCGGCACCCGCTTCGTCTTCGGCTACCAGATGCAGGACGCGACCACCCCCGTCACCCGGTTCCCCCACGAGGAGATCCGCCACGGCCACCGGATCCTCGGCCGCGCGATCGGCACCGAGGGCACCGACTGGTGTGTCGTCCAGCTGGACCGTCCCGTGCTCCACCACCGCCCCGTCACGGTCCGGCGCACCGGGAAGATCGCGGACGGGGCGGACGTGCACGTCATCGGGCACCCTTCGGGACTGCCGAAGAAGATCGCCGGGGGCGCGGTCGTACGGGACAACACCCCCGGCCGATTCTTCGTGGCCAACCTCGACACCTACGGCGGCAACTCGGGATCGCCCGTGTACGACTCGACCACGCACCTCCTGGAGGGCATCCTCGTGCGCGGCGAGACCGACTACGTCCAGGTGGGAGACTGCCTGCGCTCCAACGTGTGCCCCGCGAACGGCTGCAACGGCGAGGACGTCACCCGAGCCACGGAGTTCGCCGAGCTCGTGCCCGAGAACCGGCACGACATCGTCCCCTTCGACCCCGCCACGGCGCACGTGGTCCGGGCGGGCGGCCGCTGGAAGATCGAGGCGAGCGGGATGTGGTTGCTGGACTTCGGCGCCTCCCGCGAGGAGGCGGAGCAGGCGCTGCGCGTCATCACCCACTACGGGTTCAACGCCCAGGGCTTCGTCGGACGCCCCGCGCCGTCCATGGAGTTCTACCTCGTCGACGGCGTGGCGCCGCAGGGGTCGCTGCCGGACGAGGACCGCATCGCCTTCGACCCGGCCACCGTGGAGGTCCGTCAGGTCGACGGCCGCTGGAAGCTCGTGGACGGGGACCACTGGATCCTCGACTTCGGGACCTCGCAGGCGGAGGCGCGCCAGGCGCTGAGCTACGTGCTCCGGTACGGGTTCCGCTGGATCTGCTTCGTCGGGCGGCCCGACCCGTCGATGACCTACTTCACGCGGTGAGCGCCGGGTTCCCCTCGGCGAGCACGCCCGACGAACTCGACCGCCGCGTGTCCTCCGCGCTCGCCGACGGCGGCACGCCCGAACGGGTCGCTGCGGCACTCTCCGGGCAGCCGGGGCTCAGCGCGCGGCTGCGGCCCGGCCTGGTCAAGACCTCGCCGCCGCTCGTGGAGCTGGACGTGGAGCTGCTCATGGAGCCCACGGGGCGGAGGGTGCACCGGGTGTACGACCTCGCCGTGCACCCGGACGGCCGCGTCGAGCTGCGCGGCCGGCACGAGCCGTGAGCCCCACGCCCCTGCTCTCGCGCGCCGGCTCCCCGGGACCGCAGGTTCCCGTCCGGCGTGCCGGATCGGCGGCACCCGGGGGAGCCGAGGACGGGGAGGAGGCGGCTAGAGTGGCCGGGTGCAGAAACTCCTCGTGCTCGCCGCCCACCCCCTGGAGACCAAGTACCTCCCGGACGACATCGACCTGGTCCTGACCGGCGTCGGGATGTCGGCCGCCGCGGTGCGCGCCACCGAGGCCGTCCTCACCCGCTGCCCGGACCCGGCCCGGAGGCACGAGCTGACGGTGCTCAACATCGGCAGCGCCGGGGCGCTGAAGGACGGGCTGAGCGGGGTGCACGAACCGTCCCGGGTCATCAACCGCGACGTGGACGAGGACCTGCTGCGCGCCGCCGGGTTCACGGTGGACAACGTGATCGAGCTCGGCGGGACCGGGCCCGTGCTGGCCACCGGGGACTCCTTCGTGGCCGGGGGCGCGGTGCGCGACGCGCTCGCCGCCCGGGCCGACCTCGTGGACATGGAGGGCTACGCCGTCGCGGTGGCCTGCCGGCACCTGGGGGTGCGGCTGCGGATGGTCAAGCACGTCTCCGACGCCGCCGACGAGGCCGCGCTCGCGTGGGACGAGCTGGTCGAGGTCAGCGCCCGGGACCTGGGACGGTGGTTCCGCGAGAGCGGGATCGCCGGGTCCTGAACCGCGCGTCCCGGCCCGCGACTAGACTGGGGCGCAGCATGAAACTTCTCCGCCAGCGCGAGTCCCTGGGCGCCCAGCAGGACTACGAGAGCGCCATGACCCTCCTCGCCGACGTCCGCCGCACGGGTCCCGTCCTGCGCCTCTACGAACCGGCCCCCACGGTCGCCTTCGGCCGCCGGGACGAGCTGCTCCCCGGCTTCGCCGACGCCGCCCGCGCCGCCCGGGAGAGCGGCTTCGAGCCCCTGGTCCGCCGGGTGGGCGGGCGCGCTGCGGCCTACCACGGCGGGTGCCTGATCGTGGACCACCTGGAGGCCGTCGAGGACCCGACCACGGGCATCCAGGACCGCTACCGGCTGTTCGGGGACATGGTCGTGGCGGCGCTGGAGGAGCTCGAGGTCGAGGCCGACGTCGGGGAGATCCCCGGCGAGTACTGCGCCGGGGAGCACAGCGTGCACGGGACGCACCCGGTGTCGTCGCCGAGCGCGGGCCGGAGGGTGAAGCTGGCCGGGACCGCCCAGCGGGTGGTCGCGGGCGCCTGGTACTTCAGCACCGTGCTCGTCGTCGAGCAGTCCGAGCCGATCCGCTCGGTGCTCACCGACGTCTACGCCGCCCTGGACCTGGCGTGGGACCCCGCGACCGCGGGGTCCGTGGACGACCTGCGCCCGGGCACGACCGTGGCCGACGTCGAGCGCGGGATCCGCAAGGTGTACGGCATGTACTCCGAGTACCTGGGGTACGGGCCGCTCACCGACTGAGCCCCGGCGGGAGCCGGGCAGAGCGAGGAGGCACCAGATGTGCGGACGCTACGTCATCGCGCGGGCCGTGGGCGAGCTCGTGGCCGGGACCGGGGCCGTCCCGGACGAGAGCCTCGGCGACGCCGCCGACGCCGAGCGGCTGCGGGCCAACTGGAACACCGCGCCCACCACCGACGTGCCGATCGTCCTGGAGCGCCTCGGCGACGACGGCGGGGAGCTGGTCCGGGAGCTGCACGTCGCCCGCTGGGGACTGGTCCCGGGCTGGGCCAAGGACCCGGCGGTCGGGTCGAAGATGTTCAACGCCCGCTCCGAGACCGTCCTCGAGAAGCCGTCCTTCCGCAAGGCGGTCCGGGCCCGCCGGTGCGCGGTCCCGGCCAACGGCTACTACGAGTGGAAGCGTGAGCCGGGTCCCGGCAAGGGCGGGCGCAAGCAGCCCTACTACGTCCACCCGGCCGATCCGGCGGAGACCATCTGGTTCGCCGGGATCTACGAGTGGTGGCGGGTGCCCGAGGGCACCCAGCTGCACTCGGCGGCCCTGCAGCCCGGCCGGGACGGCGGGGGCAGCGCGTGGCTGCTGTCCTGCTCGATCCTCACCACCGACTCCCCGGAGCCCTCCGCCGAGCACCCCGTGCTCGGCGAGCTGCACGAGCTGCACGACCGGATGCCGGTCCCGCTGGCCCCCGAGCACGTCGACGACTGGCTGCGCCCGGGGGAGGACGACGCCCCGCAGCTGGTGGACCTGGTCCGGGCCGAGGCGCGCCGCACGGCCGCCCGGTGGGTGCTCGACCCGGTGGACCCGGCGGTCGGCAACGTGCGCAACAACTCCCCGGAGCTCGTCCTCCCGCAGCGGAGCCTGTTCTGAGCGCCCGGGAGTCCGTGCGCCGGGTCCGCGACTTCGTCCGGGCCCACGGCGGCGGGGTGGTGGCGACCAACAGCGGCACGGGCTGCCCCGAGTCCGCGTGGATCAACCTCGCGGCCCTCGACGACGGGCGGCTGGTCTTCGGCACGAACGAGCGCAGTCGCAAGTACGGGAACCTCCTGGCCGATCCCCGGGTCTCCCTGGTGGTGGTCTCGGGGGACGGTCAGGAGTTCCAGCTCGAGGGGGAGGCCTCGGTGCTCGAGGGTTCCGCGGCCCGGGACGCCGGCGAGCTGCTGGAGGCGCGTCACCCGGGGGCCACGGGCAAGGCCAGCACCCGGCTCGTGGCCGTGCGCCCGCACTGGGCCCGGTTCGTGGACGTCGCGGCCGAGCCCCCGGTCCGGGAGGACCTCACGCTGTGAGCGGGGGCCCCGCCGGGGCTCAGACGTAGTCCGACTCGTAGTCCGTCTCGGGCACCCAGCGGTTGAAGTCGAGCGTCAGGTACAGCGCGAGCGCCGCCGCGTTGTCCTCCGCGATGCGCAGGCACACCTGGTCGTGGCCGTTGTCGTAGAGGGTGCCCATGGCGCAGCGCACCAGCTGCTCGGCCAGCCCCTGGCGCCGGCGGGAGGCCGCCGTGAAGAGCTCGAAGATGTAGGGGGCGTCGGGCAGGTCGTCGCCGACGCGCCGGGCCAGGACCAGGGCGGCGGCCACGACGGTCCCGTCCTCGTCCACCACCACCGGCGAGGCCTCGGGGAGGAACGGGCCGTACTCGCCGTCGAAGACGCCCCGCACGACCGTGCGCGCCTCCTCGAGGCTGGAGACCCCGCCCTGCTCGTAGGAGGAGTAGTAGAGCTGGGCGAGACTCTCGGTGTCCTCCGGGGTGGCCGGTCGCAGGGTCACGGCGGGAGCCTTGGTGTTCTCCGCAGTGTGGGCGATCAGCGTGATGGTTCCGCTCATGGAGGCCTCCGTGATGTCGGCGCCGGCTGCTCCGGCGGGTCGGGAGAGGGACAGGGGACGACCTGGGGGGTCTCGCGGGGCAAGCCCTCCGTCCTCTCAGCGTATCCATTTCGCTGGTCTTGTCCATGCTTCCCGGCGGCGGGTCGCGGCGGCGGGGACCCCGGTCGGGGCCGGTTCCCCCACTGGGAACACGTGTTCCGTCAGTGCGGTCCGAAGGATTAGCCTGTCGTACAGGTGTTCTAGCTTCCAGGGGAGCAGGGCGCGCCGCGCGCCCGCCGAGGAAGGGAGGAGCCGTCGTGGGCTTTCTGACGGAGAGCGTCGAGGTGGACTGCGGGGCCGACGGGGTGCCGGTGGCCGTGCACTGGCGCGGGCGGGGCTACCGGGTGGCGCAGGAGCCCGTGCGCTGGTACGAGCGCCGGGCGTGGTGGGCCGAGGACGCCCGGCTGCCCGCGGACCGCGGGATCGGGGCGGTGGACCAGCAGATGTGGCGGGTCCAGGTCCAGCTCACCCTCCGCTCCGAGCTGCTGACCCTCGAGCTCGTCCACACCCTCGACACCGGGCGCTGGCGGCTGCTCGCGGCCACGAGCTCCTCGGGGGCCCAGGTGGTGCGCTGCGCCTAGGGGCCGCGCCCGGTCCGGCCCGCGCCGGGCGCATAGGATCGGGGTCAGGACCCGCCCACCCGGACCGGCGGGGCCCGCAGCGCAGCACCCGCGGCACAGAAAGGCGGTACCCGTGCGACTCGGCACCGTGCGACGGAACGGCACCACCCAGGCCTTCCGTCAGGAGGGCGGGCGGACCGTCTACCTCCCCGTCCCCGACGTCGGGGCCCTCCTCGCGGGGGGCGACCTGCGGCTGCCGGGGGAGCCGGGCCCCGCGCCCGCCCCGGAGGAGCTGGCGGCACCCGTCCTGCGCCCCGGCAAGATCCTGTGCGCCGGGCTCAACTACTACGACCACGCGGAGGAGGTCGGCCAGGAGATCCCGGAGCACCCCACGATCTTCGCGAAGTACGCCACCGCGCTCATCGGCCCCGCCGACCCCATCGCCATGCCGGAGGAGTCGGAGAAGATCGACTGGGAGGCCGAGCTCGTCGTGGTGATCGGCTCGGTCCTGCGCCACGCCACCCCCGAGCGGGCCCGCGCCGCGATCGCCGGGTACACGGTCATGAACGACATCTCGGTGCGGGACTGGCAGGGCCGGACCTCCGAGTGGTTCCAGGGCAAGAACTTCGACCGCACCACTCCCGTGGGGCCGGTGGTCGTGACCCCGGACGAGGTCGACCCCGAGGCGGGACTGGCCGTCCGCTGCAGCGTCGACGGCGTGCTCCACCAGGACTCCCGCACCGACCGGATGATCTTCTCGGCCGTGGAGCTGGTGGAGTACATCAGCCGGTTCCTGACCCTCGAGCCCGGGGACCTCGTGGCCTGCGGCACCCCCGCCGGCGTGGGCCTGGCCCAGAAGCCCCGCCGGATCTGGCTGCGCGACGGCCAGGAGGTCGTCACCGGGATCGAGGGCATCGGGGAGCTGCGCAACGTCTGCACCCCCGCCGAGGACCTCCCGCCGCGGCGCGGCTGACCCCGCCCGGCGGACCCCGCCCACCCGCTCTCCCCGACCGCACCCGACCCCGACCGGAGGGACCCATGGCGACGATCGGCTTCCACGCCTCCCACGAACAGATTCCGCCCGAGCAGCTGCTGCGCGACGTCCGGCACGCCGAGCAGGCCGGCTTCGGCGCCGCCATGTGCTCCGACCACCTCGAGCCGTGGTCCCCGCGCCAGGGCCACTCCGGCTTCGCCCTGTCCTGGCTGGGGGCGGCGCTGGCCACCACGGAGCTGCCCTTCGGATTCGTGCACGCCCCCGGCCGGCGCTACCACCCCGTGGTCACCGCCCAGGCCACGGCCACCCTCGCCCGCATGTTCCCCGGCCGGCTCTGGACCGCCCTGGGCAGCGGGCAGAAGCTCAACGAACGCCCCGTCAGCCCCGAGTGGCCGGGCAAGGAGCAGCGCCAGCAGTTCCTCGGGGCGAGCTTCGACGTCGTCCGCCGCCTGCACGCGGGGGAGGAGGTCAGCTGCCGCGAGCCGGTGCACGCCGACCGCGCCCGCGTCTGGGACCCCCCGGAGGTCCCGCCGTCCCTGCTGGTGGCCGCGCTCACCCCGGCCACCGTCCGCCGCTTCGCCCCCGTGGCCGACGGGTTCATCACCGTCAACCAGCCCCTCGAGGACCTGCGCCGGATGCTCGGGGCCTGGCGCGAGGCCGGCGGCACCGGGCGGGCGGCGCTGCAGGTGCACCTGAGCTGGGCGCCCTCCCCGGAGCAGGCCCGCGCGATCGCCCTCGACCAGTGGCGCACCAACGTCTTCGACCCCGTCACCATGGCCGAGCTCGCCTCGCCCCAGGACTACCTGCGCAGGGCGGTCCAGGAGGACGTCGGGGACGAGCAGATCGCCGGAGCGGTCAACGTCTCCGCCGACCTCGGCCGGCACGCGCAGTGGCTGCACGAGTACGCCGAGCTCGGCTTCGACGAGATCCACCTGCACCACGTGGGACAGGAGCAGGAGGCCTTCCTCGACGCCTTCGGGGACGCGGTGCTGCCCCAGCTCGACCGGGACTGATCCGCAGGCCCCGCACCGGCGTTTGCGATTGACTTAATATCGAACACATATTCGAATACGGGTGTGAGCTTTCCGCACCTGCACGTCGCCACCGCCTTCAGCGCCCACTACGGGGTCAGCCGCCCCTCCGCCCTCGCGGCGGCGGCCGCGGCGGACGGCGCGGACGCGCTCGCCTGCACCGACCGGGACGGGCTCTACGGCGCGGTCAAGCACCTGGGCGCGTGCCGGGAGCACGGCCTCGACCCCGTCCTGGGCGCCGACCTCCTCCTGTACGGCCCCGGGTGCGAGCGCGTCCTCGGCCGCGTGCTGGTCCTCGCCGCCGGCGGGACCGCCGGCGCGGGCTACGCCGCCCTGTGCCGGCTCGTCTCCGCCGCCCACGCCCGCAGCGGCCCGCCCGGGGTGGACCCCGGCCAGATCGCCGACCACGCCGGCCCGCCCGGACCCGCCGGGGCCGTGCTGACCGTGCTGCTCGGGCCCGCCTCCGACGTCGGGCAGGAGCTCGCCGCCCGCCGCTACCGCGCCGGCCGCGCCGCCCTGGCCCGCTGGCGGTCCCGGCTGCCGGCGGAGGCGCTCGCCGTCGAGGTGGTCTCCCACCTGGCCGCCCCCGGCACCGCGGGCAGCACCTCCCACGCGGCCCGGATGCTGCGCGCCGCCCTCGAGACGGGGCTGACCCCCGTGCTCACCAACGCGGTGCGCTACGCGACCCCCGCCGAGGCCGCGACCGCCGACGTCCTCGACGCGGCCCGCGCCCTCACCCCGCTCGAGGCCCTCGGGACGCCGGGGAGGTCCGGGTCCGGGGGTGCCGCCGACCGGCGGGCGCCCCCGGCGGAACCGCTGCAGCCCAACGGCCAGGGCTGGCTCAAGCCCGCCCGGCAGATGCGCTCGCTGGCCGCCGAGATCGCCCGGGCCGCCGATCTCGGGGCCGCGGGCGCCGAGACCCTGCTGGCGGGCACCCGGCAGGTCGCCGACCGGTGCCGCCTGGACCCGGTCGCCGACTGCGGCTGGGGGCGCCCGGTGGTGCCCGAGGCGGCCGTGCTGGGCCTGGACCGCCCGGCCCCGGTGGAGCTGCGCGCCCGCTGCGAGACGGGTCTGGCGCGGCGCTACCCGGGCCGCCGTGCGAGCCCGGCCGTGCGCTCCCGGCTGGAGCGGGAGCTGCGGGTCATCGAGGACCTCGGCTTCGCCTCCTACTTCCTCACCGTGGCCGAGGTCTCCGCGATGATCGGGGCGATGGGCGTCCGCCACGCCGCCCGCGGGTCCGGGGTCTCCTCGCTCGTCAACTACCTGCTCGACGTCTCCCAGGTGGACCCCCTCGAGCACGAGCTGCTCTTCGAGCGCTTCCTCTCCGGCGACCGCTCGACCCTGCCGGACATCGACATCGATGTCGAGTCCGCCCAGCGCCACCGCGTCTACCGGGAGATCTTCGACCGCTTCGGCCCCGAGCGGGTGAGCCTGATGAGCATGCAGAACACCTACCGGGCCCGCGGCGCCGTCCGGGACGCGGGACTGGCGCTCGGCCTCGACCCCGAGACCGTGGACGCCGCGGCCAAGCAGCTGTGGCACCTGCCGGCCTCGGGGCTGCGGGAGACCCTCGCCCGCCGACCGGAGCTGCGGGACTTCGCCGAGCAGGTGGCCCGGGAGAAGCAGCTGGACCTGCTCGTGGACCTCACCGAGCGCCTGGACCGGCTGCCCCGGCACATCTCCATGCACCCGTGCGGGGTGATCCTGGGGGACCGCACCCTCCTGGACCGCACCCCGGTGCAGACCGGCGGGGCCGGGATGCCGATGAGCCAGTTCGACAAGCACGACATGGACCCCATGGGCATGCTCAAGCTCGACATCCTCGGCGTGCGGATGCAGTCGGCGCTGGCCCACGCCGTCGAGGAGGTGGCCCGCGTCCACCCGGGGCGGCCCCGCCTGGACCTCGAGGCCGTCCCCGTCGACGACGAGGCCACGTTCGAGCTCATCCGCTCGACCCACACCCTGGGCTGCTTCCAGATCGAGTCCCCCGGCCAGCGCGAGCTCATCGGCAAGATGGCGCCCACCAGCTTCGGCGACCTCGTCGTGGACATCTCCCTCTTCCGCCCCGGTCCCATGCACTCCGACATGGTCCGGCCCTACCTGGAGCACCGCCACGGCTGGTCCCGGCCCGCCTCCGTCCACCCGCGCCTCGACCCGATCCTCGCCGAGACCCACGGGGTGACCGTCTTCCACGAACAGGTCCTGCGCATCCTCGACACCTTCACCGGGTGCGGTCTCGCCCGGGCCGACGAGCTGCGCCGCCGGCTCGGCTCCGAGCGACAGCTCGAGGTGGAGACGTTCTTCCGCGAGCGGGCCCGGGCGCAGGACTACCCGCTGGACGTCGTGGACCGGGTGTGGGCGGTCCTGGCGGCCTTCGGCTCCTTCGGCTTCTGCAAGGCCCACGGCGCGGCCTTCGCGGTGCCCACCTACCAGTCCGCGTGGCTGAAGACGCACCACCCGGAGGCGTTCCTGGCCGGGCTGTGGGAGCACGACCCCGGGATGTACCCCAAGCGCCTGCTCGTGGGGGAGGCCCGGCGGATGGGCATCCCCGTCCTGCCGGTGGACGTCAACCGCTCCGACGAGCACTACCGCGTGGAGCGCCTCGAGGAGGACCCCGGCCGCCTGGGCGTGCGCCTGGCCCTGACGGGGATCCACGGGGTCTCGCAGGCCGAGGTGCGCCGGATCGCGGCCGGGCGGCCCTACGCCTCGCTCGCGGACCTGCGGCAGCGGGCCCGCCCCGCCCGCCGCACCCTCGAGCGTCTCGCCGCCGTCGGGGCCCTCGACGGCATGCTGCACCGCTCCGGGGGAGCCGCCTCCCGCGCCGACCTGGTGCACGCCCTGCGCGCCCGGGCGGACCGCGAGCGCCCGCCCCGAGCCGCCGCGGCCCGGGAGGTCCCGGGGCAGCTGGCCCTGGACCTGGGGGACCTCGAGCTGCGGGGCCTGCCGGCGGAGCGGCCCGGGCCCACCGTCGAGGAGAAGGTCCGCACCGAGCTGGACCTGCTCGCGGTCGACGTCTCCGCGCACCTCCTGGACAGCTGGGCGCCCCTGCTGCGGGAGCTCGGGGTCACCCCCGCCGAGCGGCTGCTGGAGCTGCGCAACCGCTCCGAGGTGCTCGTGGCGGGCGTGCGGGTCTCGACCATGACCCCGCCCCTGCGCAGCGGCCGGCGGGTGGTCTTCGTCAGCCTCGACGACGGCACGGGGACGGTGGACTGCGCCTTCTTCCCCGACGCCCAGGAGCGCACGGGGCAGCACCTGTTCGGCACGCGGCTGCTGCTGGTGCACGGGCGCACCCGGCGCACGGGCCCCCGCGGGATCAGCCTCAGCGCGGAGCGGGCCTGGGACCTCGCCGACCCGGCGACCCCGGCGGCCGTCCGCGCCCCGGCCCGGTGACCGGCCGGGGAGGCGAGGGCAGAGGGGTGGAAATCCGGACGGATCCGGCAGTTTCACTCTCGGTGAAGCCATTGGCCAGCGGACTGATTGCCAGTATGGTTACTAATAACAGCGGATGAGCTGCACCCCGTCCTCCGGCGGGGATCGTCCGCGACGGGCCCCCTCCTGGGTGCCCGTTGCCCAGCAGACGAAGAGAAGGAGTTCTCATGGCTACGTACGACGTCAACGCACTGCTCTCGGCCACCGCCTACGGGTCGGACGGCGACAAGATCGGCAAGATCGAGCAGGTCTTCCTGGACGACAACACCGAAGAGGTCACCTTCGTGACCGTCAACACCGGTCTGTTCGGCACCAAGGAGAGCTTCGTCCCGGTCGAGGGTGCCCAGCAGGACGGCGACCGCCTCGTGCTCCCCTACGCCAAGGGTGTCGTCAAGGACGCCCCGAACGTGGACGCGGACCAGCACCTCTCCCCGGCCGAGGAGGAGGAGATCTACCGCTACTACAAGATGAACTACTCCGGCACCGGCGACCGGACCGACTACGCCGGCACCGGCACCACCGGCCGTGACTCCCGCGACACGCTGGACACCGACCGCAACGCCGTGCCCGGTGGGGGCACCGCCGGCTACGCCGAGGTCGACCGCGACGCCACCGACCGCAACAGCACCGCGGGGATCGCCGACGTCGACCGCACCGTCACCGACAACAACCGTGACCTCACGGACCGCGACCGCGACCTCACCGACCGTGCCGACAACGGCGTGGTCCGCCACGAGGAGCGACTGCGCGTCGGCAAGGAGGAGCGGGAGACCGGCCGCGCCCGCCTGCGCAAGTACGTGGTGACCGAGCACGAGACCGTCGACGTCCCCGTGGAGCGCGAGGAGGTCCGCGTCGAGCGCACCCCGCTCAGCGGCAACGAGGCGACCACCGGGACCATCGGTGAGGAGGACGTCGAGGTGACCCTCCACGAGGAGCGTCCCGTCGTCGCCAAGGAGACCGTGGGCGTCGAGCGCGTCGAGCTCGACAAGCAGGTCGTCACCGAGACCGAGCGTGTCGACGCCGAGGTCCGCAAGGAGGAGGTCGAGATCGAGTCCGACGCCGACCGCGGCACCGACCGCGACCGTCGCGACCGCATCTGATCGCACCCGATCGCACCGGGCCCCCGTCACCGCGAGGTGACGGGGGCCCGTCGTCGTGCGGGGACCGGCTCGGGCCCCGCCGGGCACCGCTCCCCGGACGGGTACCATCGATGCAGTGCGCGCCGCCTGCCGGTGCCGCTGCCGCGCGCCCCCCGTACGGGTGCGTGCCGTTGCCGACCGAAGGAGACCCCTCCCCATGACCACCGCGCCGGAGCACCAGCCCGAGTCCGCACCCCTCACGATCACCGTCGACGGCGAGCAGCGCACGGTGGGGACCGGCACCACCGCCGCGGACCTGTACCGCGAGGAGCGCTCCGTGGTGGTCGCCCGTGTCGGCGGCGTGCTCAGGGACCTCGCCACCGAGCTCGCCGACGGCGACGTCGTGGAG
The DNA here is from genome assembly GCF_040981185.1 of Kocuria sabuli. Taxonomy (NCBI): domain Bacteria; kingdom Bacillati; phylum Actinomycetota; class Actinomycetes; order Micrococcales; family Micrococcaceae; genus Kocuria; species Kocuria sabuli. The sequence goes on from NZ_JAVHZE010000023.1 coordinate 18,624, forward strand.
CGGGTGCTGGTCTCCGAGCCGGAGGGCCTCGAGGTGCTGCGCCACTCCACCGCCCACGTCATGGCCCAGGCCGTGCAGCAGCTGCACGAGGACGCGAAGCTCGGCATCGGCCCGTACATCACCGACGGCTTCTACTTCGACTTCGACGTCGAGCAGGCGTTCACGCCCGAGGACCTCAAGGCCATCGAAAAGCGGATGCAGCGGATCGTGAACTCCACCCAGTCCTTCCGCCGCCGCGCGGTGAGCGAGGCGGAGGCCCGGGCCGAGATGGCGGAGGAGCCGTACAAGCTCGAGCTCATCGGCCTGTCCCAGGGCCCGGGCTCCGGCGGGGACGTGGACGCGGCCGCCGAGGGCGCGTCCGTGGAGGTCGGCGCCGGCGAGCTGACGATCTACGACAACGTGGACCGCAAGACCGGGGAGACGGTCTGGCGGGACCTGTGCCGCGGCCCCCACCTGCCGGACACCAAGCTGATCGGCAACGGCTACGCCCTCATGCGCTCGGCCGCCGCCTACTGGCGCGGCTCCGAGCAGAACAAGCAGCTGCAGCGCATCTACGGCACGGCGTGGCCCTCCAAGGAGGAGCTGAAGGCCTACCGGGACCGTCTCGCCGAGGCCGAGCGGCGCGACCACCGCAAGCTCGGCGCCGAGCTGGACCTGTTCTCCTTCCCCGACGAGCTGGGCTCCGGGCTGCCCGTCTTCCACCCGAAGGGCGGGATCATCAAGCGGGAGATGGAGGACTACGTCCGCGACCGCCACGTCGCCGAGGGCTTCCAGTACGTGGGCACCCCCCACATCTCCAAGGACGGGCTGTTCCACACCTCGGGGCACCTGCCCTACTACGCGGACACCATGTTCCCGCCGCTGCACGTGGACGAGGAGCGCGACGAGGACGGCAACATCACCAAGCCGGGCCAGGACTACCGGCTCAAGGCGATGAACTGCCCGATGCACAACCTCATCTACCGCTCCCGGGGCCGCTCCTACCGCGACCTGCCGCTGCGCCTGTTCGAGTTCGGCCACGTCTACCGCTACGAGAAGTCGGGCGTGGTCCACGGACTCACCCGCGTCCGTGGCTTCGCCCAGGACGACTCCCACTCCTACGTGGCGCGCGAGGACGCCCCGGCCGAGATCCGGCACCTGCTGGAGTTCGTCCTGGGGCTGCTGCGGGACTTCGGCCTCGACGACTTCTACCTCGAGCTCTCCACCCGCGACCCGGAATCGGACAAGTTCATCGGCTCCGAGGAGGAGTGGGAGGAGGCCACCCGCGTCCTGGAGGAGGTCTGCACCGAGACCGGGCTGGACCTCGTCCCGGACCCGGGAGGGGCCGCCTACTACGGGCCGAAGGTCTCCGTGCAGGCCAAGGACGCGATCGGGCGGACCTGGCAGATGTCGACGATCCAGTACGACTTCAACCAGCCGGAGCGCTTCGACCTCGAGTACCAGGCCGCCGACGGCACCCGGCAGCGCCCGGTGATGATCCACTCCGCGAAGTTCGGCTCGATCGAGCGCTTCATGGGCGTGCTCGTGGAGCACTACGCCGGGGCGTTCCCGGCGTGGCTGGCCCCCGTGCAGGTCGTGGCGATCCCGGTGGCCGAGGCGTTCAACGACTACCTGCAGGGCGTGGTGGACACCCTCCGGGCCCGTGGTGTGCGCGTGGAGCTCGACGCGGGCTCGGACCGGTTCCCGAAGAAGATCCGCACCGCCTCCAAGGAGAAGGTGCCCTTCGTGCTCATCGCGGGCGGGGAGGACGCCGAGGCGAACGCCGTGTCCTTCCGCTTCCGCGACGGCTCGCAGGACAACGGCGTCCCGGTCGGCGAGGCCGTCGAGCGGATCGTGGCGCACGTCCAGCGCCGCGTGAACGAGGAGCCGACGGCCGCCCTGCCCGAGGACCCCGGTGCCGCCGCGGAGACGGCGGGGGTGGGGCAGTGACGGGGCGGGCGCCCGAGGACGGGCCCCCGCACCACTGGATCCGCCAGGACGAGTTCGAGATCCCCGGGGTGCCCGACAGCTTCCAGCGGCTGTGGACCCCGCACCGGCTGGCCTACGTGCGCGGGGAGGACCCGTCCGTGCAGGAGGACCCCGGCTGCCCGTTCTGCCACGGCCCGGACCGCGCGGACGAGGAGTCCCTGATCGTCCACCGCGGCGAGCACTGCTTCGTGATCCTCAACCTGTTCCCGTACAACCCGGGACACCTCATGGTCTGCCCGTACCGGCACGTGGCCGACCTGACGGAGCTGAAGGACGGGGAGCTGAGCGAGCTGACGGACCTGACCCGCACCGCCGTGGCGACCATCCGCCAGGTGGCCTCCCCGCACGCGTTCAACGTGGGGATCAACCTGGGGGCTGCCGCGGGCGGCTCGCTCTCCGGGCACCTGCACCAGCACGTGGTGCCGCGCTGGAACGGCGACGCCAACTTCATGCCGGTCCTCGCCGGGACCAAGGCGATCATGCAGACGCTCGGGGACACCCGGCAGGACATCGCCGCGGCCTGGCCTCAGGCCTGAGCCCGGTCCTCGGGCCCGGGTGCCGCGGTCCCGCCCGCGGCGCCCGTCCGCGGTTCCCGTTCGCGGCTCCGTCCGGATCCTCGGGCGCAGCGCGGGGCTCAGCGGCGGTCGGCTCCCGCCCCGGAGGCCCGGACGCCGGCCTCCGGGGCCGGGGCGCCCCGCCGCCGGTGCACGAACTCCTCCCGGGGCAGCAGCCCGCGCCGCTCGAGCAGGGCGTTGAACTGCGGGCGGCGGCCCAGCAGCGCCTCCACCGTCTCCAGGGCCGCGGTCTCGTTGCCGCGGGAGAGCACCTCCGCGGCGAAGCGGCGGCCGTTCTCCCGGGTCAGCCCGCCGTGGGCGGTGAACCACCGGGCGGTGTCCGCGTCGAGGATCTCCGACCAGATGTAGGCGTAGTAGCCGGCGGAGTAGCCGCCGGCGAAGATGTGCTTGAAGTACCCGGTCCGGTAGCGCGGGGCGATGCCCCGCACGTCGACCCCCGCCCGGGCCAGCGCGTCCTGCTCCACGGTGTGCGGGTCGGGCAGCCCGGACGGGTCCTCGATCCCGTGCCACGCGAGGTCGAGCCAGGTCGAGGCGAGGTACTCCACGGTCCGGAAGCCCTGCCCGTGCGCGGCGGCCTCCCGCAGGGCCGCCAGGGTCGCCTCGGGGACCGGCTCGCCGGTGCGGTGGTGGCGGGCGTAGTGCGGGGCCACGTCCGGGTGCAGCACCCACATCTCGTGGACCTGCGAGGGGTACTCCACGAAGTCTCTCGGCACCTTCGTGCCGGAGAACGAGGGCAGGTGCACGTCGGAGAGCAGCCCGTGCAGGGCGTGGCCGAACTCGTGGAAGACCGTGACCACCTCGTCCAGGCTCAGCAGCTTGGGCCGGCCCGCGGGCGGCCGCGTGAAGTTCGCGTTGTTGACGACGACGGGCCTCTGCCCGGTCAGCCGGTTCTGGTGCACGAGCGATCCCATCCAGGCGCCGCCCTGCTTGGTGGGCCGGGTGAACCAGTCGCCCAGGAACAGGCCCACCCCGCGCCCCTGCTCGTCGGTGACCTCCCACACCCGCACCTGCGGCAGGTAGCCGTGCAGGTCGGGGCGCTCCGTGAAGACCAGTCCGTAGAGCTCCCGGGCGGTGCGGAAGATCCCGTGCTCCAGCACCGACTCCAGCTCGAAGTACTCCCGCAGCGCGGAGGCGTCCACGGAGTAGCGCTCACGGCGCAGCCGCTCGGCCCAGAACGGCCAGTCCCACGCCTCGATCGGGTGGCCCGCGAGCCGCTCGAGCTCGGCCCGCTCCCGGAGCGCGTTGCGCACCGCCGGCCCGGTGATCCGCTCGAGCATCTCGTGCACCGCCCCGGGGGAGGGGGCCGTGCTCCCCGCCATGACGTGGTCGCCGTGGCTGCGGTAGCCGAGCAGTCCCGCCTGCTCCGCGCGCAGCCGGGCGATCCGCGCGGCCAGGGGCCGCAGGTCCGTGCGGCTCTGCGGGCCCTCGCCGGTGCCCCGCTGGACGGCCGCCAGGTGGATCCGCCGGCGCAGCGCGCGGTCCGTGAGCACCGACAGCGCCGGCTGGACGGTGAACAGCGCGGGCGTGAGCAGGTAGCAGCCCCGCCGGCCGTTCTCGGCGGCCGCGGAGGCGGCCGCCTCGACGTCCGTGGGCCCGAGCCCGTCCAGCGCCGCGGGGTCGTCGACCACGACGGCGGAGGCGTTGACCTCCCGGATCAGGTCGTTGCCGTACCGGATGCTCAGCTCGGAGAGCTCGTCGTTGATCTCCCGCAGCCGCTGCTGGTCGTCCAGGCCCAGCTCCGCCCCGGAGTCCCGGAACCAGGAGACGTACTCGTCCAGCGCCCGCAGCTGCCAGGGCTCCAGGCCCGTGCGGTCCACCCGCCGCACCCGCGCGTAGAGCTCCTTGTTGAGCGTGAAGTCCGCCTTGTGCGCTGACAGCCGGGGCGCGAGCTCCTGGTAGATCCGCTGGACGCCGGCGGTGTTGTGCGCGGCGGTGAGGGTGAAGAAGACCGACTCGACCCGGTCCAGGGCCAGTCCTCCGCGCTCGAGGGCCTCGACGGTGTTCGCGAACGTGGGGGGCGCGGGGTCGGCCAGGACCGCCCGCACGCTCTCCAGGTCCTGGACCATCGCCGCCTCGAAGGCGGGCAGGAAGTGCTCCTCCCGGATGCCGCGGAAGTCCGGCAGCTCGTAGGGCAGCTCGCTGGGGCGCAGGAGGGGGTTGTCCAAGGCTCAGCCCCTGTCGGGCTCGGTGGGCGGGCGTGTTCGCTGAGACACCCTACCGGTCCCGTGCTGCGGCGGTGCAACGCCGTTCCGTGCGGATGCGCACCGAGACCCGCCGGCAGTGCTCCGACCTCGTCCACGAAGCGCGTGACGCAGAGGCCAGGAAGCCACGGCGAGCGGCACCACCGAGACGCAGGCGATCCTTCTTCTGGGTGACATAAAGTCCTGGTTGTTTCGGCAGGGTCCGTGTGCTCCACAAACGAAGGGATGCGAGACGTCTCGTCCGGACAATCTCGAAAGTTGCATGGAACAGCCCGGCAGGCGGGTGATGCATGGGCAGGCCCTGTCGGTCGCCAACTGGTAGGGCCTACTCGTTGAGGTGTTCGTTTCCACCAGGCTGATCGGGTGACGATCTCGGCCGAGACGCTCTCATTCCTCTCCAGCTGGCCCAGCGCGACTCCTGCGGGGTCAGGACCGGGGGAGGGGACGTCCGTGGGCGGCGGTGCGCAACCGGTCGGTGGCCAGGCTTGCCCGCACGATCCTCGGTATCCACACGGAGGAACCGCCTTCGCGGGGGAGCCGGGACAGTTCGGCGACGCGGGCGGGCAGCTCACGATGGCGGGCGTCACGCACTGCAGTGGTGACCGCGCGCAGCAGTCCTGGGTGGGTGTCCAAGGCACTGTGGCCCAGTCCTGGGACCGGGACGAGCACGGCGTCGGGCAGCAGCTCGGCGGTGCGTGTTGCCACGGGTCGTGGGGTGCGCAGGTCCCGGTCCCCGGAAAGCACCGCGACCGGCCAGTCGAAGCGGGGCAGGGCCGCCGGCAGGTCGAACGGCTCGCCTTCGAAGGCCGGGAACCGACCGGCGGCTGGGGCCATGTCCAGGGCCGGGTCGAAGATCATCCCGTCGGGTGCCGGGGCGAAGTTCAACTCTCGGAAGGCGATGCGCCCGGCCAGCGACATCTCCATGGCGAAGGGTGCGTCCTCGGTGAGCTCCTTCGATCCCAGGGTCGCCAAGAGCTTGTGCGTGCCGGGTGCCCGGCCCACGACCAGGTGATCGAGGTAGCGCTCGAGCAGGCGATCGGAGGTGAACTCATAGAGGATGCGCACGGCCGATCCCAGGGCTGCGACCGGGTGGCCCTCGCGTTCGACGAGAATGCGCAGCTTGCGGGCGAGCCCGGCGGTGCTGGGCTCCTCGCCGTGCCACAGCAGCCGGCGTGCATGCTCCCGGACGGCCACATGGTCCCAGGCGGTGAGCACGGTGGAGTCCAGCACCATGCCTGCAACCCGTCCGGGGTGCCGCAGGCCGAACCCCTGGGCGAGATAGGTGCCGTAGGAGGACCCGAGGAGCACCGCCGTATCGAGGTCCTCAGCCTCGAGGACCGCGGCGATGTCATCGACCGCAGCGGTGACGGTGATGGCGGCAGGCGGCAGGTCATCGCCGGTGCGGTTGTGACGGGAGAGGCCGACGCCACGGTGTTCGATCATGATCACGTCCAGGCCCTCGGCAACGGCCCTGCGGCGGAACGGTTCGTACACCAACGCCGAGGCCAGCCCGGGCCCACCGGGGACCACCACGACCGGGACCGCCCCAGGACGGGGGTGCGGTCGGAGATAGGCCAGATCGAAATCCGGGGAAGTCGACGTGGCCGGACGACGCACTCTTCTTAAGCCCGGCACCCGCTCCGCGCGACGATGAAACTGCTCGGTCCGTGAGAGCAAGGAAGAGGCCATGACTTCCATCCAACAGGGTCTGTGCTGAGTTCGTCGAGGTCGACTCGGCCGGCACCTGGCCTGGGCAGCTCGATCAGAGGATGTGGACGACCTGGCCCCCACCATCTTCCAACCGTAGGAATGCGAGACGTCTCATGCTCACTCTCCGGCGTGCGGCTGAGGCTCTCGGAGTGGTTGGTCGGCAATTCGCTGCGCCGACCTGGTGTGGTTCTTTGTTGCGCGCGGGGGCCCGATGCCGTTGCTCGGCTGGTGTGCTGTCTCGGGTCCTACGGGGTGGTTTCGGTCCACCGAAGTCGGCTCCGTGGGTGTGGCCGGTAGCCTGGGATGCGTCGAAGGGGAGTAGTTCCCACACACCTCCCTTGGGGCGGGTGTTGCGGCGCGTCGACATGCTGGTCCCCCCCCACGGGAGACCCGGCGCGCCACCCGGACCGCTGGGTCCGGGCGAGCGAGACCTTCGGCCGGACACCACTCTGGCCGAGATCCGTCCACCACCAGGTGCGACTGCCGCGGCCGGGGTCCTGCCTTGAGGACGACCATGACTCCGTCAACAGATCCTGACACCACCGCCTCCCCGGTGCATCAGCCCACCCCGGCCGAGATCCGCCGGTGGCGCCGCTACCTGGCCGATGAGCGCGCCGAAGCCGCCGTCTACCGCGACCTCGCCGCCCGCCGCACCGGGGAGGAGCGCGCGATCCTGCTCGGTCTGGCCGAGGCCGAGGCCCGCCACGAGCAGCACTGGGCGACCCTGCTGGGCCACCACGTGGGCCATCCCCGCCGCGGCTCCCTCCGATCGCGGTTCCTGGGCTTCATGGCCCGCCACTTCGGCTCCGTGTTCGTCCTGGCCCTGATGCAGCGCGCCGAGGCCCGCTCTCCCTACGAGGCCGACGACCACGCCACCGACGCGATGGTCGCGGACGAGCAGATCCACGAGGAGGTCGTCCGGGCCCTGGCCACCCGCGGACGCAACCGGATGGCCGGCAGCTTCCGGGCCGCGGTGTTCGGGGCCAACGACGGGCTGGTGTCCAACCTGGCGCTGGTGATGGGCATCAGCGCCAGCGGAGTGGGCAGCGCGGTCGTGCTGCTGACCGGCGTCTCCGGGCTGCTGGCCGGGGCCCTGTCCATGGGTGCCGGGGAGTACGTCTCGGTCCGGTCCCAGCGGGAACTGCTGGAGGCCTCCACCCCCAACGCCGAGGCCCGCCACAAGGTGCCGATGCTCGATGCCGAGGCCAACGAACTGTCCCTGTTCTACCGTGCCCGCGGCCTGGCCCCCGAGGCCGCCGAGGCCAAGGCCGCCCGGGTGCTGGGCGGGGCCCATCTCGAGGACGCCGAGCACACCGGGCCCGTGCCCGAGGTTGGGACCGACGAGCACGAGGCCGTGGGCACGGGCCTGGGTGCCGCGGCCTCGAGCTTCTGCTTCTTCGCCTCCGGGGCGGTCCTGCCGATCCTGCCCTACCTCTTCGGGCTGGAGGGCACCCCCGCGGTGATCGTCGCGGCGGTCATCGTCGGTCTGGCGCTGCTGTCCACGGGCACCGTCGTGGCCCTGCTCTCCGGCAGCTCCCCGGCGCGGATGGCGATGCGCCAGCTGGCCATCGGCTTCGGGGCCGCCGGGGCCACGTACGCCCTGGGTCTGCTCTTCGGCACCAGCATCGCCTGACCCGGCGCGGCCGGGAGCCTGGCCGGTACCGCGCCGGGGAGGTTCTGCGCTGGGCGACTGCCCAGCCGGTGTGCCAGTACTCCCAGAGGGCGGGGCCGTAGACGAGCAGGGGCGCCTGCCGTCCCACTCGCCGCCGAACGAGCAGCCGGAGTGGGCCACCACCTAGCACTGTCGATCGTGGGCATCGACGAGGTCCCGTACGGCTACTACGCAGGCAAGGCCGAACAAGGACGCCTCGTGCAGGCCGGTGAGGCGCCGTGGAGCATCCTGCGCGCCACTCAACTCCACGAGTTCGCTGGGCAGATCCACCAGCGGATACGCCTGGGCCCGATCGCCCGGATGCCGGTCATGCAGTCACAGCCGGTCGCAGCCCGGGAGGTCGCGGTCCGGCTGGTGGAGCTCACTGAGGCCGGCCCCGCAGCCCGGGTGCCCGATCTGGTCGGGCCCCGGGTGGAGCGCATGGCGCATCTGAGCCGGCGGTGGGCTGCAGCCACCGGTGCGCGCGGCCGGGTCATCGAGGCCCCGATCCCCGGGGGATTCGACCGCGCAATGCGCGATGGCACCCTGTTGGCCCGGGCCGGGTCCGACCACGGGGAGCAGACAGTCGTCGTGGTGGGATTGTCCGCCCCAGCACTCGGCCAGTAGGAGGTGCTGGGGCAGACATGACGACGCCTCGAGCAGAAGAACTTCGAAGCGTTCGTGCGCAGCAGCTGAGGAGGACGGCCATCGACGCACTGCTGGACTGATCCAAAGTGGTAGACCATGGCCGCGTGTCCGCCATGGTCTGTCTTGGAAGGCGAGGGTTGTGAGGCATATAGGTTGCGAGATTTTGATCCTCATGGGCTGAGGTGGGGGTCTCGGCTGTTGATGGCTCGTGGTGGGAGTGCCGATTCGATTTTGGGATCTCGGGGGAGGGGGCGTGGTGGTGTGACGTTTTCATGACTTTTACTACGAATGGGTGGTGTGCGTGCCCACTTGGGGGTTTGAGCGCAGGTGCCATGTCAGGTCGTGTTCAGCCTGGTGTGTTCTTGATGGGGGTTGGTCCAGGTCATATGGTGAGCGCAGTCGCGCGGAGCCCCCACTCCGGAGACGGCCCCACCCCCCACACCCGATACTCAGCGGCGGCACAGGATCACAGTCCTGTTCTGGGCTCCGTCGCAGAACAGGACCCCCCATGCGCACTCCCTCTCCCCGCGCCCGCAAGATCGCCGGTCTTTCCGCCGCCCCCGTCGCCGTCCTCGTGGCCGGGGTGTTGGTGTGGCAGGGCTCCACCGCGGCCTTCACTGCCACCACCCGCAATGCGGGCAACTCCTGGGCCACCGGCCAGGTCGCTTTGACCGACGACGACGCCGGGCGTGCCGGCTTCACCGTGGAGAGCCTCGTTCCGGGTCAGACCGGGAGCAAGTGCATCGAGGTCACGTCCAACTCCACCGTTGCCGGGGAGGTGCGGGCCTATGTGCAGAACCTCTCCGGTTCCGCCACGGGGCTGGAGGACCGCATCCGATTGCAGGTCGAACGCGGCACCGGCGGGTCCTTCAACAGCTGCGAGGGGTTCACCCCGGTCCCTGGCGCGCTGCCGGCCCAGCCGTTGTCCACCCTGGCCCAGGTCAACCGTGACTACGCCACCGGTGGAGCCGTCTGGGACACCGAGGGCCGGGTCGGGGAGTCCTCGACCTATCGCGGCACCTGGACCTTCGACACCTCCGGCATGACCCAGTCGCAGATCGATGCCCTGCAGGGATCCCGTGTGAGCATCGACCTGGTCTGGGAGCTGCAGAGCGACGCCCCGACCCCCTGATCCACTCCCCAGTGAGCAACCGAGAGCCCTTCGACACCAGCCCCACCGCCGCACCGTCACCCACCCCGGTGATGGGCGCGCTGTGGGGCTGGTTCCGGCTTCTCACCGGAACCGCAGCCCAGGTCTACCTGGTGCTCATGGCGACCCTGGCCGTCATCGCCGTGCTCCCCGTCGCGTTCGGCTGGCACTCCACCGTCATCCTCACCGGCTCCATGGAGCCGCACATCACCGCTGGTGACGTCATCACGCTGTCGACCCTGCCCGGAGGGCAGCCGGTGCCGCTGGGGCACGTGGTGCAGTTCACCAGCCCCGCCCAGGCCCAGTCCGACGGCGTTGAGCGGCTCATTCTGCACCGTGTGGTGACCGACAACGAGGACGGCACCTACACCACCGCCGGGGACGCCAACGCGGACGTGGACTCCACCCCGCTGACCCGGGAACAGATCACCGGCCAGGCCCGCCTGCTGGTGCCGTTCATCGGACTGCCCGCCCTGTGGCTAGGAACCGGCCAGCACCTGCGGCTGGGCCTGTGGGCCGCCGCCACCATCGCCGCGCTGCTGGCGACCCTGACCGTCCTCGTCCCCCAGACCCGCACCGACGACCCGGACGACGATCCGGACAACGCGCCGGGATACGACCCCGCGGCCCTCCAGGACACCGAGAAGATCCCCGTGCTCGCCCGCCGGGGCGCTCTGGCCGTGGCCGGCGCCGCCGTCCTGGCCGGCATGGTCAACCTCCCGGCCCCACCCAGCACCGCCGCCTTCACAGCCCGCACCAGCACCCGAGCTTCCTGGGCCGTCGCGGCCGCACCGGTGCCGCTGACCCTGGGCCGCGCCGGGCCCTACGGCCTGCTGGCCGCCGCCGCAGCCATCAACCAGACCCCCGGCGGTCACGAGACCACGGTGAACGCCAGCGTGGGCACCTCCCCGGGCACGAACATCGTCGCGTTCCAGAACACCGGTGCACGCCCCAACGTCACTGGCCAGGTAGAGCCCGGCACCCCGGCCGCCGCCGCCGCGATGACCGACGCCCGCACCCTGGAGGGCGCCCTGAACTCCCGTGCCGTCACCGCGAGCCGCGCCGCGACGCTGTCCGGGGTGATCACCCCCGGGGTCTACACCAGCACCACCGGGGCCTTCCACATCCCCACGACGCTCACCCTGGACGCCCGAGGCAACCCGGCGGCGCTGTTCATCTTCCGCGCCACCTCCCTCACCGCCGCGCTGAACAGCCAGATCCTCCTGACCGGCGCAGCCAAGGCCGCCAACGTCTACTGGGTCATGACCGGGAACGTCACGCTGGCAACCAACACCACCTCCCGCGGCACCTTCCTCGCCCGCGGCAGCATCACGGCCAACCTCAACTCCGGCGGACCCACCCAGCGACTCACCCTGGAGGGGCGCTTCATCAGCCTGGGCGCCGGCACCTCCGGCGGCGTCATCGAGCTCAACCGGCCCACCATCACGCTCCCCACCGCCTGAGATCCCCAGACACGGCGAAAGCCCGGACGCACTAGCCAAAAAGGGTCCAAGCCTTCGCCAAGTGCCGCCTCCTGTTGTCGTAAACGGGACTATCGCAGCACCGGATGCTCCTCTTTGCGTCAAGCCGCCTTGAGGGGGGGGCGATATCGTCGAGCCAGTGCTGGCAGCGCAGCGGTGAAAGAGTCGGGGATCGGTGCAGGCGCCCAGCCCCAGGCACAAATGGCGTTCCATCCCTTCATACCTTCTGTGCCGCCACGACAGGTGCACTCCCGTGGGCGCCAGATCACCCCAAGCACCTGCCTGCAGCCGACTGCGGCAAATCGCAATTGCGGTGTCGCACCCCTGATCCGCCTTATAACCCAAAGGTTGCGAGGCACTTGGGTTGTGAGACTCGAGCCCTTCCGGCCGTTGCCACTTTCCGGTACCGGTTCTTGGTCTGCGGGGCACCACGGAGGTCGTCGCCCTGGTCCTCTGCTGTCGAAATGGGGCGGTGTGGGGCAGATACTTTGGTGTGGCCAGCGGCTGGGGCTGCTGTGAGAGCTGCGTTCGACGCCGTGTGACGCCTCGGAGGGGGTGGGCCATAACGATCCGACCTTCACAGCCTTCACCGCGGGCGTCCTTTTACGGCCCTGAAGGGAGACTGGCCGTACGGGACCGGCCGATGACCGTGGTGGTTCCGTGTCGAAGTAACCGATCGCGGTCCGATGTGTGGCCGGGACTGCTCCCGCAAGACCGTCCGAGGATGGGGCGGTTCTTGAGCTTCAGTTCAGTTATCGCCGCTGGGTCGTAGCGCGCTTCCGTTGCGGGTGCCTGTGCAGGCCCTCGGCGCCCAGCAGGAAAGGTTCTGTCATGCCTACTCCTCACCGGTTCCTCGCTGCCACCTCTGTGGTCTGCTTTGCTCTGCTCCCCCCGGTTGCCGCCTCCGCGTCCCCGGCGGAGCCACCGGTCGAGCCACCGGTGGAGCAGCCGTGGCCCCCGGCCAGCACCCATGGGGCGTTCCGTGCTCTTCCCGCCTCGTTTTCGGACCCTTGGACCTTCCCGGCGTGTGGCTCCGAGGTGACGCGTTCGATCGGGGACATCGACACCACCCAATACCGTGCACTGGTCACCGCCGAGGGGGACACCGTGGTGGAGTACCGCGGTGTGGTCACGGTCGACATCACCCGGGCCTCTGATGGGGCCAGGCTTGAGGAGTTGGCCCTGACCGATTCAGGGTTCGAAACCTACTCCGCCGATGGCAGGAGCGTGACCTACGACTGGCCCGGCACGTGGTTGGTGGTGGCCTTCGATGAGGTCGAGGCCGCGGCCTTTGCCGAGGCGGGGTTGCCCGAGGCATTCGTGTATCTGTCCGGGCGCCTGACCGAGACGGTGACCTTTGCCGCCGCTCCTGAGCACGGAGAAGAAATGCCGCCGGTGACCTCGGTGCAGATCCTCGAGAACTCCACCGAGTACGTTTTCGACCTGTGCGACCTGCTCGACCAAGCAGCCGAAACCACGACGGATGAGGCTGCCTCCGGCACCTCCGCGCCCTGATCCGATCCATCACTACCCGGTGCGACGGGCCATCTCCGGGGTCAGCAAGCAGAACAGGGGGAGGACCAAGTGACTGGTCTTCCTCCTGCGGGATGTTAGTAGTTCTGGGCTGCGTAGTAGGCGTCGCGGATGTGCTGGTGGATGCGGCCGCGGTCAGAGACCTCGTGCCCGTTCTCCTTCGCCCAGGCCCGGATCTTCGCGGTGTCCGGATTCCCCTTGGCAGCACGGTTGCCGGCGCTGCGGGCGCCACTCCCGCGGGTGGTCTTGCGGCCGGCGGCCGCGTAGGGGCGCAGCGCCTCGCGCAGCTTCTCGGTGTTGTCGATGGAGAGGTCGATCTCGTAGTCCTTGCCATCGAGGGTGAAGGTCACGATTTCCTCGGCGTGACTCCCGTATCGACCCTGTGGCTCTCGGTTGGGCGCCTGTCATTCAGGTGAGGTAGGGCTGGAGCCATGCCCAGCGAGGATCTTCGGGGACTGCGTCACTGAAGATTGTGAGTTTCCCACCCTGCCATCCTTTTTCCCGGCCGTCCCACCAGGACCAGGCGAGTACCTTGTCCTGGTTCGCGTCCAACCAACTGAGATAGTCAGTCGTCACTGCTGGCCCGTTGGGATCATCAGCGGTGACCGAACACTCTCCACAGATGACCTTTCTGTTGTTCGCGGCAGCCCAGTCCATGACGTTTTGGAACTGCGTCCGAAGAATTGTCGCGTCCTGGGCATGGCCGCCTTGGCCGTGCTCTTCATCGGGATAGTTGTGACAGGAGACGCCCCAGTTCTCTGCTGTGTCGAAAATTCCCGCATGGAAGGCCTCTCCACTGGTAGGAGGCCCTCCGTCGGGATTGTAGAACGGGTTCTGGTTGAATGCCTTGGCGTTGCTCCAGCCGTTGCCTTCGAGAACGATGAGATTCGTTGCCCCTTCGGCGCGGATCGCGGCAATCGCCTGGTTGTAGATGCACACGAGTGCGTTCGTGGACGTCACGTGTCCATTGAGCGGCAGGTCGTGCGGTTCATTGATCAGGTCGAACCACACCTTTTCCTCGTTCTTGTAGACCGCCGCTATGCGCGTCCAGAAGTCGGTGAGGTACCCGTATGGCAACTGCGGGTCGCCGAGCTTGTGGTCTTGTCCATCGACTCGGCGACCGCCCATGCAGTGGTTGTTGATCATGACCGTGCAGCCCAGGCCGAGCCCATAGTCGATGACATCCTTCACCTGGCTCCATACGGTGGGATTAAATGGAGCGTTCGGTGCCGGTTGCAAACGGTCCCACCAGATCGGTATCCGGAAGAAGTTCATTCCCTTCTCATGGTAGAAGTTCATTTGATCGTGGGGCGCGGGATGGTAGTGAGATCCTCGGTCACTGAACCCGGACAGATTAATTCCCTTCAAAATTGTTGACGCAGACACGTGACCAGCCTCCAATAGTTTTGATACATGGCATTCTCATGGGTAGAGTTTTTCAGTACATCTTGGTTAAAATTATGGAAAGCGATCTCGTATTTTGGTTTTCGACCGTTCATGGTCTTCTGCTACTGCGGTGCAAGGAATCGAAGTGGCCTCTCGGGCCCGGTTGCGGATGGGTCGCGCCCGCCGGTGAGCGGTCGGCGGATACCGGCCGTGCCGGCCACGGCTCACGAGGCGTCGGCAGCGGCTTCCAGGTCGGCGATGACGATCTTGCGCATCGGCATCATCGCGGCCATCGCACACTGCGCCCGGCCCGAGTCGGGATCGGCAAGCAGTTCGACGAGCCTGCGGGGCACCACCTGCCAGGACAGCCCGTACTTGTCCTTGAGCCACCCGCACATGCTTTCCTGCCCGCCGTCGACGGTGAGGGCCTCCCAGTACCGGTCCACTTCCGCCTGATCGGTGCAGTCGATCTGGAACGACACGGCTTCGCTGAAGTGGAACTCGGGTCCGCCGTTGAGAGCGGTGAACGCATGGCCGTCGAGTTCGAACTCCACGGTCAGCACCATGCCCGCCGCCCGCGGCCTAGCCTCACCGTAGTAGGTGGTGTCGGTGGTCCGGGAGTTGGGGAACACCATGAGGTAGAAGTCGGCTGCTCCCTGGGCTTCGGTTCGAACCACAGGCAGGGCGTGAGGGTCGTCATGGTGGGATTGTCCGCCCCATGCCCAGCACGTGGAAGGTCTACGGACAGACATGACGACACCTTGAGTAGAAGAATCTCGAAGCGTCCGTGCACAGCAGATGGGGGCGACGGTCATCGACGCCCTGCTGGACTGATCCAAAGTGATAGACCATGGCCGCGTGTCCGCCACGTTCTGTCTTGGAAGGTTAGGGATACGAGACGTCTCGTCGAGAGAAAGTTGGCTTACCGGCCTGAGCTCTGGGAAACGGGCGTGGCGACATGGCCAGAGGCGGGGTGGATCAGTACTGATGAAGCGTTCTTGTGGACCAGGCGTCCTTCGGGGTGCCGGGAGGTGATCGACGCGCCGCTTCAGAACCGGAGGGAAAGGGCTTGGGCTCGCCGCGGGTCATCCCTGCTCGCCGGGCGAGGTGGGGAGAGCCTTTCGGGCGAGCACGAAGCCCTGGTCGTGACCTCCGTCGTAGGAGTCAGGCTGAGCTGCTCGGGTGCACCAGGCGATGGGATCCAGCCCCACCTGGGCCAGTGCCAGGGTCATCTCGTCCACAGTCCATAAATACGCTTCGTAGCCACCGTCGCCACCGGAGGCGTGATGCAGGATCCGGTTGCCGGCACCGGCCTGGAAACCGGTGAGGAAGTACCCGCCGGGCCTGAGCACGCGCGTGATCTCGGCCAGCGAGTCGGTGAGCTCGTGCGGAGGGACATGGATGAGCGAGTACCAGGCCATGACGCCGGCGAACGTTGCGGAATCGAACGGCAGATGCGCCAGGTCAGCTACGTGGAACGGGACCTCGGGATGCATCGAGCGGGCGATGTCGAGCATCCCCGGTGACAGATCGATTCCTGTCACCGTCAGCCCACCGGCTTGCAAGGTGGAGATCAGGCGCCCCGTGCCGCATCCAGCGTCGAGCACGGCTGGTGAATCGAAGACGCGAACGTGCTCAGCGAAGGCGGTGATCAACGCCCGGTCCACCGGCTGCTCCGCCCGCAGGTCAGGCAGGTGCTCGTGATAGATCTGGGCCATGGTGTCGTAGGCGTGCTGGACGTCCCTCAGGTCACTCACGCGCCCCACCATAATCGGGCAGTCCCCGGGATGATGCCCCCTGGATCTCCATGAGAAAAACGCCTCTCAAGTCAAGCGATTTGAGACACATCGGTTACGAGACATTCGTAAAGTGCTGGAGAGCGTGCGTCATGAGCCGGTGGAGGTGCTGGTGGCGATCTGGTACCTCATGGCTAGTGCGCTCAGCCAGGTCATTCCTGTGCCGACCGTCAGCCGCTGGAGGAGTCCCCCGACTGGGGCAAGTGCTGGCGCCTGAGCAAAGGCGGCACTGGTCAAGGCGAAGCCGGCGAGCATGATCACGGCGGTGGCGCCGGAGTACCGCGCCCAGCGGCGGCACCGGTGGCGGGCAAAGGCGCGCGCCCAGATCAGGGCCGCCGCGGGGATGCCCACGAAGACGGGGACCGCGGCGAGATCATGGATCAGGGCTTCGGTGCCGCTGTATCCGGCCAGGACGGGGGCGGTGCCCGGCGGGTAGCCGCTGACGGGGTCGGTGGTGAAGATCCCGGCGCCGATCTGCCCGGCCCCGGCGGCGGCGACCAGCAGGATCCCGGGCAGAGGTGGGCAGTGGCGGTCCTGGGTGCGGACCAGGCCGGCGGCGAAGGCAAGGTACAGGATGCCGTTGAGGCAGAAATTGGCCTGCTGCACCCATCCGGCCGGGCCCAGGGCCAGGGAGCTCACCGGGTGACGCATCGGGTCGTAGTCATCCCGGACGGCGCCGGTGGCCAGGAAGGTGGTGATGAACACCGGTCCTGCCACTGCCCCGCACCTCATCAGGATCCGATTCAGCGTTTGTGGCCTCGACAAGGTCGCCTTGAGGTCAGCAGGGGAGCGGGTCATCACAGCTCCTCGAGGCGGCGGTGAACTGTCGCCCGATCCACACCCAGCCGGTCCAGCAGTACCGCCGCCGGATCGGGCGCTTTCAGCCGAAGCAGCTCAAGCAGGACCGTGCTGGCCATGGCTCACGCGGCGTCGGCGGCGGCTTCCAGCTCGGTGATGACGATTTTGCGCATCGGCGTCATCGCGGCCAGCACCCGCTGCGCCCTGCCCGGGTCCGGGTCGGCAAGCAGCTCGAGGAGCCTGCGGGGCACCACCTGCCAGGACAGCCCGTACTTGTCTTCGAGCCACCCGCACATGCTCTCCTGCCCGCCGTCGGCGGTGAGGGCATCCCAGTACCGGTCCACTTCCGCTTGATCGGTGCAGTCGATTTGGAACGATACGGCCATGGTGAAGCTGAACTCGGGTCCACCGTTGAGCGCGGTGAACGGATGGCCGTCGAGCTCAAACTCCACCGTCAGCACCATGTCTGCCGGTCGCGGCCCGGCCTCACCGTAGTAGGTGGTCTCGGTGGTCTCGGTGATCCGGGAGTTGGGGAACACCGTGAGGTAGAAGTCGGCTGCTTCCTGGGCTTCGGTGTCGAACCATAGGCAGGGCGTGAGGGTCGTCATGGTGGGATTGTCTGCCCCAGCACCCGGGCTGTGGAAGGTGCTGGGGCAGACATGACGACGTCTTGTCCAGAAAAATCTCAACGTGTCCCGGAGCGGCAGGAGAGGAAGGCGGACATCGCCGCACTGTCGGTCGGCGACACCGGGCGCGTGGCCGACAGGAGGTCGGTAACAGAAGCAGCGTGTCGCATGGCAAGGGATATAAGGCGTCTCGTCAGACAGGGTTTGATCGAGTCTTTCCGGCGAGGGCGAGCAGGGTGGCCGTTCTTGCCCGTGCTGTCCCGAAAGGGGGTTGGGGGGACTCCTACAGGCCCTCGGCGATGGCGCGCAGGGCATCCAGGTGGCCGGTGTAGGCGGTGCGCCCGGTTGGGGTGAGGGACAACCAGGTGCGGGGGCGTTTGCCGACGTAGCCCTTGCGGATCCTCACGTAGCCGGCGGCCTCGAGCTGG
The DNA here is from genome assembly GCF_040981185.1 of Kocuria sabuli. Lineage (NCBI taxonomy): Bacteria > Bacillati > Actinomycetota > Actinomycetes > Micrococcales > Micrococcaceae > Kocuria > Kocuria sabuli. The sequence goes on from NZ_JAVHZE010000023.1 coordinate 36,575, forward strand.
GTGGCTTGTTTGGAGAGCACCGAGTCGGAGACCTCCACGGTGTCCCGCACGCGGGCGAACTCGGCCTCGTCGACCTGGGCTAGGGCGGCGACGATGCTCAGGCGCACCGGGGCGTGGATGAGCTCGTCCAACCGGTGCCGGGCGTGTTGACCTTCGGCGGTGCTCACTTGGACCCCCAGCGGATCACGGCCGCGGCGAGCAGGGCGGGAACGGCGGCGATGGTCGCCCCGGCGGCGACCATGGGCCAGGTGTTGGGGGAGGTCTGGGCGGAGAGGTTCAGCCACGGCAGCACCACGGTCAGGGTCAGCACGAAGGAGGCCACGATCCCGCCCCGCGACCAGGCTTTGGCCCGGCGCGGCACGGTGCGGGCTACCCGCTCGATCCACCACATCGTCACCAACCAGGCGGCCGCGAACACCGCGGTGCGCAGGGAGTGGCTGACCCAGTCAGCCGAGATGTTCTGCGCGGCCATGTACAGGGCCGAGGCCACCCCGAACACCGCCGTTGCGCCAGCGTGCACCGTACGGTCACGGGAGGTGTCTAGGGTGCGCGCCTGGATGGTGGCCAGCTGCTCGCGGGCTTGTTCGGGGGTGAGGTGATGGCTCAAGGGGTCCTCCTGGGGACGATTCGACGATGTCGCCATCAAAGCAAGTACTTGCTAAGTTGGCAAGTACTTGCTTTGAACTGGGTGCGGCTAGTCGAATCGTCGCGTCGCTCAAGTCATGGGTTATGAGTCGCTTTGGTTATGAGACTCGATCATGGTTGTTGGTGGGGATGGTGTGGCCTGGCTGCTGGCTGAAAGGCCTATGGGGAGACGAGCCTAGTGGCGCAGGGTGTGAGCGGGATTGACGCCGTAGGCCTGGCGGTGGTGGCGGGCGAAGTTGCCGAGGTGGGCGAAGCCCCAGCGGGCGGCGATCGCGCTCACTGTGGCCCCCGAACCCGGGTCGGCGGCCCGCAGCTCGGCGTGGGCGGCGGCCAGGTGCAGCCCACGCAGGTAGGCACCCGGGGTGGTGTCGGCGTGGGTGCGGAAAGCCCGGGTGAGCTCGATGGTGGACACCCCGGCGTGGCGGGCGACGTCCTCGAGGGTGATGGGCAGCGACAAGGTGGCGTGGATGAACTCCACCGCCTGCGTGTAGGCCGCCTGCCGGGCCGCCACGGAGACCCGGCGCGCCACGGGGTCCCCGGCCAGGGGGAAGGCCTCCAGGGTGGTGACCGCCATTCGGCGCAGCAGGTCAGCCCGCAGTAGGGGGATCTCGGCGGTAGCGGGGTCGGTGAGGGACTCGTGGACGAACTGGTAGGTGGTCTTCCAGTGGGCGGCCATGGCCGGGGAGACCGGGCGCGGTGCGGTGAAGCCGATCCTCAGGTGCTCGTCGCCGTAGAGGGTGCGGGCGATCTCCTCCAGTGCGGGCAGGCCGAGGTTGGCCGAGTCCACGCTCAGGTGCTCGGACTCCCCGTAGTAGTGCTGCCCGGGCTGGAGCAGGAACAGGCGGTGGCCCGTGCCCCTGCGGTCGTCGATCTCCCAGCGGACGGATCCCCCGATCGGGGCGATCACGGAAAAGGCCTGCTCCTGGATCAGGTGCCCGGCGACGGTGCCGTGGAAGTGCATCTGGCCCAGGGCCAGGTCCGCGTCCCCTTGGACGTCCTGGCTGTAGCGGAACGTGGCCGGGTCGGTCACACGGCCCATGCGGGCCCGGGCGTAGACCTGTTGCAGCGCCTCGTTGCCCACCTCGGGATCGGTGGTGGAAAAGTGCAGGTGGATCGGCGCTGGTCGGCTCACGGACCCTCCCTCCTGCTGCGGAGGAGCCGGTGCGGGGTTTCCGCAGTCTCCCAGCGGCAGGGTCGGCTCCTCGAAGCGGACGTCATGGTCTCCAGGTTATCCACTGCCGCCCGCCCGGCCCAGAACCGAGTGGCCGGTGGCACCGATGGTCGTGCCGGGAACCGGTCAGCTGCGCAGGGTGGTGGCAGGGTCCTGTCCATAACGCTGGCGATAGGCGGCGGCGAAGCGTCCTCGATGGGGGAACCGCCACCGGTCAGCGATGGCCGATACGGTCGCCCCGGTCGTGGGGTCACCGGCGACCAGGTCCCGGTGGGCGGCTTCCAAGCGGGCAGCGCGCAGGTAGGCCATCGGGGTGGTGTCCAGCTCACGGCGGAAGGCTACTTGCAGACCCCGGAGGCTCAACCGGGAAGCGGCGGCGATCTGGGTCACCGCCAGCTCCTGGTCCAGATGAGCGTCGATGAACGCCACGGCTCGCCGGACGGGCCCCACGGGTGGTGCAGGGCGGTCCGTGGCCGGTGGGGTGAGGAAGGTGCTGGGGAAGGTGAGCAGTAGGGCGGTGGTCAGGGATCGGACCGCCTCGGCGCGCAACAAGGGATTGCTCATCACCTGGTCGTTGGGCAGTAGGCCGCGGTGCAGATGGGTCACCGCATTGAGCCAGTACCGGGCCATGACGGCTGAGACCGGACGGGTGCCGGTGAATCTCAGGTGGAAGGCCTCCGCGCCCAGTAGCTGGCGGGCGTGGTCCTCCACGGTGGTGGCATCCAGGCCGACGGTGAGCAGGTCCAGATCCTGCCAGTGACCGGGCGGCAGGTCCGGGGTGAACAGGAACGGGCCCTGTCGTGGGAACTGGCTCCGGATGCCGGTGGTGCCTCCGGTGCCGTTGAGTATTTGCCCGACCCGTACCACGCGGGGGTCGTGCTGGGCCTCAAGGACCGCCGAACCGCCCAGGCGCAGCCGTCCGTACCGCACGGACCCCTCGCCGATCGCGGACAACGACAAGTAGAACGGCCCGCCCGCATCTGCCGGGGTCGCCCGCAACCCGAAGGCTTCCTGGAACACGGCCAGGCCCGCCGTCGCATCGCCGGTGGTGAACACCGCCGGCGACCTTTGAACCGCCATGTCAGCCAGGGTACAGGCCCGCCCCGGCCCCAACCCGTCCGGCGACCTGCTCCGAACCCGACCGCCGGGACCGTGCTGCTACAGGAAGTCCTCGGCCGGAGCCATTGACCGTTGGATCGCAGTGCCGAAGCCTTCGTGACGCGCCGGCGCCCTGGGCTTGGAGCAGCGAGAGGAGCCTGACGAAGTCGTGATCTGCGCCCGAAGGAGCACCCTCCCGACTTGTAGCCACTGAGGGTAAAGCCCACTGAACCTCGGCTGGCTCACCGCCGCAACAGGTGGCAGCCCTTCCTGCCACGCCCCGTGACGTAGGCATTCAGCTTCATAGCGTCTCTCATGCCAAGGGTTCTGAGGCGCTTTGGTGACGAAATGCTTGCGACGGCCACTTGACCTGGAGCCAGGTGGTTCGCGGTGGCCAGGGTTGCCCTCCGTGGAGGAGTGCTGTGAGGCGGTGTGCAGTGGTCTGGTGGTGTGCGGGGAATCGGTGGGTGGGGTCGCTGCACATACGAGACGTCGCGCCGAGCCGGAGCGGATATTTGGGTGCGTGCATCCGGTTGACGTGACCTCCCCTGGAAGCGAACCTTGGTTTCAAGCATGTCTGGTCCGGCGGGTGTTGTGGGTGTTGTGGGTCTTGTTGGCGCTCGTGCGGGGCGCGGCGGACGTGCCGTTCCTCAAGGCCCGTGGAAGGTGACTGCTTCCCGGCCGGCATAGGAGGCAGGCGTGGATGAGATGGGGGATGTGTGTTTGGAGGCGGATGCCCTGGTCTGGGGGGATCTTCGTCTTCGGACAGTTCCGGTGACGCGACCGTTCAGGGTGCCGTGCATGAGCCCGCCGATGTACGGATCGGTGTTGTACCGACCCTTCCGTGTGGTGCGGCAGTGCTGCTGGTATCACGCGGTGGAGTGGAGGGACGCGGCCCGGATAGCCGGTGAGGTGCTCCAGGGCGCTCTGAGGTGGATGGCTGCCTGGGGGGTGCCACGGTCGGGGCTGAGCGTGGTGGTCGAAGATTACCTGCCGCCGGGTTGTTCGGGTGGTCTACGGCAGGCTGTGGTGAGCCTGGCTGGGCACCAACCCATCATGGCTTCTGCACAAGAGATCACCAACGGTGCCCACCGGATCACCGCCATGCGCCAACAAGGGGTGAAGTCCACCCCGGCGTTGCTCCTGGCCCGTGCGGGGCAGCGGCTGTCTGAGGTCCCTGGGGCCTACCCGCACCAGCGCCTCGAGTAGGGGGCGTCGGCGGTGACGCGCTGTGGCGCCGGGGCGGAAGCCACAGGCTGCACCCCGACTTACGTGCACAAGCTGACGCGCCGGCTCAGCAGGTACGGGTTGGTCATGCTCAACCAGCAGTCGCTGGCCGATGAAATCGACCTGACCCCATTGGCTCGTAAGGTAGCGGCTCAGCTCCGGTAGGCCTTCGACGCTGAGGCCCAGCATGACGAAACACCCCCGGTCAGGTATGCACCGGGGTGTTGCTAAGGCCAGCGTGCGTCGAGAGCGGTAGAGCTTACCGCCTGGCCGCTGGCTGTTTAACCGCCACACGGTAAGCCTGGTTCCATTAGACGCCCTGGAAGGTGATAACCGCACTGCCTCAGGGGTAACGGCGCGAGATTTCTGGCGCGGACGATGGCAGCCCTCCAGTCACTCCTGGGGTTTTGGGGCACTGCCGTGAGGTCAGCCCACTCCCAGCTGTAGCCTGCGGACATGACCACTGCACAAATCGTCGCGGAATGGCTGATCGACAAGATCCGCGCCGAGGGCACCTTGGACCAGGAAGAGGCTGTCTACCTCATCGAGCAGCAGTTCGGCTCGGAGTGGGTCTTCGACGACATTAATGGGAACCCTGCTATCCAACAGTCCGTGCTCAAGATGTTCCGTCAAGTGCATGGTGGGGCGATCCAGTGGGACAACTCCGCACGATGCTGGACCGCCTCCTCGGGCTGACCCGAGCCCGGCCCGGTCTCGACCACGCAAGGACTGTCCATTACTGAAGCCAGGGTGAGGTCCCTCGCCGAGAGGTGATCCACCGATCGTCTCGGCACAGTGGGGCGGGGGGTGGGGTAGCCCCCTGCCGCCACACCCCCGCGTAGCTTCTGCACGGACTCATCAGTGGGCCTGCACCCGGATCCCCCCGGAACCGGGTACGGCCGCTCGGCGCGCTAGAAGCTGAAGGATGGTCTGATGCAAATCTCCTGTCCCCTGCCAGCCAGGCTGACCCCAGACTCCTGTTTCGGCAATTTATGGGAAGTGCGGGGTGTCACCACGGAACACATCACAGTGCCGTGCGAATCGTGTGATGAAATGTGCGCCCGCCAGCACACCACGGGCTCTGACGGGGGTGCGGGCTCACCCGTAGAAGGGTGAGGTCTCGTCCTGAAGATCGTCGAGCACCCATTCCGCCAGTTGTCCGGCGGGGATCATGATGGTGCCGGCTCGGCGCTGTTGGACCTGCTGGAGCCAGAGGGGCTCCTCGGTGGAGGCAACGGCCCCGGCGGCGTAGGCCGCCAGCGCTGTGGCGTAACCGGTGGCCAACTCGGGAGCCCACCCCCGATGGGCGGCGTAGCAGAGGCGGTCAGGATCGGGGCTGCGCACCTCCAGCCACCGCGCCGGCTCCAGCGGATCGGAGGGAAGAGATATCAGGTGCTGGTGCAGCACCCAGGTGACGTCGGCCCAGCGGCCGACGGGAGTGGCCACCATGGGGTAGTAGGTGGCGACCCAGTGAGTGGGGGAGTGCGGGCGCAGCTCGACTGCCAGAGCCTCGGCGGCAGAGGGAATCATGCGGAATTCCTATTCATGGTTCAAGAGTCGGGGCGGCCTGAGGCTGAACCGCACCACCGAGCCGGAAGGGCCGGGGGGAAAGCACCAAGGGTAAGCACGCAGTCGATAACTATGGAAGCACGCTGAGTAGTGTGACCGTGCGCTGCCTTACAAGCCATGGGATCGAGACGTCTCGTTCATCTTTTTTTGCCACCGCAAGTTTCCACGGTCGCGCGTGTCTCGCAGCTATGTACTTTATCCGGATGCCTAGAATTGGGTACTGGGCATTGGTTGCGAGACACATAGGGGTTGACGTGGGAAAGCTGATCGGATATGCGCGGGTGTCGACCCGTCAGCAGGACGCAGACCGTCAAGTGTCTGACCTGTTGGCCGCCGGTGTGCGGGGCGATGACCTCTATATGGACCATGGAGTGTCTGGAGCACGTGTGTCCCGTCCGCAGTTCGACAAGGCGGTGGAATCTCTCGAAGACGGCGACACCCTGGTCCTCACCACGTTGGACCGGTTGGGGCGGTCGACACAGAACATGCTGGCCTTCGCCGAAGCACTGCGCAGCAGGGGAGCAGGGCTGCGGGTGCTCAACCTCGGTGGGGGAGACGTGGACACCCACACCCCGATGGGCTCGATGGTCTTCACCGTCATGGCCGCCTTGGCCCAGATGGAGCTGGAGATCAAACGGGAACGGGTCACCGACTCGGTGGCCAAACGCCGGGCCGCCGGCAAGGACCTCGGCGGGCGACGGCCCACCTTCACCGACTCCCAGATCCGAGCCGCGGTCCGGCTGATCGATGCGGGGGAGCCGGCCACCCAGGTGGCCCGGGACCTCGGGATGGCCCGAGCCACCCTCTACCGGCGGATCCGGGAGCTCCCGCAGGCGACGGCCATCTGAGTCCGTCGTTGGCGGTGGGCATCGTGATGCATATGTCGTGCCTTTGCGGGCGTCTTCACCGGGCGGGTCAAACGGGCATGGGTACGCTTTCAGCTTGCTAACACCGCCCAACAGCAGGTCAGCGCCCGGGCGCGGCTGGGTCGATGTGTCTGATGCTCACTGGGTGGTTGAGAGCGGAGAATGCGAAGCATGAGAACCCTCATCGTGACCGCGCACCCGGATACCGACTCACTGACGCACCACGCCGCTGGACGGCTGCAGGAGGTCCTCGGCGCAGAGGAAGCAGTCATCGCTCATCTGGGGCAGGAGGATTTCGATCCGCGCTTCACCATTGGGGACCGCGACAACTACCTGAGCCGGGATCAACCGGACGTCGCTGTTGCCGCTGAACAGGAGCGGATCGATGACGCCACGCACCTTGTACTCGTCTTTCCCGTCTATTGGTGGTCCATGCCGGGGTTGCTCAAGGGATGGATCGACCGGGTGTTCATCGCCGGGTGGGCCTTTGACGCCGACGAGGATGATTGCATCGTGCCGGGGCTGCAGCGCTTGACGATGCACCTGCTGCCGATCTCGGGGACCGCCGCGGAGTCCTTCGCCCGGCACGGTTATGCGCAGTCGTTCAACACACAGATCGAGCACGGCATCATCGACTTCTGTGGCATCCGGCGCGGGGCCACTGCTTTCATCCACGATTCCGAGTCCGGGAACCGGGAGGCGATCGCCGGCGCTGTGGAGGCCGCGACTGCCACGATCGCTTCCGCAATCGCTAGCCCCACCTACGCTGTTGCACCGGCCGGTCAACGCCAGGGGTAGCTGCGCCACCAAGCCGATCAGCGATCCTTGCGCGGTGTCACCAGGTAGCCGCACGTCTACTTCGTGTGTCTCGAACAGGGTTCCCCGGGTTCTTGCGGTGGTTGCAACACTGAGCGTTGGGGGTGGTGCTGTGGGTGGGTACTCGATCTTGATCAGGCCGGATCTGCTCCAGGTGTTTTGGGAGCGGATGCAGGCCGGGG
>NZ_JAVHZE010000024.1:0-43316 GCF_040981185.1 Kocuria sabuli
GCCGAGCTCACCGGGGTCGCGGCCGCCCACGTGGTCTACGAGCTGATCACCCTGCTGGCCCTGGGCCCCGGAGCCGCCCCGGGCGGGCCCGCGTACGGGCTGGCCGGGCACGTCTACGGGGACGCAGCGCCGAGGCCGGCCCAGGACCCGGCGCAGCAGGGGCGGGACGCCGCGGGGGAGCGGCCGTGACCGGCAGCGCGGCCGTGGTCCCCCGGCCGGAGCACGCCGCGCTGTTCGCCCGGCGGGCCGAGGAGTTCCGCCCGTCCCCGGTCCGGGCCGTGTTCGAGATCGCGATGCGCCCCGGGATGATCTCCCTGGCCGGGGGCAACCCGGACATGAGCGTGCTCCCGCACGAGGTGGTCGCCGGGATGACCGCCCGGCTCCTCGCCGAGCGCGGTCCCGAGGTGCTGCAGTACGGCTCCGGGGCCGGCGTCGAGCGGCTGCCCGGGCTGGTCGTGGAGCTCATGGGGCTGGCGGGCGCCGACGTCAGCCCGGACCGGATCCAGATCACCGCCGGCTCCCAGGCGGGCCTGGACCTCGTGACCAAGCTGTTCTGCGACCCCGGCGACGTCGTGGTCGCCGAGGGTCCCACCTACGTGGGGGCGCTGGGCGTGTTCGGCAGCTACGAGGTCGACGTGGCGCACGTGGACGTCGACGCCGACGGACTGGACCCCGAGGCGGTGGCCGAGCGGATCGACGGGCTGCGGGCCGCCGGGCGCACGGTGAAGCTCGTCTACACCGTGCCGAACTTCTCCAACCCCACGGGCGTGACGACCACCGAGGAGCGGCGGCGCCGGCTCGTGGAGGTCTGCGCCGAGCGCGGCGTGCTCGTCCTGGAGGACGACCCGTACGGACTGCTGGGCTTCGACCGCTCCCACCGGCTGCCGTCCCTGTACTCGCTGGACCCGGACACGGTGGTCCACCTGGGCAGCTTCTCCAAGATCTTCTCCCCGGGGCTGCGGGTGGGGTGGATCGCGGCCGCTCCGGGCGTGCGGGCGCGGCTGCAGATCGCGGCCGAGGCCGTCACGATCCACCCCTCCGTGCTCAGCCAGGAGCTCGCCGCCGAGTACGTCGGCAGCGCGCACTGGCGGCCCGCCCTGGACCGGGCGGTGGAGCTCTACCGCTCCCGCTGCGCCGCCATGATGGACGCCCTCGCAGCCTTCATGCCGGACGGGGTGCGCTGGACGCGGCCGGCCGGCGGCTTCTTCACCTGGCTGGACCTGGACCCCGGCCTCGACCACGGCGACCTGCTGCGGCGGGGCATCGACCACGGCGTGGTGCTGGTGCCCGGCGGTGCCTGCTACGCCGACGGCCGCGCCTCCAAGAGCCTGCGCCTGGCCTACTCCGCGGCCTCGGAGGCGGACATCACCGAGGGGGTCCGGCGGCTGGGCGGGATGCTGCGGGGCTGAGTCCCGCCTCCCGGCCGGGACCCGTCCGGGCGCGGGTAGACTGGTCCAGAGCTTCAGCAGCGAGGCATCCACCATCCCCGGGGCATCCCCCACCGGGGCGATGACTCGGAGCCGCAGTGATCCTTCCCCGTCCGCACGCCGATCTCCCCGAGCTGGGCGAGGTCGCCCAGGCCCTGACAGGCCTCGGCGAGAAGCTGCAGGCGAGTCCCGCCGACTCACTGGTCGACGCGGTCGTCCAGTGCGCGGTGGACTGGGTGGGCGGCGCCCGCTGGGCCAGCGTCACGACCCTGCAGCAGGGGAGCTTCCACACCCTGGGCCACACCGGCGCCGAGGCCGGCGCCGCCGACGCCCTCCAGTACGAGCTGCGGTCGGGTCCGTGCGTCGACGCGGTCCTGGACGACAGCCTCCTGGTCTCGGGGGACCTCGCCCACGACGACCGCTGGCCCGAGTACGGGCCGCGGGCCGCCCGCGAGGTGGGCATCGCCAGCGCCCTGTGCTACCGGCTGAAGCTGATCGGCGACACGGACCTGATCGCCTCCCTGAACCTCTACTCGGACGTCCCGGACGCCTTCGACGAGCACGCGGTGTGGGCCGGGACGATGCTCGCCACGCACGCCGGGCTGGGCATCTCGGTGGCGATCACCCACCGGCGGGCCGCCAACCTCGAGGCCGCCCTGCGCACCAACCGGGAGATCGGCACGGCCATCGGGATCCTCATGGCCCGGCACGCGGTGACGCGCGAGCAGGCCCAGGAGCTGCTGCGTCTGGCCAGTCAGGACACCAACCGCAAGATGAACGAGATCGCCGCGGAGGTCGTGGAGACGGGGCAGCTCTCCCTGCCCCGCCGGCCCCCGTCCAGGGTGCCCTGACAGCAGCTCCCAGGTCCTCTCCGCCCGGTGCTCGGCGCCGCCCGGCGCGGACCCGCACCGGCTGTGCCGTCCCCGCGACCGGCGGCCGAGCGCCGGGGCTCAGGCGAGCACCGCCTCCGCGGCCCGGCGCCCGGAGCCCAGGGCGCCCTGGGTCGAGCCCGTGGTGCGGTGGTCGCCGCACACGTAGAGGCCGTCGCCGAGCGCGGCGGGGCGGTCGGCCACGAGCCCGGCCGGCTGCTCGGGCAGGGCGTCGCGGATCTCGTGCACGGTCAGCAGCTCCCACGCGGAGGCGTCCGCGCCCCAGATCCGGCCGAGCTGCCGCCGGACGTCGGCCTCCGCGGGCAGGGCGGCCCCGCGCGGCAGCAGGGCGCTGGCCTGGACCAGCGCGCGGCCGGCCGGGGCGTAGCTGGGGGCGGCGTTGCTGACCACGGCCGTGTCGACCAGGGGTCCCCCGGTCCGGCCGGGCAGGACCAGGCACGCCAGCTCCGAGGGGGCGGACTCCACGGCGAACCACCACGTGGCCATGCCCTTCATCGGCGTCGCCGGCAGGTCCAGCAGCCCCGCCGCGGCCGGTGCCTCGGTCGCCACGACCACGCGGGGCGCCCGCCAGGTGCCGTTCCCGGTGCCCACGGCCCATCCGGCGCCGGTGCGCTCGACGGACCGGACGGGGGTGCCGAGGACGGCCCGGGCGCGCAGCCCGTCGTGGATCCAGTTCGGCAGCGCCCCCATCCCGCCGGCCGGCAGCCCCGGGGTCCCCAGCAGGAACCAGCCCACGAGCTCCCGCACGAAGGCGGCGGAGGTGCTGCCCTCGTCCTCCAGGATCACACCGGCCAGGAACGGCTCGAGCACCAGGTCCCGCAGCGGCCCGCGCACCCCGGCGCGGTCGAGGGCCTCGTGCCAGGGCAGGTCGTGCTCCTCCTGCCGCTCCGTGCGGGGGTCCAGGCCCGGGGCGAGCCAGGCCAGCAGCGCGGGGACCCTGCGCAGCTCCACGTACGGGCTGCGCAGGGTCTCCGCCAGGCGGCGAGGGACGCGCCGCGGATCGGCCAGGACGTCGATGCCGTCGCCGCGGGGGATCCCGGCCGCCGCGTCGAAGGGCTGGAGGTCCAGGGCCCGGACCTCCACGCTGCGCCGCAGCTCGGTGTAGGCGGGGTTGAGCACCTGGAAGCCGCGGTCGCAGCGGAAGCCGTCGACCACGTCGGTGCGCACCCGGCCGCCGACCCCGTCGGAGGCCTCCAGGACCGCGACGTCCAGCCCGTGCTGCTCGAGCAGGCGGGCGCACTGCAGGCCGGCCAGTCCGGCGCCGACGACGATCACGTCATGGTCCACGGTGAATCTCCTGGCGGGTCGGGGCGGCCACGGCGTGGGCGGCGGGTGCCGCGGGGCGGGCCGGGATCGTGAACAGCGCCGACTCCACGGTCAGGCCGGGGCCGAACGCCAGGGCGCACACGGTGCGCTCCTCGTCGCGAGGGGCTTCGTCGATCACCTGGCGCAGCACGTGCAGGACGGTCACGCTGCTCATGTTCCCACGGGTGGCCAGCACGTCCCGGGACTCCCGCAGCGCCTCGGGCGGGAGGTCCAGCGTGTGCTCGAGCTTGTCGAGGATGCCCCGCCCGCCCGGGTGGAGGGCCCAGTCGGTGATGCGCTCGCGCTCCACGGTGCCGTCCGGCCCCTCCAGCAGGGCCTGCAGGGCGGTGTGGATGTTGTCCTCGAGGACCTGCGGCACGGCGGCGCCGAGGACCATCTCGAACCCGGAGTCGCCGATGGTCCACGCCATCGCCTGCTCGCCGTCGGGGATCACCAGGGTGCGGAACCGGTCGAGCTCCAGCAGCGGCAGGACCCCGTCCGGGACCCGCGAGCTGACCAGGGCCGCCGCCGCGCCGTCGGCGAACAGGGCGGCGCCACGGATGGCGTCCGGGCCCCGGGCCGGGCGCAGGTGCAGCGTGCACAGCTCCACGGCCACGAGCAGCACGACCGCGTCCGGGTCCGCCGTGGCGAGGGCGGCCGCCTGGCGCAGGCCGATCAGCCCGCCGTGGCAGCCCATGAAGCCGATGTGCGAGCGGCGGGTGGCCGGGTCGAGCCCCAAGTCCCGCACCAGCTGGTAGTCGGGGCCGGGGGCGAAGAAGCCGGTGCAGGAGACGGTCACCACGTCGGTGATCGAGGCGGGGTCGACCTCGGGGCAGCGCGCGAGCGCGTCCCGGGCGGCCTCGGCGAACAGGCCGGGGGCCTCCTCCACGTAGGTGCGGTTGCGGACGCCCGTGAGGGGTGCCAGGAACCGGCCGTCCCCGGTGATGTAGGGGGAGCCGTCGCGGGCGTCGTCGTCGACCAGCTCGGAGAGCACCGTGTGCCGGCGCACGACCCCGGAGGCGCCGAACACCGTGCGCAGCAGCCGGACGTTGAGCCGGTCGGTGCCGGGCTGGGCCAGGTAGAGGTCGTGGGCGTCGGTCTGCTCGAGCACGTGCGCCGGGAGGGCGGTGCCGAGGGACAGGAGTGCGGGCGTCATCGCGTCCAGTATCCGTCCTCGCACCGACAGGTGCCACGGAGGACGCGCAGGGACCCGGGCGGGCCGTCCGGGTGCGGGCCCGCCCGGGACGGGCTCAGACGCTGGTGGTGGCGTCGTCGAAGTCCAGCCGCGGCAGCCGGTCGTGGCGCGGGGCGGCGGGGGCGCCGATGTTCACGACCATCAGCGAGCGCAGGCTCGTCCCGGCGTGGAACTCGGCGTCCACCCCGGGGGCGTCGAAGCCGCCCATCGGGCCCGCGGCCAGTCCCGCGGCGCGCACGGCCAGCACGAAGTAGCCGGCCTGCAGGTGGGCGTTGTCCCGGCCCATCCGGGCGCGCAGCTCCTCGTTGCCGGCGAACATCTGCTGCTTCGCCGCGGCCGGCGGGAAGAGGGCGGGCAGCTGCTCGTGCCAGTCGGCGTCGTAGCTGAGCACGGCGACGACGGGCGCGCCGGCCGTCTTGGCCCGGTTGCCCTCGGCCATGAGGGGGAGCAGGCGCTCCTTGGCCTCGGCGGAGCGGATCCAGGTGACGCGCAGCGGCTGGATGTTCATCGCCGTGGGGCCCATCTTGGCGAGCTCGAAGATCGCCCGCAGCTGCTCCTCGCCCACGGGCTCGTCGAGGAACTCCGAGGCCGTGCGGGCCTCGCGGAAGAGGAGGTCGGCGGACAGGGCGTCGAGGGCGATCTGGTCCTGGAGGGCGTGGGCGGTCATGGGGGTTCCTTCCGGGGTCGGGAACATTTTCTGTACGCGTCAACAAAATCGGAGGAGGATCTATGCCGCGTGCCCCTGTGCCGTCCGTCACGCCCCGGTGGGTACGCTGGGCCCATGTCCGCGACCCCGCCCGCCGCACGCCGCGCCCTGCTCCTGGGTGCGGCCCTGACCGGGGCGGGTGCCCTGCACCTGGCGCGCCCCGCACCCTTCGACGGGCTGATCCCGCGGGTCCTGCCCGGTCCCGCCCGGGCGTGGACGCTGGGCTCCGGGGTGGCGGAGCTCGGGGTCGGCGCACTGCTGCTCCACCCCCGCACCCGCCGGGGCGGGGGCTGGGCCGCGGCGGCACTGTTCGTGGGGGTGTGGCCGGGCAACGTCACCATGGCCTGGCGCGCCCGCCGCGCCTCGCGGACGCGGCAGGCCGTCGCGCTCGTGCGGCTGCCGCTGCAGCTGCCGCTGATCGCCGCCGCGCTGCGCGTCGCCCGGGAGGCCTGAGCGCCGGGTCCGCGGCTTTCCGGGTCCTCCGGGGCACGTACGCATTCGGTCACACGTGCACACGGTCCCTACCCTGGGCAGAGCATCAGGAGCGGGGGCTCCGTTCCCACCGGGGACTCCTCCCGCTCCAGTCCATCGGGGGGTGGATCCGTGTGCGCCCTGCCGCCTCCCGCCCGACCGGCCGGAGGAATTCCTTGACGTCCACCCGCAGCACCACCGTTTCCCTCGCGCTGGCGGGCGTCCTCGCCCTCGTCCCCCTGGCCTCCGCCACGGCGTCCGCGGTCCCGCGGCCCGCGGCGGAGGCCGTTCCGGCGGCGACCGACCGCGTCGTCGTGAAGTTCCACGACGGGGCCGTGCCGGAGGCCTCCCGGGACGCCGTCTACGCGGGGGCCGCGGAGCGCACCGGGGACCCCGGGCTCGTCGAGACCTCCGCGACCGCGGACGGCGCCCACGTGCTGCGCACCGGCGAGACGCTCGCCGGGGCCGAGCTCGAGGAGCTGACCACGGCCCTGCGGCAGGATCCCGCCGTGGAGTACGCGGAGCCGGACCTGCTGGCCACCACGGCCGCCGTGCCGAACGACCCGTCCTACTCCGCCGTGCAGTGGAGCCTGTGGGACGAGCCGGCCGGGCTGGGCATGCCCCTCGCCTGGGACCTGGCCACCGGAGCCGGACAGACCATCGCCGTCGTGGACACCGGCATCACCCCGCACCCGGACCTGGACGCCAACGTCCTGCCCGGCTACGACTTCGTCTCGACGGCCCAGAACGGCCGGGACGGCGACGGGTGGGACGCGGACCCCACCGACATGGGCGACCACCCGGACGCGGTCCTGTGCCCCACGAGCCCCATGCCGCCGAGCGCCACGTGGCACGGGACCCACACGGCCGGCGTCGCCGCGGCCGACGCCGACAACGGGCAGGGCGTCGCCGGGGTGGCCCCGGACGCCGGGATCCTCCCGGTGCGCGTCGTGGGGGCCTGCAGCCAGGGCTACATCACCGACGTCGCCGCGGGCGTCACGTGGGCCAGCGGGGCGCCGGTCCCGGGTGTGCCCGCCAATCCGCACCCCGCCACGGTCATCAACCTCAGCCTCGGCGTGGCGGGGGAGTGCCCGCCCGTCCTGCAGGCGGCGATCACCGGGGCCGTGACGCGCGGGATCCCCGTGGTCGTGGCGGCCGGGAACCAGGCCGTCGACGCCGCGCAGTCGGCGCCCGCCAACTGCGCGGGAGTCATCTCGGTCGCCGCGACGGACGTCTCCGGCGCCCTCGCCTCCTACTCCAACTTCGGGTCGGTCACGCTCGCGGCCCCCGGCGGCGACCCCGACGCGCAGATCCTGTCCACGGGCAACACCGGGGCGCAGGCCCCCGGCGCGCCCGCGTACACGGAGCGCAACGGCACGTCCATGGCGGCGCCCGCGGTGGCCGGCGCCGTGGCCCTGCTCCGCGAGCGGTCCCCGGAGCTGGGCGTGGACGGCGTCCGGGCCGCCCTGACCGGCACGGCCCGGCAGGCCCCGGGCGGCTGCGCCCCCGGCTGCGGCGCCGGCATCGTGGACCCGGTCTCCGCGCTGATCGAGGCGCAGGGCGGCGAGCCCTTCAGCACCCGCGGCGGCATCGGCTCGCTGCACCGGAAGATCGGGGCGAGCACCGGTGAGCCGCGCTCCCGGGAGCTGTGCGCCCTGGGCGGGACCCCGTGCTTCCAGGAGTTCGTCAACGGGTGGATCGTCTGGGACGCGGGGACGGGTGCCCGCTGGGTGGCGTTCCTGCCGGCGCAGTGGTGGGGGATCGCCGGCTGAGCGCCGCTGCGGCCCCACGGCGCCGTCCACCTCCCGGTGGGTGGCGCCGTGGTCCGTGCGCGCCCCGGGCGCCGTCCCGGAACTTCCCATTCGGTAACAGAAGCAACCGCTCCGTACGCTGGGCGCAGCCGCGCCGTCCGCCCCCGGATCCTGTGACCGGTGCGCCCAGAGCCTCCGGCAGCGCTCTGCTTCCCCCCACCGGCTGGAGAATCCATGACGTCCTTCCACGGCCGCGCCCTGCCCGGCGCGCTGTCCGGCATCCTCGCGGCGGCCCTGGTCCTCGCCCCGTCCGCGGCCGCGGTCCCCGCGGCGGCCCAGCCCGTCCCCGGGACCACTGTCCCCGGGGCCACCGCCCCGGCGGTCGCCCCGCCCGAGCCCACGTCGCCCCAGTCCACCGCTCCGGCTCCTCCGCGCCCGGCCGCGCCCAGGGGGAACGAGGAGACCCGGGGCGGGACCGACCGCGTCGTCGTGAAGTTCAAGGAGGGGGCGGAGCCCGCCGCGCAGGTCCGCGAGCGCGTCTACGAGGCGGCCGCGGAGCAGGCCGGACGGACCGGCGCGGCGCCGGAGGGCGGGCACCCGGACGCGGCGCCGGAGCTCGAGGAGCTCACGGAGACCGTGGGCGCGGCGAAGGTCGTGGCGGTGGACGAGTTCCTCGACCGGGAGCAGGTCGACGCCCTGACCCGCGCCCTGGAGGAGGACCCCGCGGTCGAGTACGCCGAGCCCGACCACCTCGTGGGCATCGCCTCGGTGCCCGACGACCCCTACTACGCGACGTCGCAGTGGAACCTCCAGCCCGGGCCCGCGGGCCTCGGCCTGCCGCGTGCGTGGGACCGGGCGACCGGCGCGGGACAGACCATCGCGATCGTGGACACGGGGATCACGGCCCATCCCGACCTGGACGCCGGCGTCCTGCCGGGCTACGACTTCGTCACCCACTCCGGGGGCGGCGCGCTGCGGGGCCACTCGCGGGACGGCGACGGGTGGGACCCGGAGCCCCGGGACGAGGGCGACCACGCGGGCGCGGACGAGTGCTGGCCCGGGTCCGCGGCGACGTCCTCCTCCTGGCACGGCACCCACACGGCCGGCACCGCGGCGGCGCGCGCCCACAACGCGACCGGCGTGGCCGGTGTCGCCCACGACGCGCAGATCCTGCCGGTGCGCGCCCTCGGCGCCTGCGGCGAGGGCTACGTCTCCGACATCGCCGTGGCCGTCGCCTGGGCCGCGGGCGACGACGTCGGCCAGAACGTGCCGGTGAACCCCCACCCGGCCACCGTGGTCAACCTCAGCCTCAGCTTCCTCTCCACCAGCTGCCCGGCCGTCCTGCAGGACGGCGTCGACCGGGCGCTCTCCCGCGGGGCGAGCGTCGTGGTGGCGGCGGGCAACCACGACCGGGACGCGCGCACGGAGTCACCGGCCAACTGCCGGGGCGTCATCTCGGTGGCCTCCTCCACCGCCTACGGCACGCGCGCCGGGTACTCCAACTGGGGCGCCGTCACGCTGACGGCCCCCGGCGGGGACGTCTCGCGCACGGTCTGGTCCACCACGAACAGCGGTACCGCCCGCCCGGCGGGAAGCACCTACTCCGGCAAGTACGGCACCTCGATGGCCAGCCCCACGGTCGCGGGCGTCGTCGCCCTGCTCCGCCAGGCAGCCCCGGGTCTGAGCCCGGCCCAGGTCAAGAACCACCTGGTCACCACGGCCCGGCCGCTGCCCGGCCACTGCTCGGGCGGCTGCGGAGCCGGGCTCGTCGACCCGGTGGCCGCCGTCTCCCGGGCGACGGCGCAGGAGGGGTACACGACGCGGGGCGCCATCGGGCGGCTGCACGAGCGGATCCGCTCCGCCACCGGGGAGCCGCGCTCGCCCGAGGTCTGCGGTCTCGCCCAGGGCGGGTGCTACCAGCAGTTCGCCCGGGGGACCATCCACTGGACCGCGGCCACGGGCGCGCACTGGGTGCACGGTGGCGTGCACGGGGCCTGGGCGCGGGCCGGAGGTGCCGGCGGTTTCCTGGGCTACCCCCGCTCCGGGGAGCGGAGCACCGGCACCGGCGGCGTCCACCAGCTGTTCCAGGGAGGCAGGGCACTGTGGAGTCCCGCGACCGGGGCGGCGGTGCTGCACGGGGCCGTCGGCGCGCGCTACGCCTCGATGGGCAGTGAGCGGGGCGTGCTGGGCTACCCGCTGGGCAACGAGCGCGGCGGCCCGGCGGGCGGTGCCCGCCAGGCCTTCGAGCACGGCAGGATCCTGTGGTTCCCGGCGACCGGCGCCCACGCCGTGCGCGGGGCGATCGGGCGAGCCCACGCCGAGCTGGGCGGCGAGACCGGGCGCCTGGGCTACCCCGTGGGCCCGGAGGAGGTCTCCGGCGGCTCGACCGTCCAGCACTACCAGGGCGGCTCGATCGCCTACCGCCAGGGCCGGACCACCGTCGCCTACCGCTGAGCCGGTCCGCGCCGGGCCCGCTCGGGCACGGAGCCGGTGGGGGCGCCCGCCGTGGTCCCGGCCGGCGGGTCCTCCCGGTACCGGGCCCAGGCGCCGAGGATCCCGGCCACCAGGGACCCCGCGTTGCCGGCGGCCAGATCCCCCATGGTGTCCGTGTAGCCCACCTGGACGCGCGGGTCGACGAGGGCGTAGCCCGCGAACTCCACGTACTCCCAGACCAGGGCCAGCGTGGTGCCCAGTGAGGTGAGCACCAGGACGTGGGTCACCGGACCGGGCGTGCTGAGCCGGCCCCAGCGCTCGAGGGCGCGGAAGGCGAGCTCGGCCAGCACGGCCGTCGCCGAGAAGTGGACGACCAGGTCCCAGTAGGCGAGCCGCTCGTAGAGCAGCAGCACGGAGCTCCACGCGGCGACCAGCAGCAGCAGGTCCGTGACCAGCTCCAGGACCGCCGGCAGCCGGGCCCGCCAGGTGATCGTGATGCCCAGGCACACGAGCATCATCACGGCGGCGCCCGCGGCGTCGAAGAACACGGCGGTGAGCAGCGCGGACAGCGGGCCGGCCCACCGCACCGCGAGCACGGTCCACCTCATGCGCCGCACCGGTCCGGCCGGTGGCCCAGGCGCGCCTGCCACCGCTCCCAGGGACGCTCCTCGGCCCAGTTGAGCCGGATCGTCCGGCCGGCCCGCGCCAGCCGGCGCACGGCGGGGCGTCCGCACCGCAGCGCCCGCGGCGACATGCCCACCGGCAGGCCCGGCCGGTACAGGATGCGGTGCCCCGGGGCCAGCCGGAAGCTGAGGTCGAAGTCGTCGTGCAGCTCCGGATCGTGGCGGTGCACCCGGTCGCGGACCTCGAGCCACCAGGACCGGCGCATCGCCATGTTGGTGCCGAACAGGGGCGGGTGGGCCAGGGCCGAGGCCGTGCTCAGCACGTACAGGTTCATGTAGAGCTCGGAGAGCAGCCGGCCCGCCCCCGGCGGCAGGCCGAGGAAGCGACCCGGGCCGGAGACGGCGACCGCGTCCGGGCGGGCCTCGAGCGCGGCGAGCAGGCCGGCGATCCAGTCCGGGCCGGGCACGGTGTCGGCGTCGCAGCGCACCACCACGTCCCCGCGGGCGGCGTCGTAGCCGGTCGCGGCGGCCGGGGGGATGCCGGGGCGGGGCTCGAACACCACGCGGGCCCCGGCCGCCCGGGCCACCTCCGGGGTGCTGTCGCTCGAGGCGTTGTCCACGACCACGACCTCGTCCGGCGGGCGGGTCTGGGCGGCGAGCAGGCGCAGGCACCGGGCCAGGTGCACGGCGTCGTCGCGGGCCGGGACGACCACGGACACGACCACGGGCCCGGGGACGGGGGTGGGGGCAGACGGGGGTCCGGCCCCGTCTCTGCTGTCCGTCATGGGACCATTCTCTCCCAGCCGCCCTAGAATCGGCACATGCAGGCCGACGAGGGCACGACGAGCACGCCCGGCGGCGCACCGCCGGACCGGAGCGCGCACCGAGGGCACAGGGGGTTCGACGTCCTGTTCCTGCTGCAGCTCTTCAGCACCGAGGCCGAGCGCTACGCGGACCAGGTCCGGCGCCACTACGGGCTGGCGCACAAGGACGTCCACGCCCTCAACGAGGTCATGCAGGCCAACCGGGAGGGGCGCCCGGTGCGGGCCGGGGACATCGCCCGCCGGCTCGTGCTGAGCGGATCGGCGACCACCACGGTCATCAAGCGGCTGGTCGCCTCGGGGCACGTCGTGCGCTCGGTCGACCCCCGCGACCGGCGGGAGGTCAGCCTGCACGCCACCGAGCACGCCTACCGGGCCGGCCGCGAGATGTTCACGCCCATGACCGAGGAGGTCCTGGCCGTGCTCGAGGACTGCAGCGACGAGGAGGTCGCCGTCCTGCGCCGGCGCATGCCCCAGCTCACGGACGCCGTCCGCCGGGCCGGGCGGCGTGCGGCGGAGAGCGACGCTCCCCGGACGACCGCCGCGGCGGGCACGGCGCCGCCGGACCCCGGCCCGGTCCCGGGAACGGGATGACCGGGACGATCGATTCGATTTTCGAAGGACTGTGGTGGAATGGGGGCATGGTGACGGTCTTCTCGCGCGAATCGGCATTCTCGGGCGCTCGTGCGGATGCCGGGGCACGCGCCGGCCGGGACGGCGGGGGAGCGCCCGCCGTCCCGGCCCCTGTCCTGGACCGGTTCCTCGCGGAGTCCACCGGCCGTGCCGGTGCCGTGGACCCCGGCTTCGCGCGGCTGTGGGACGAGGTCGCCCGGCTGAGCACCGGCGGCAAGCGGATCCGCCCCCGCCTCGTCCGGCTCGCCGCGGCCGCCTATCCCGAGCCGGAGCCCGATCCCGTGGTCGAGGCCGTGGGGGCAGCCTTCGAGCTGCTGCACACCGCCCTGATCGTCCACGACGACGTCATCGACCAGGACGAGCAGCGGCGCCACCAGCCGACCATCAACGCCGCCGCGGCCGCCCGGGCCTCCGCGGCGGGCTCCGCGCCGGAGCAGGCCCGCCAGTACGGGGCGAGCGTGGGCGTGATCGCCGGGGACCTCGCGCTGGCCGGCGCGTACCGGCTCGTGGCCCGCTCCGGGCTGTCCCCCGAGCGCCTGCCGCGGCTGCTCGAGCTGCTCGACGAGGCCCTGTTCAGCTCCGCGGCCGGCGAGCTGCTCGACGTCGACCACACGCTGCCCGGGGCGCGCCCGGACCGGGCGCAGATCCTCACGGCCACGTGCCTGAAGACCGCCGTGTACTCCTTCGAGACCCCGCTGCAGGCCGGGGGCGTGCTCGGCGGCGCCCCCGAGGAGCACGTCGAGGTGCTCGGCCGGCTCGGGCGCACCGTGGGCACCGCCTACCAACTGGTGGACGACCTGCTCGGCGTCTTCGGGGACCCGGGGGCCACGGGCAAGTCCGTGGTCAGCGACCTCAGGGAGGGCAAGCGCACCATGCTCGTGGCCGCCGCCCAGCGCACGTCCGCGGGGGAGGAGCTCGACGCGATCCTGGGCCGGCACGAGCTCGGCGACGAGCAGGCCGCCCGCGCCCGTGAGCTCATCGAGCAGTGCGGGGCCCGGCAGGAGGTCGAGGACATGGTCGCCGGGTGCGCGGCGGAGGCACGCGGGATGCTCGACGACGCCGTGCTGCCCGAGGCCCTCGACCGGGACCTGCGGCGCATCGTGGGCGGGGCCACGGAGCGCATCCGGTGACCGCGGCGCAGCACACCGGGTCCCCGGCCGAGGCCGCCGCCCGCTACGACGACGCCGCCCGGCAGGCCGCCGCGACCGTGATCCGCCGGTACTCCACGTCCTTCGGCCTGGCCTGCCGGCTCCTGGGCCCGCCGATCCGCCCCCACGTCTACGCCGTCTACGCCCTCGTGCGGATCGCCGACGAGATCGTCGACGGGGCCAGCGCCGGCGCCGGCGTCTCCCCCGAGGGGGCGCGGGAGCTGCTCGACGCCCTCGAGACGGAGACCTACGCCGCGGCCGAGCGCGGGTTCAGCAGCAACCTCGTGGTGCACGCCTTCGCCCGCACGGCCCGGCACGCCGGGATCGGCGCCGACCTCGTCCGTCCCTTCTTCGCGTCGATGCGCGCCGACCTCAGCGCGGACCGGCACAGCGCCCACTCCCTGGACGAGTACGTGTACGGCTCCGCCGAGGTGGTGGGGCTGATGTGCCTGCAGGTGTTCCTGGCCGGACGGACCGTGCCCGAGCGCGAGCGGGCCGAGCTCGTGGCCGGCGCCCGCCGGCTGGGCGCCGCGTTCCAGAAGGTCAACTTCCTGCGGGACCTCGCCGAGGACTACGGCGAGCTCGGCCGCGTGTACTTCCCCGGGGTGGAGCCCGGCGAGTTCTCCGAGACGGAGAAGCACCGGCTCCTCGACGACATCGACGCCGACCTCGCCGCCGCCCGGGCGGTGATCGACGATCTGCCCCTGTCCTCCCGCGCCGCCGTCCTCACCGCCCACGACCTGTTCCGGGAGCTGTCCGTGCGGATCCGCGCCACCCCCGCCCAGGAGCTGCTGAGCTCCCGCATCCGCGTCCCCGACCCGCGCAAGGCCGCCCTCGCCGCGTCCGCCGTGGTCCGGGCGCGCTCCCGCCGTCGCACCCCCGCGCCCCGCGGCCGCCGGGCCGTGGTGGTCGGGGCCGGGATCGCCGGGCTCGCCGCCGCGGGCCTGCTCGCCCGGGACGGCTGGGACGTCACCGTTCTGGAGCGGGGCGCGACGACGGGCGGACGGGCCGGGCTGCTCGAGCGGGACGGGTTCCGCTTCGACACCGGCCCCTCCTGGTACCTCATGCCGGAGGTCTTCGACCACTTCTTCCGGCTCATGGGCTCCAGCGCGGCGCAGGAGCTCGACCTCGTCCGGCTCGACCCCGCCTACCGGGTCTACGGCGAGCGCTACGAGCAGCCCCTCGACATCCGCTCCGACCTCGAGGACACGGTGGCGCTGTTCGAGTCCGTGGAGCCCGGGGCCGGCGAGCGGATCCGCAGCTACCTGGCCTCGGCCCGGCGGACCTACGAGCTGGCCGTCGGCCACTTCCTCTACACCTCCTACGCCGCCTTCACGCCGCTGCTCAACCGCGCGGTCGTGCGGGGGCTGCCGGAGCTCGCGCGCCATCTGACCGGGTCCCTGCACGACTTCGCCGCCGCGACCGTTCAGGACACGCGGCTGCGGCAGGTGCTCGGCTACCCGGCCGTCTTCCTGGCCAGCGCGCCCCGGATGACGCCCTCGCTCTACCACCTGATGAGCTGGATGGACCTCGCCGACTCGGTGCAGTACCCGCGGGGCGGGTTCCGCCGCATCATCGAGGCCGCCGAACGGCTCGCCGTCGCCCACGGGGCGCGGATCCGGACCGGGGCCGACGTCGTGCGGGTCCGCACCTCCCCGGCCTCCGCCGGCC
The DNA here is from genome assembly GCF_040981185.1 of Kocuria sabuli. Lineage (NCBI taxonomy): Bacteria > Bacillati > Actinomycetota > Actinomycetes > Micrococcales > Micrococcaceae > Kocuria > Kocuria sabuli. Next base: position 15,075 of record NZ_JAVHZE010000024.1, read on the forward strand.
CGGTGCGGGCCACGGGGGTCGTGTGGCGCGACGCGGACGGGACGGAGCACGAGCTCGCGGCGGACGTCGTGGTCTCGGCCGCGGACCTGCACCACACGGAGACGGCGCTGCTGCCGCCCGAGCTGCAGAGCTACCCGCAGCGCTACTGGGACCGGCGCCAGACCGGCCCCGGCGCGGTGCTCGTGATGCTCGGCGTACGGGGGGAGCTGCCCCAGCTGCCGCACCACAGCCTGTTCTTCAGCGAGGACTGGGACACGAACTTCCGGGCGATCTTCGAGGAGCCCACGAGCGTCCCGGACCCCGCGTCCGTCTACGTCTGCAAGCCCTCGGCGACCGACCCCGGCGTGGCCCCGGAGGGGCACGAGAACCTCTTCGTGCTGATCCCGGTGCCCGCCGACCCCGCGCTGGGCGCCGGCGGGCCCGACGGCACCGGGTCCGCGCGCGTCGAGGCCGTCGCGGACCGGGTGATCGACCAGGTCGCCGCGTGGGCCGGCGTGCCCGATCTGCGCGAGCGGATCGTGCTGCGCCACACGGTGGGCCCCGAGGACTTCCGCCGGGACTTCAACGCCTGGCGGGGCAACGTGCTGGGCCCCGCGCACGTCCTGAAGCAGTCCGCGTTCTTCCGGGGGGCCAACCGCAGCCGGAAGGTCGCCGGGCTGCACTACTGCGGAGCCTCGACCATTCCCGGCATCGGCCTGCCGATGTGCCTGATCAGCGCGGAGATCCTGCTCAAGGACCTGCGCGGGGACACCTCCACCGGGCCTCTGGCCGAACCCCTGGTGCCCCGCGGATGAGCTTCGCGTACCTGGGCTTCCTGCTGCTCAGCCTGGCCGGGATGGTGGTCCTGGACGTGCGGCGGAAGCTGTTCTTCGCCCACGACGCCCGGCGGGCGGCCCTCGTGCTCCTGGCGGGCCTGGTGTTCTTCCTCGCGTGGGACGTGGCCGGGATCGGCCTCGGGATCTTCCTGCACAGCCAGAGCCGCTGGGCGACCGGGTGGATGGTGGCCCCGCAGATCCCGGTCGAGGAGGTCGTGTTCCTCGTCTTCCTCTGCTACCTCACCATGAACCTGGTCCGGGTGGTGGAGCAGGTCCTCGCGGGACGCTCCGCCGCGTCCCGCCGGGAGGCAGACGCCCCGTGACCTACGCCCTGCTCATCCCGGTCTTCCTCGCGCTGGCCCTGATGCCGGCCGCCCTGCTGGTCCGCACGCCGTCCCCGGCGCCCCCGCCGCGCCGGGCCCTGGCCGTGCTCGGGATCTCCTTCGCGGTGCTGGCGGTGCTGACGGCCGTGTTCGACAACCTCATGATCGCCGCCGGGTTCTTCGACTACGGGGCCGGGCACATCACGGAGCTCCGGATCGGTCTCGTACCGGTCGAGGACTTCGCGTACCCGCTCGCGGGCGTGCTGCTGCTGCCCATGCTGTGGTGGGGACTCGCGGAGCGCGGACGGCTGGTCTCCACCGTGCGCACGCTGGTGGCCACCTCCCGGCCGGTCTCCTGGGTCAACACCGCCTTCCCGTTCGCGGCGGCCTACGTGATGACCACGGGGCGGGTGGACCTGCCACTGGTGGCCGGGACCCTGTTCTTCCTCTTCCCGTACAACCTGCTGATGTACGGGATCAACGACGTGTTCGACTACGAGTCCGACCTCCGCAACCCGCGCAAGGGCGGCGTCGAGGGCGCGCTCGTGGACCGGGCCGAGCACCGGACGGTCCTCGCGGGGGCGGTGCTGCTGGCCCTGCCGTTCCTGGTCTGCCTGTTCCTGCTGGGCGGGCCCGGCGCGGCCGTGGTGCTCGCCGTCAGCCTCTTCGCGGTCGTGGCCTACAGCGCAGGAGGGCTGCGGTTCAAGGAGATCCCGTTCCTGGACTCCGCGACCTCCGCGACCCACTTCGTCTCCCCGGCCGTCTACGGCCTCGCGCTCGCGGGGACGGGCTGGGCGCCCGGGATCGTCGCCCTGTGCGCGGGCTTCTTCCTGTGGTCCATGGCCTCGCAGGCGTTCGGCGCCGTCCAGGACGTCCGGGCGGACCGGGAGGGCGGGTTCCGGTCGATCGCCACGGTCCTGGGCGCGCGGGCCACGGTCCGGGCGGCCGCGGTGTTCTACTGCCTCGCCGGGGTGCTCATGCTGCTCACGCCCTGGCCCGGTCCCGTCGCGTCCTTCCTGGTGCTGCCGTACCTGGCCAACCTCGTGCCGTTCCTGTCCATCACCGACGCCGACTGCGAGCGCGCGCACCGCGGCTGGCAGCGGTTCCTGTGGCTGAACTACGCGACGGGCTTCCTGGTGACGATGCTGCTGCTGTGGTCGTGGGAGCTCTCGCACTGAGCCGGCCCACGCCCCCGGGTCGCCGCGGGCGGTCCGCCCGTCCGGGACGCGGGCGAAAGGTGCAGAACTACTAACGAATAGTCATCGGAAAGCAGTGCTTTTCTCGATATCGCTGCCGGTCGATACTGGACACACCGGCGCCGCGATCGTGACGCAGGACACAGCGGCCCCGCCCCGCGGCCGTCGTCGCCGGTCCGCCCCTGCACGACCACCGCCCAGCGGCTCAGCCTCCGAGGACCAGCACCCATGACCGTCGAACTCCTGCCGAACATCTTCCCCACCTCGTCCCGCCCCCGCTTCGAGCGGATTCCCGTCCTGTCGTGGCACTCCTCCGGGCTGCGCTGCGCCTGCGGCTCGGCCGAGCCGGACTGCCTGTACTGCTCCGGCCCCGAGAGCGACTGAGGCGGCCGTGGTGTCCGCCCCCGCCGACCGCATCGTGGTCCGCAGTGCCCAGGGCGGCTGGGAGGTGCGAGCGCCCGGTTCCCGCCGGGGCGGCCTGCGGGCGAGCACCCGGGCCGGCGCGCTCCAGTGGGCCTGGAACATCACCCGGGACACCGGGGGCAGGGTCCTGCTGCACCCCGGTGGCACCGCGCCCGGCGGGGCCGTCCCGCACCGCTGAGCCGTCCCCGACCGCCGTTCCCGGTCGGGACCGGATCCGGAGCGCCGAGCGGTCCCGCACCGCTGCGCCGTCCCGGGCCGTGCGCCGCTACAGGTCCGCGAGCACCGAGAACGGGTTCTCGACCGCGTCGGCCACCATGCGCAGGAAGCCGCCGGCGGTGCCGCCGTCGCACACGCGGTGGTCGAACGCGAGCGAGAGCTGGGTGACCTTGCGGACGGCCAGCTGCCCGTCGACCACCCACGGGCGGTCGATGACGCGCCCGATCCCGAGGATCGCGACCTCCGGGTGGTTGATGATCGCCGCGGCCCCGTCCGTGCCGAACACCCCGTAGTTGTTGAGGGTGAACGTGGACCCGGACAGCTCCGCCGGGGAGGCCTTGCCGGAGCGGGCCAGCTCGGTGAGCCGCCGGAGCTCGGCGTCGAGCCCGCGGGCGCTCAGGGTGTGCGCGTCGCGGATGTTCGGCACCACGAGCCCGCGGTCGGTCTGCGCCGCGAAGCCCAGGTTCACGCCGTCGAAGCGCACGATCTCCTGGCTGCCGTCCTCGAGGGTCTCGATCCGGGTGGCGAGCTCGGGGTGGCGGGCGAGGCCGGCGAGGACGAAGCGGGCGACCAGCGCCATGAGCCCCGGCGCGGTCGCCGGGTCCTGGGCCTTGAGCTCGGCGCGCAGCTCCACGAGGCGCGTGGCGTCCACGTCCACCCAGACGGTGGCCTCGGGGATCTCGGTGCGCGAGCGGGTCATGGCCTGCGCGACGACCTTGCGCACGCCCGTGACCGGGACGCGCCCGGCCACGCCCAGCCCCGTGCGCGGGTCCCGCGCGGCCGGCTCCACCGCCGGGGCCGACGACGGTGCGGCGGCCTCCCGCGGAGCCGCCGCCGGGGCGGTGGCCGCGGCCGCGACGTCGCGGCGCAGGATGAGCCCGCCGGGCCCGGAGCCGCGCACGGTGGAGATGTCGATGCCCCGGTCCTTCGCGAGCTTGCGCACGATCGGCGAGATGACGGTGGGGGCCAGCCGCGGGGCCGAGGCCATCGCGTCGTGCGCCGCCCCGGTCGCGGCCGCCTGCTCGGCGGCGGCGGGGGCCGTCCGCCTCGGCCGGCGCCGACGACCGGCCGACCCTCCGGCGGGGGTGCCGTAGCCGATGAGCACGCTGCCGGAGCCCTCGCCGTCGTCGGCGGCCGCGGGGTCCGCCCCGGCGCGCTCCTCCTCGCGGTAGGTCTGCCCGCCCTTCGGTCCTCCGCCCTGCGGGGAGGGGGTCCCGGTCCTGTCCCCGGTGTCCACGGAGATCAGCGGCGCGCCCACGTCGAGGGTCTGCCCGGAGGCGCCGTGCAGCTCGTGCACGGTCCCGGCGAAGGGGCAGGGCACCTCCACGGCGGACTTGGCGGTCTCGACCTCGGCGATGGGCTGGTCCACGGCGACGGTGTCGCCGACCTGGACGAGCCAGTCCACGAGCTCGGCCTCGGTGAGGCCCTCGCCGAGATCCGGCAGGGTGAACGTCTTCACGGTCATGGTCGGTCCTCCCACTGCAGGTCGTCCACGGCGTCGAGGATGCGGTCGACGCTCGGCAGGTAGTGCTCCTCGAGCTTGGGCGCGGGGTACGGGATGTCGAAGCCCGTCACGCGGCGCACGGGCGCGGCCAGCGAGTGGAAGCAGCGCTCCTGCACCCGCGCCACGATCTCCGCCGCCACGGACGCGAAGCCCGGCGCCTCGGCCACGACGACCACGCGGCCGGTCCTGCGCACCGACGCGGCGACCGTCTCGTCGTCGAACGGGACGATGCTGCGCAGGTCCACGACCTCGAGCGAGCGGCCCTCGGCCTCGGCCGCCGCGGCGGCCGCCAGGGCGGTGGGCACGGACGGCCCGTAGGTGAGGATCGTGGCGTCCTGCCCGGCGCGGGCGACGACGGCGCGGCCTTCCCGGTGCTCCGGGGCGCGGTGCTCGTAGCGCTCCTTCAGCTCGGCGAGGTCCACGGGTGCCTTCGACCAGTAGAGCTTCTTGGGCTCGAGGAACACCACGGGGTCGTCGGAGTCGATCGCCTCGCGGAGCATGAGGTAGGCGTCCTCGACGGTGGCCGGGGTGAAGACCTTCAGCCCCGGGGTGTGGGCGTAGTACGCCTCGGAGGAGTCGCAGTGGTGCTCCACGCCGCCGATGCCGCCCGCGTACGGGATCCGGAGCACGATCGGCAGGCGCACGGCGCCGCGGGTGCGGTTGTGCATCTTCGCGATGTGCGAGGCGACCTGCTCGAAGGCCGGGTAGGCGAAGGCGTCGAACTGCATCTCGATCACCGGGCGCATCCGGTTCATCGCCATGCCCACGGCCATGCCGGCGATCCCGGACTCGGCGAGCGGGGTGTCGAAGCAGCGGCTGCGGCCGAAGCGCTTCGTCAGCCCGTCCGTGATCCGGAAGACGCCGCCGAGGGTCCCGACGTCCTCGCCGAAGACGACGACGGCGGGATCGGCCGCCAGCGCGTCGGCCAGGGCGGTGTTGAGCGCCTGGGCGAAGGTGGCGGGCCTGACGGCCGGCGTCCCGCCGGCCGGGGCGGGGGCCTGGAGGGTGCTCACGGTGCGGTCTCCTCTCGGGCGAGCTCGGCGGCGAGGAGCTGCTCCTGCTCGGCGAGCTGCGGGGTCTGCTCGGTGTAGACGTGGCGGAACAGCTCGAACGGGTCCACCTCCACGTCGGCGTTCATGCCGTCGCGCAGGACCGCGGCGACGTCCTCGGCGGCAGCGGCGATGCGCTGCTCGGCCGCGTCGTCGAGCAGGCCCTCCCCGGCGAGGTAGACGCGCATCCGGGTCACGGGGTCCTTGGCGATCCACTCCTGGACCTCCGCGTCGTCGCGGTAGCGGGTGGCGTCGTCGGCGTTGGTGTGCGCCTGCATGCGGTAGGTGTGGGCCTCCAGGAGGAGGGGCTCGGACTCCGAGCGCGCCAGGTCCACGGCGCGGCGCAGCGTGGCGAGCAGGGCCACGAGGTCGTTGCCGTCCACCCGCTCCCCGGCCATGCCGTAGCCGACCGCCTTGTGGGCGAGGCTCGGTGCGGCCGACTGCTGGGACAGGGGCACGGAGATCGCGTAGCCGTTGTTCTGCACGAAGAACACGACCGGCAGCTTGAAGACGGCGGCGAAGTTGAGGGCCTCGTGGAAGTCGCCCTCGCTCGTGGCGCCGTCGCCGCACATGGCCAGGACCACGGTGTCCTCGCCGCGCAGCTTCGCGGCGTGGGCCACGCCCACCGCGTGCAGCAGCTGGGTGGTCAGCGGGGTCGACTGGATGCCCACGTGGTGCTCGTGCGGGTCGTAGCCGCCGTGCCACTCGCCGCGGAAGATCGCCATGACGTCCATGGGCGCCACGCCCTTGGCCATCACGGCCACGCTGTCCCGGTAGGTGGGGAACAGCCAGTCGCCCTCCCGCAGGCACAGGGCCGCGGCCACCTGGCAGGCCTCCTGGCCGTGGCTGGACGGGTAGACGGCCATCCTGCCCTGGCGCACCAGCGCGGAGTTCTGGTCGTTGACCCGGCGGCCGACCACCAGCTGCTCGTAGGCGGCCAGCAGGACGTCGTCGGCGGGCAGCGTGTACTCGTGGCCGGGCTCGGTGCCCTGCTCTTCGGTGGGCAGCAGCCGGCCGGCGGGGTCCACCATCCGGATCTCGCCGCGGGCCGGGAGCATGTACTGCTCCGGCGTGATGCCGAAGGTCTGGGAGGCCCGGAGGATCGGGTCCCCGGGCGTCTCGACGGTCTGGCTCATGGTGTCCCCTCGGTCGGTCCCCGCGCCGGGTGCAGACGCGGGGAGGCAGGAAGGTCGGTGAAATCCTGTCCGCCAAGTATGGGAACGGTGGAGGGTTCGTATCCAGGAACCCGGGAAAGTGCAGAATCCCGGGGGCAACACTGCGGTCCGCGTGGACGAAATGCTCTACTGTGGCGTGGAACACAGTGATTCGTCCGGCACGGTTCCGCCGTGCGCCCGCCCGCCCCTCCCGCCCGACCCCGAAGGAGCCCGCCGTGCTCTCGACCCCCGTGCCGCTGGACGAGACCGACCGGAAGATCCTCGCCGAGCTCTCCCGGGACGCCCGGCAGTCGGTGACCGCGATCGCCGCGACCGTGCACGTCTCCCGCGCCCACGCCTACGCCCGGATCAACCGGTTGCGCGACGAGGGGGTGATCCTGCGGTTCAGCACCGTGGTCGACCCGGTGCGCGCCGGGCTGCAGGCCTCGGCCTACGTGACGCTCAAGCTCCAGCAGAACACCTGGCGGGAGCTGTGCGCGCAGCTCCAGGCCATTCCCGCGGTGCACCACATCGCGCTGGTGGGCGGGAACTTCGACGTCATGCTGCTGGTCCGGGCCGTGGACACCGTGCACCTGCGGCAGGTGATCTTCGAGCACATCCAGCAGCTGCCCGGCGTGGTGGACACGCAGACGTTCCTGATCTTCGAGGACATCGACACGAGGACGTGACCCGCCCCCGCCGCGTTCCGGGAACGCGACGGGGCGTCACCCGGACGTCATGATCCGTCACGGACGTCATCTTCCGTCGCGGAACGACGCCGACTATCTCTGCACATAGTGTTGTTCCAGCTTCATGAGACGTGACCGCCAAGCTCCGACTGGGTCGCGCACCAACCCCATGCTCATTGGGTGGTTCGGATGAGGAAGCGGCCTGCATTCTCCGCGGGCGCCCACCGGGCGCCGCGGGCCGTCCGGTGCGGGTAAGAGCAAGCGCACAGGAGCCGTGCCATGTCCCTCCCCGTGACCGACCACGACCTCTCGACCCGGCAGATCCACGCCGGCGCCGACCACGACCCGGGTCAGCGCACCCTGACGGTGCCGATCTACCAGAGCGCCGCCTTCGAGTTCCCGGACTACGAGGCCGCCAAGCAGATGTTCGCCCAGACCCGGGCGGGCTTCACCTACACCCGCACCGGCAACCCCACGGTCGCCGTGCTCGAGCAGCGGATCAGCGACCTCGAGGGCGGCGCGGGCGCCGTGGCCACCGGCTCCGGCCAGTCCGCCGTGGCCGTGGCGCTGCTCGCCCTGCTCGGCCAGGGGGACGGCAAGCACCTCGTCGCCTCCGAGAAGCTCTACGGCGGGACCGTGGACCTGCTCACCGACTCCCTCGCCGACCACGGCGTCGAGGTCGACTTCGTGGACCCCACCGTCCCCGGCGCGTGGGCCGCGGCCGTGCGTCCCGACACCCGGGCCTTCCTGCTGGAGTCCATCGGCAACCCGCTGGCCACGCTGCCGGACCTGCCCGGGATCGCCGACGTCGCCCGGGCCGCCCGGGTGCCCGTCGTCGTCGACAACACCCTCGCCTCCCCGGTCCTGTACCGGCCGCTGGAGAAGGGCGCGGACATCGTGGTGCACTCGGCCACCAAGTTCCTCGGCGGCCACGGCAACGCGCTGGCCGGGGCGGTCGTGGACGGCGGGACGTTCGACTGGTCCGCGCAGCCGGAGAAGTGGCCGCAGTTCACCCGGGCCCGCGCCCGCTGGGGCGGGCGGAGCCTCGTCGACAAGTGCGCCGGCGCCAGCCCGTACCTGCACCTGGTCCGGGCCAAGTACGTGCACGACTTCGGCACCACGCTCTCCCCGTTCAACGCCAGCCAGATCCTGCAGGGCACCGAGACCCTCGACCTGCGGGTGGCCCGCCACACGGCCTCCGCGCTGACGGTGGCCGAGTTCCTCGCCGGGCACCCCGCCGTCGCCCGCGTCCACCACCCCGGGGTGCCCGGGGACCCCGGGGCCGGGATCGCGGCCCGGGACTTCCCCCGCGGGACCGGCTCCGTGTTCTCCTTCGACCTCGCCGCCCCCGACGACGCCGTGGGGCCCTTCATCGACGGGCTGCGCCTGTTCAAGCTGGTCGCCAACATCGGGGACACCCGCAGCCTCGTGGCGCACCCGGCGGCGATGACCCACTGCCGGCTCACGCCCGAGCAGCGCCGGGCCGGCGGGATCGCCGAGACCACCATCCGGCTCTCGATCGGCCTCGAGGCCCCGCAGGACCTCCTGGCCGACCTCGGCCAGGCCCTCGACCGCGTTCAGACCCTCGGGAAGTGAGCCCCACCATGAGCCAGACCATCAGCACCCGCCGGCGCGGGTTCACCACCACCGCCGTCCACGCCGGCCAGCAGCCCGACCCCCTGACCGGGGCCGTCATCCCGCCGATCTACCAGACCTCCACCTTCGCCCAGGACGGGATCAACGTCCTGCGGGCCGGCCACGAGTACAGCCGCGGCTCGAACCCCACCCGCAACGGCTTCGAGGAGCAGCTCGCGGCCCTCGAGCACGGCGAGCGCGCCTTCGCCTTCGCCTCCGGGATCGCCGCCGAGGACGCGCTGCTGCGGGCCGTGCTGCGCCCGGGGGAGCACGTCGTGCTCGGCGCCGACGGCTACGGCGGCACCAACCGGCTGATCACCCAGGTCCTCGCCCCGTGGCAGATCGGCCACACCCCCGTGCAGATCACCGATCTCGACGCCGTCCGCGCCGCCGTGCGGCCCGGGAACACCAAGGTCCTGTGGCTGGAGACGCCCTCCAACCCGCTGCTCGGCATCGCCGACGTCGCGGCCTGGGCGGAGCTGGCCCGGGACGCCGGTGCCCTGCTCGTCGTCGACAACACCTTCGCGTCCCCGTACCTGCAGAACCCGCTGCTGCTCGGCGCGCACGCCGTGGTGCACTCGACCACCAAGTACATCGGCGGGCACTCCGACGTCCTCGGCGGGGCCGTGGTCGTCGGTCCGGCCGCGTGGCGCGACGCCCCGCTCGCGGAGGCGGTCGGGTTCCAGCAGTTCGCCGCCGGGGCGGTGGCCGGACCCCAGGACAGCTACCTGGCCGCCCGCGGGCTCAAGACCCTGAGCCTGCGCATGGAACGGCACCAGGAGAACGCCGGGCGGATCGCCGAGTGGCTGCTGGAGCGCCCGGAGGTGTCCGGGGTGCTCTACCCCGGGCTGCCCGGGCACCCCGGCCACGCGCTCGCCGCGGCGCAGATGCGAGGGTTCGGCGGCATGGTCTCGTTCCGCCTCGCCGGCGGGGAGGCCGCGGCCCGCGCGGTGGCCGAGGGCACGCGTCTGTACTCGCTGTCCGTGAGCCTGGGCGGGGTCGAGTCCCTGGTCTGCTACCCCTCCGAGATGACGCACGCGTCGGTCAGGGGCACCGCGCTCGCCGTGCCCGTGGACCTGGTCCGGCTCTCCGTGGGGATCGAGGACCTCGAGGACCAGCTGGAGGACCTCGAGCGGGCGCTCGCCGCCACGGGCTCGTAGTCCGCGGGCCGGAGCACTAGCGTGGGCCGCATGAGCACCGGCACCCCGCAGGACGACGCACGGCACGACGACCCACGGCGCGACGACGCCCCGCTCGAGCTGCCCGGGCCCGTGGTGGGCACCGGATGGCTGGCCGAGCACCTCGACGACCCCCGGCTGGTCCTCGTGGACGCGAGCTCCACGCTGAACCGCACCGACGAGGCGATCCCGGGCGCCCTGCTGCTGGACCTGGACGGACCGTTCGCCGACCCGTCCGCGGAGCTGCCGCACACCCTGCCGCCGGCGGAGCAGCTGACCGCGGCGGCCCGGTCGCTCGGGATCTCGCGGACCGGCACGGTGGTGGCCTACGACGCCAAGGGGATCTTCGCCTCCGCCCGGGTGTGGTGGATGCTCCGCGCCGCGGGCTTCGACCGGATCGCCGTCCTCGACGGCGGCCTGCCCGCGTGGGTCGCCGAGGGCCGGCCCACCGCGGCGCACGCGGCGCCGCCCGCCGAGCCCGGGGACGTGGAGCTGGCCCCCCGCGGAGAGTTCTTCGCGGACGCCGAGGACGTGGCCCGCGCCCTGGGGAACCCCGCCGCGACCGTCCTGGACGCCCGCTCCGCCGGCCGGTTCGCCGGCACCGAGCCCGAGCCCCGGCCGGGACTGCGCCCAGGGCACATGCCGGGCGCGGTGAACCTGCCGTACACGCAACTGCAGGGTCCGGACGGGCGGCTGCTCCCGCTGCCCGAGCTGCGGGAGCGGATCGCGGCGGCCGCCCCCGAGGGGCAGCGCCTGGTCACCAGCTGCGGCTCGGGGCTCACCGCGTGCGTCCTGGCGCTGGGGGCGCACCTGGCGGGCCGCGACGACGTGGCGGTCTACGACGGCTCCTGGGCCGACTGGGGCCGGCCGGGCCCGCGACCGGTGGTGGGCCCGGCCTGACCCGGTCGCGGGCCGGGCCGGGGCTCAGCCGCGGACCGGGGCGTCCTCGGGCGCGGTGCTCTGTCCGGCGGCCCGTCCGGGCGCGTCCGGAGCACGGCCGTCGCGTGCGGCAGCGGCGAGGATGTTGCGGGCCATGGACGGGAAGATGAAACCGTGGAAGGGCCACACGCCCCACCAGTAGAGCCGGCCGGGCAGGCCCCTCGGGAAGAAGATCGCCCGCTGCCGGTAGCGGCTGCCCTCGCCCTCGGGCTCCACGGAGAGCTCGAGCCAGGCCCGGCCGGGGGCCCGCATCTCGGCGTGCAGCAGCAGCTTGTGGCCCTCCTCCAGCTCCTCGACGCGCCACCAGTCCACGTACTCGCCCACCTCCAGGTCCGTGGCGTCGCGGCGGCCGCGGTTCAGCCCGGCCCCGCCCACGAGCTTGTCCATGACCCCGCGGACCTGCCACGCCAGGGGCAGGGAGTACCAGCCGTTGCGTCCGCCGATGGACTCGATGACCCGCCAGACCTGCTCGGGCCGTGCCGGGCCCGTCCGGCTGCGCTCGTCGACGAAGACCGTGCGTCCCGCCCAGTCCGGGTCCGAGGGGAGGGGGTCCGCGGCGGCGTCGGAGGAGCTGTAGTGGACGTCCCACGTGGTCTCCACGGAGTTGTCCTCGATCTTCTTCAGGGCCAGGGCCACGGCCCGGCGGTACCCCGCGAGGCCCTCGGGCGGCTGGGGGACGTAGTCGTCGATGTCGTGCTCGTCCGCCACGGCGTCGTGCTGCAGGGACTGCACGAGCGGCACGGCCAGGGCCAGCGGGATCGGGGTGACCATGCCCACCCAGAACCCGGACAGCCGCGGCGCCGGCAGGGGGAGGTGGAACACCACGCGGGAGCGCAGACCGGCGACCCGGGCGTAGCGGCGCATCGCGTCCGCGTAGGTCATCACGTCGCGGGAACCGATGTCGAAGGTGCGGTTGAGGCCCTCCGGCAGGTCCATCGCGTGGACGAGGTAGTACAGGACGTCGCGCACGGCGATGGGCTCGATGCGGTTGGTCACCCAGGAGGGGGCCGGCATGACCGGCAGCGTGTCGCCCAGGTGGCGGATCATCTCGAAGGACGCCGAGCCGGAGCCGATCACCACGCCGGCCTGGAGGACCACCGCGGGCACCGCGCCGGCCAGCAGGATCTCCCCGACCTGCACGCGCGAGCGCATGTGCTGGGACAGCTCCACGCCCGTGGGGTGCAGGCCGGAGAGGTAGACGATGCGCCGCACCCCGGCCCGCTCCGCGGCCTCGGCCACGGTGCGGGCCATCCGGGCCTCCTGCTCCTCGAACTGCCGGGACCCGCCCATGGAGTGCACCAGGTAGTACAGGGTGTGAACGTCCTGACAGGCGGCGGTCATCCCGTCGAGGTCGTTGAGGTCCGTCTCGGCGACCTCGACCTGGTCCCGCCACGGCACGGAGCGCAGCTTGCCGGGAGACCGGACGGCGACGCGCACGGCGTGGCCCGCCTCGAGCATGCGGGGCGCCAGGCGCCCTCCGACGTAGCCGGTGGCACCGGTGATGAGGACGCGCTGGGGAGAGCTCATGGCCTGCCTTTCGTGCGGGTCCCGTGAGCCTACCAACGCCGCCCGACAGGCCCCTGGGCGCCCCAGGGCGCTGCCCGGGCCGCGGGTGGACGCGGAACGGCCGCACCCGGGAGGATGCGGCCGTTGCCGGGGCGCCCGCGCGGAGCGGGCCGGGGGGAGCGGATCAGGGCAGCGCCAGGCGGAACACCTTCGCCCACGCCGAGGCGACCTGCTTGGGCAGGGGGCCCGTGGTGTAGGGCAGCTCGTAGCGCTCGCAGATCTCGCGCACCTTCACGGCGACCTCGGCGTAGCGGTTCGAGGGCAGGTCCGGGAACAGGTGGTGCTCGATCTGGAAGGACAGGTTGCCGGTCATCAGGTGCATCAGCCGCGACCCGGAGATGTTGGCCGAGCCGATCATCTGCCGCACGTACCAGTCACCGCGGGTCTCGCCCTCGATCTGCTCCTCGGTGAAGGTGTCGGCCCCGGCGGGGAAGTGGCCGCAGAAGATCACGGCGTGCGCCCAGATGTTGCGGGCGGCGTTGGCGGTCAGGGTCGCGGTCAGCGCCTGCTTCGAGGAACCGGTCACGGCCGCGGCGGCGGGCGTGGCCACGTAGTCCTTCGCGGCCTGCTTCGCGAACTTCGCGCCGAGGTTCTTCAGCGCGCGATGAAGCTCGGACTTGGGCTTGCGGCCCTCGCGGTAGTCCTCGAGCTCGAGGTCGTAGATCGCGATCCCCCACTCGAAGACCGGGGCGAGCAGAGCGTTGTAGAGCGGGTTGCCGAGGTTCTTGGGCTTCCACTCCTGGTCCTCGTCCATGCGCAGGATGGTGTACCCGACGTCCCGGTCCTTGCCGACCACGTTGGTCCAGGTGTGGTGCAGGTCGTTGTGGGTGTGCTGCCACGCCTTGGCCGGGGTCACGAAGTCCCACTCCCAGGTGGTGGAGTGGATGTCGGGGTCGCGCATCCAGTCCCACTGCCCGTGCAGCACGTTGTGGCCGATCTCCATGTTCTCCAGGATCTTGGCGACGGTCAGCATGCCGGTGCCGGCGATCCAGGCCGGCTTGTGCTTGGCGAGCAGCAGCGCGGCGCGTCCGGCCAGCTCGAGGGAGCGCTGCGTGGCGATGACGCGGCGGATGTAGGCGGCGTCACGGGCGCCGCGGGTGGCGATCACGGACTCGCGCAGGGCGTCGAGCTCGCGGCCCAGCTCCTCGATCTGCGCGTCGGTGAGGTGCGCGGCGGCGGAGGGCTTGGCCCTGCCGGCGGGCCGGCCCTGGTCGAGCAGGAAGGGGGTGATGACAGTCATGGTTTCGCTCCTTCGGGAACGGGATCGGGGGAAGGGGTGCTGAAGCGTGGTGGCCGGAGCTGGTGCTCAGGCGTCGAGGCTGACGGGACCGGCGGCGGTGGACACGCAGGTCTGGACGAGGTGCCCGGGCTCGCCGTGCACCTCGCCGGTGCGGGTGTCCCGGACCTGCCCGGAGAGCAGGGGGGTCACGCACGCGTGGCAGATGCCCATCCGGCAGCCGCTGCGCATCATCAGGCCGGCGTCCTCGCCGGCGGCCAGGAGGGTCGTGGCACTGTCGGCCTCGACCTCCCTGTCGGACTTCTCGAAGGTCACCCGGCCGCCCTCCCCGCCGGAGCCGGGGGCGGAGACGGCGGCGAAGCGCTCGACCCGCAGCTCGCCCTCCTCCCGCTGCCAGAGGGACTCGGCGGCGTCGAGGAAGTCGGCGGGCCCGCACGCGTAGGCGGCGCGGTCGCGCCAGTCGGGGCACGCGGCGTCGAGGTCGGAGGTCCCGGTGAGGTCGAGGCGCCGGTCGCGCTCCCCGGTGAACCACTGGACGAGGCGGAAGCCCGGGAACTGGTCGGCCAGCTCCAACAGCTCCTCGCGGAAGAGGGAGTCCTCGGGCGAGCGCGACGAGTGCACGAGCACGAGGTCGGCGTCCGCGCGACGGGGAACGAGCGTGCGGATCATGGACATGACCGGGGTGAGGCCGCTGCCCGCGGTGAGCATGAGCAGCGGGCGCGGGTGCTCGGGGAGGACGAAGTCGCCCTCCGGCGGGGCGAGGAACAGGACGTCTCCGGGCCGGGTGCCCCGCACGAGGGCGGTGGAGACCTTGCCCATCGCCGTCACCGTGATGGCCGGGTCCTGCCCGGCGCCGGTGCTGAGGGAGTAGGAGCGCCAGTGCCGCACACCGTCGATCTCCACCCCGATGCGCGCCCACTGGCCGGCCTCGTGCGCGTTCCAGCCCTTGCCGGGGCGGAAGCGGATGGTGACCGAGTCGGCGGTCTCCGGCACCACGGAGGTCACCAGGCCCCGGAGCTGGCGGGCGCTGGCCAAGGGGTCCACGAGCCGGAGGAAGTCCTCCGGGGAGCGCGGGGTCGTGAAGGCCGAAGCCAGGCG
This sequence comes from Kocuria sabuli, assembly GCF_040981185.1. Lineage (NCBI taxonomy): Bacteria > Bacillati > Actinomycetota > Actinomycetes > Micrococcales > Micrococcaceae > Kocuria > Kocuria sabuli. The sequence goes on from NZ_JAVHZE010000024.1 coordinate 30,097, forward strand.
GGAAAGCAGTCGTATGGATGGCACGTAATAACTGTGCCGCAAATCCGGTCCTGGTTCTCGTCCCGTCACGTACTCTTTCCCGAGAGAAACTGTGGCGCCGGAATGAAAGCAGGACGCGATGGACGCACCGGAACAGCCGGGCCGGACGGACCGGGAGCTGCCGTGGACCTCCTTGCCCCCGGACCTCACCCCCTTGCTCGTGCCCCACCTGCCCGCCGTCACGGAGGAGCTGCTGGACGCCGTGCGCCATGACGTCCCCGTGTACGCCCGCCCGCTCGAGGGGCTGTTCGGGGACAGCATCCGCCAGGGCGTCGAGGTGGCCCTGACCCGCTTCCTGCACCTGCCGGGCACCGCGCAGCCGGCACTGCAGAAGGACGACCGGAGGGTGTACGAGGGGCTCGGCCGCGGCGAGGTGCGGGAGGGCCGCCCCATGGACGCCCTGTTCGCGGCCTACCGCTCCGGGGCCCGCACCACGCTGCGCTCCCTGTCCCGGGTGGCCATGGACGCCGGGTTCGAGGCCTCCGTGCTGATCGGCCTGGCCGAGTCCGTGTTCGCCTACATCGAGGAGCTCTCCGCGGCCAGCGCCGAGGGGTACGCGCTGGAGCAGTCGGAGCGCGCGGGGGAGCGGGACCGGCTGCTGGACGCCCTCGCGGACATGCTGATCCGCGGCCACGTGGTGGAGGAGTCGGTGCGCAGCGCGGCCGCCGCCGCGGGCTGGCCGCTCCCCGAGCGCGTGGTCGTGGTGACGCTGGCCGCCGACCGGCGGGTGGGGCTGCGCTCCCGCCTGGGGGAGCGGGCCCTGCTCACGTCCCGCCCCGGGGACGTCGTGGCCGTGGTCCCGGAGCCCCCGTCCGCGCCCGGGCGCCGGGAGCTGGAGCGCGCGCTCATCGGGCGGGACGCCGTGATCGGCCCGGGCCGGCCCTGGCACGCGGCCGCCGACTCCCTGCGGCTGGCGGCACTGACCCGCGACCTGCTGCAGCGGGAGGAGCCGGCCGGGGGCGGGCCGGTGTGGGTCTCGGAGCACCTCGTGCAGCTCGTGCTGCACAGCGAGCGCACCGTGGTCGAGGACCTCGCCGCGCAGCGCCTGGCCCCGCTGGACGAGCTGCGCCCGGGGCAGCGGGAGCGGCTCGTCGCCACCCTCCTGTCCTGGCTCGCGCACCAGGGCCAGCGCGCGGCGATGGCGGCCGAGCTGAACATCCACGAGCAGACGGTCGGCTACCGGGTGAACCAGCTGCGGGAGGTGTTCGGGGAGGCCCTCGGCGACCCGCAGGCCCGCTTCGAGCTCGAACTCGTCCTGCGGGCGCGGGCCGGGTTCCGCTGAGCCCGGCCCCGTCCCGCCGCGCTCACCCGGTGCGCTTGTAGGACTCCCGCTCGCGCTCGTCGTGCTTGCCCTGCTCCTCGGCGGTGATGGCGCCGCCGCCCAGGTGCGCCGGCATCCACCACGCACCGGGGGCGGGGGTCACCGGGTAGCTCTCGATGCACCGGTCGATCCCGTCCTGCAGCGCGGCCCGCAGCCGCGCGCTCGCGGCGCGGACGTCCTCGTCGGCGGCCACGCTCAGCGGCGGGCCGACGTGCACGCGGACGGGGGTCCGCCACACGTCGCGCAGCCGGATCCTGCCGCGCCCGCGGGTGAGCATCCGGTGCCCGCCCCACACGGAGACGGGAATGATCGGGGCGCCGGTCTCGGCGGCCATCCGCGCGGCCCCGGTGCGCAGCGTGCGCACGGTCCAGCTGCGGCTGACCCCGCCCTCGGGGAACACGGCGAGGAACTCGCCGCGCCGCAGCTTCGCCACGGCCTCGGCGTAGGCGGGGGCACCGTTCGCACGGTCGACGACGACGTGGTCGCACAGCCGGCACACCGCGGTCACCAAGGCGCTGCCGGTGTGCTTGCGCGTGATGAGGAACCGGGAGTGGGCCCGCACCCGGCGCCAGACCACCAGCTGCGCGAAGACGAAGTCGAGGTAGCCGAAGTGGGTCACCGCCACGACCGCGCCCCGGCCGGGCCGGACCTCCCGGTCCAGTCCGTGCACGACCTGGTCGTCCGGCAGGTGCTCCTCGCCCGAGGCGATCAGGGGCACGCGGAAGAGCTTCACCGCGGCGAGCCCGGCGAGCACGATGGTCCGGTAGGCGTACTTGTTGGGGCGCAGCGGCAGGGCCACGGTCCCTCCTCGGGGACGAGGCCCGCGGGCGGGCCGGGAACGGTCTGCGGGACATCGTAGGCCAGCCCGGCCCGTCGGCGCGCCCCCCGGCCGGAGGCCGCTCCCGCGCGGGGTGCCCCCGGAGGACTGCGGTCAACCCCCATACCGTGCCCCCGGGGCCGCGGTCTACGCTGGCAGTACCGCACCGCACCGCACCGACCAGGAGCAACCGATGTCCTACCTTCCTCCGTCCTCTCCCCGCCCCGGTGAGGTCGGCCCCGGCCCGTCCGGTCACGGCGACAGCCCCGGCCACGGGCCCGGTCCCTACGGCTACGGTCCCGGCTACGGTCATGGCCCCGGCGGGCAGCCGCCGCAGTACCGCGCCCAGGGCGACGACCGCACGATCGCGATCCTCACCCACCTCTCGGGCCTGGTCGGCGCGCTGATCTCCGTCGGCTGGCTCGGCTTCGTGGGCCCGCTCGTGGTGTGGCTCGTGCACAGGGACCGGAACCCGTTCCTGCGCGCCACCGCGGCCGGTTCGTTCAACTTCAACCTGTCCATGTGGCTGCTCAACGCGGCCGCGTTCGTGTGCTTCGCGACGATCCTGCTCATCCCGGTGGCGATCGTGCTGTGGCTCGTGGCCGGGGTGCTGCTCGTCGTCTGCCACATCCTGGCCGTGCTCAGGGCCAACAAGGGCGAGGTCTACCGCTACCCGCTGCAGCTGCCGGTGCTGCGCTGACCCGGGCGCTCAGGACACCGGGGCCGGCCGCCGGCCCCGGTGGGCGAGCACCACGAGCCCCACGAGGACGAGCAGCGCCGCACTGAGCCCGTCGAAGCCGACGAGAGCCAGCACCGGGCCGGCGAGCGCGCCGACGGCCGCCCCGGCGAGGTTCATGAACAGGTCCGAGACGCCCTGCAGCTGCGGCCGCTCGGGCGGCGGGACGGCTTCCGCCACCAGGGCCGAGCCCGCCACGGTGGAGGCCGACCACCCCAGCCCGAGCAGGACCAGTCCGACCGTCACCAGCACAGGGGACGCCGAGGCCAGCCAGGACAGCACGAGGGCCGCCGCGAACGCGACCTGGCCCAGCAGCACGACGGGGCGCCGGCCCAGCCGGTCGGCGAGCCAGCCGAAGACGGGGGCGAGGGCGTACATCCCCGCCACGTGCAGGCTGATGGTCAGGCCCACGAGGCTCAACGAGGCCCCCTGGCCGGTCAGGTGCACGGGGGTCATGGACATCAGCGCCACCATGACCGCGTGGCTCAGCGCCACGGTGAGCACGGCCCGGCGGGCGGACGGCGACGAGCGCAGCACCGCGAGCCCGCCGGCGGGCGAGGGCCTGCCCGCCCCGGCCGCCTCGCCGTCGGCGACGGCCAGCAGCAGGGGGTCGGGGCGCAGCCCCGTGAGGTACACCAGCGCCCCCGCGGCCTGGGCCACGAGGGCGATGACGAACCCGCCCGTGAGATCCGGCAGGCCCAGGGCCCGCCCGAGCACCTCCCCCGGCACGAAGAGGTTGGGACCGAGCACCGCGCCGATCGTCGTGGACCACACGACGAGGGACAGGTCCCGGGCGCGGGTCTCGTCCGGGGCGAGGTCGGTCGCCGCGAAGCGGGACTGCAGGTTCAGCGCGGAGCCGGCGCCCAGCAGGGCCAGGCCCACCAGCAGAAGGGGGAAGCTGGACAGGACGGCGGCGCCGATCGTGACGCTCGCGCCGGCCATCGCGGTGACCGCGCCCGTGCTCAGCGAGATCCGGCGGCCGCGGGCCCGGGCGAGGCGGGCCAGGGGCACGGCGAGCAGGGCCGCGCCGAGGGTGTTCATGGTCGCGGCCATCCCGGACCACGCCGGGGAGCCGGACACCTCGGTGACGAGCAGCGCGCCCAGCGCCAGGGTCGCGCCCACGCCCACTCCGCCGAGGACCTGCCCCAGGGCCAGGACGCGCACGACCCTCCGCTGCAGGGCGCGGCGGTGCGCCGTCGTGCTCGTCACGTGCATGGACGTCATCCTAGGCCTCCGGGAAGCACTGCCCCGGGTGCGTCCGGTCCGGCGGTGTGCTTCCATGCTGGTCATGGACTCCCGACCCGACCTCGTGCTCGGCACCGACGGACTGGCCCGCCCGGTCTGGGCCGCGACGGACCCGCTCCTGCGCCGGTACTACGACACGGAGTGGGGCGTGCCGGTCTGCGACGAACGGGGCCTCTACGAGCGGATCTGCCTCGAGGGCTTCCAGGCCGGGCTGTCCTGGGCCACGATCCTGCGCAAGCGCCCGGCGTTCCGCGCCGCCTTCGCGGACTTCGACCCGGACGCCGTCGCCGGCTTCGGCCAGGACGACGTCGACCGGCTGCTGTCCGACGCCGGGATCGTCCGCCACCGCGGCAAGATCGAGGCCGCCATCGGCAACGCCCGCGCCACCGTGGCCCTGCGCGCCGAGGGCGGGCTGCCCGACCTGGTGTGGTCCTTCCGCCCCGCGCGGACCCCCCGCCCGGCCACGGCCGCCGAGGTCCCCACCCGCTCCGAGGAGTCGGAGGCCCTGTCCCGGGCCCTGCGGGCACGAGGCTTCCGCTTCGTGGGGCCGACCACGATGTACGCGCTGATGGAGGCCGTCGGGATCGTGGACACCCACCTGGTGGGCAGCCACCGGCGCGGCAGCTCCGGGGTGTGGCCGGAGCCGGGCGGGCCTGCGTAGGATCGCAAGCACCGATCCCGGCGGCGCCGCGCGCCGCCTCCCGGCAGGAGGTCCGGTCATGTACGACAACAGCCGGCAGCCCAGTGCGGTGCTGCCCCTCGTCCTCGGCACCGTGGGCGCCGTCCTCGTCGGCATGGTGGTGCAGAGGGTGCGCGGGGACCGGGCCGCGGCGCGCGGCGAGGTGCGCACCCGCGGCGACCGCCCGGCGCGGCGGCCCGCGGTCCGGAAGAACCGCCGCGGGCCGGTGCTCTGAGACCGTGACGAGCCACGCGATCAGCTGGGTGGACGTCTTCTCGCCCACCCCCCTGGGCGGCAACCCGCTCGCCGTCGTGCACGGGGCCGACGCACTCGACGAGGGCACCATGGCGCGCTTCGCCCGCTGGACCAACCTGTCCGAGACCACGTACCTGCTCGAGCCCACCCTGCCGGGGGCCGACTACCGGGTGCGGATCTTCACCCCCGGCGGCGAGCTGCCGTTCGCCGGGCACCCCACGCTGGGGACGGCGGCCGTCTGGCTCGCCCTCGGTGGCCGGCCGGCGGGGGAGGACGTCGTGCAGGAGTGCGGGGCGGGACCGGTGACCGTCCGGCGCCGCGGGGACCGGCTGTCCTTCGCCGCCCCGCCGCTGCTGCGCTACGAGCCCGTCGAGGAGCCCGGGCTCCGCGACCGGGTGGCGCGGTCCCTGCGCCTGGATCCCGCGGCGGTGCTCGACGTGTCCTGGCTCGACAACGGTCCCGGCTGGATCGGCGTGCGCGTGGCCGACGCCGCGGCCGTCCTGGGCGTCCGCGCGGACTGGTCCGCCATGGCGGGGCTGAAGCTCGGCGTGGTCGGGGCCCATCCGGCGGGCGCGGAGTGCGCCGTCGAGGTGCGCGCGTTCGTGGGGGACTGGGCGGTGGAGGACCCGGTCACGGGCAGCCTCAACGCGGGCCTGGCCCGGTGGCTCACCGACAACGGCTGGGCCCCGGACGGCTACGTGGCCGCCCAGGGCACCGCGCTCGGGCGCACGGGGCGCGTGGTCGTGGAGCGGGAGGCGGACGTCATCTGGGTCGGCGGCCACGTCAGCCCCGTGGTCCGCGGCACCGTGGAGCTCCAGTGAGCGGCGTGCCGGGCGCCCGCGCTCGGTATCGTGGAGCCATGGGCACCCAGGACATCACCTTCCGCATCCGCAAGTGGGTCAAGCCGGAGGACCTCAACGCCAACGGCACGCTGTTCGGCGGGAGCCTGCTCCGCTGGATCGACGAGGAGGCGGCGATCTACGCCATCGTCCAGCTCGGCAACCAGCGCGCGGTGACCAAGTACATGTCGGAGATCAACTTCGTCAGCTCGGCCGAGCAGGGCGACATCATCGAGATGGGCCTGAGCGCCACCGAGTTCGGCCGCACGTCCCTGACCATGCGCGCCCAGGTGCGCAACATGATCACCCGGGACCTGATCCTCAGCATCGACAAGATCGTCTTCGTCAACCTGGACCGGCAGGGCCGGCCCGCCCCGCACGGCTACACCGAGATCACCTACGACCGGGACCGGATCCCCACCACGGCCCTGCCCGTGGTGGACGAGAGGAGCGTCTGAGATGGGAGTGCATCGGCTGCGCGCCGAGCGGATCACCGACTCCGTGACCTACCACGGCGAGGGCCCGTGCTGGTCCGACCGGTGGGGCGGGCTGCGCTGGGTGGACATGCTCGCCGGCGACGTCCTGTCCTTCGGGGAGGACGGCGAGGTCCTGCGCAAGCACGTGGGGGAGGTGGTCGCCTGCGTGCGGCCGCGGGCCACCGGAGGGGCGGTCCTGGCGGTCGAGACGGGGATCGCGCTCGAGGACCCGGACGGCACCGTCCGGCCGCCGGTGCTGTTCTGGCAGCCCGGCACGGTGCGGATGAACGAGGGCGGCGCGGGACCGGACGGGTCCTTCTACGCCGGCTCCATGGCCTACGACCAGACCGAGGGCGCGGCCACCCTCTACCGCGTGGATCCCGGCCTCGGGTGGGAGGCCGTCCTGGAGGGGGTCACCGTCTCCAACGGCATCGCCTGGTCCCCGGACGGCACGCGCGCCTACTACAACGACACGCCCACCGGGAAGGTCGACGTGCTCGACTGGTCCCCGGACGAGGGCCTGCACCACCGGCGGACGTTCGTGGTGCCGCAGCTGGAGGAGGGGCAGGACGTGCACCCCGACGGGCTGACCGTCGACTCCGAGGGCGCGGTCTGGGTGGCCCTGCACGGCGCCGGGCAGGTGCACCGCTACACCGCCGACGGCGAGCTCGACGTGGTCGTGCAGGTCGGCGCCCGGCAGACCACCGCGTGCTGCCTGGGCGGCCCGGACCTGCGCACCCTCTACGTCACCACGTCCCGGGAGAACCTGGACGCGGACGAGGACCCCGCCGCCGGGTCCCTGTTCTCGGTCCGGGTGGACGTCCCCGGCCTGCCCGTGCTCCCGTTCGCCGGCTGACCGCGGGCCGGGGCCCGCGGTGCGCCGCAGGGCCCCGGCCCGCCGTCTACGATCGGACCCATGACCGAGACCCTCCGGGCGTCCCCGGACGTCGTCACCGGCTCGATCCGCCTGCTCGCCGAACAGGGCTGGGAGGCCACGACCGTGGACCGGCTGGCGCAGGCGGCCGGCATCAGCCGCGCCACGTTCTTCCGCAAGTACGGGTCCAAGGAGGACATCGTCTTCGCGGACCACACCGCGAACCTGGAGCGGCTCGAGCAGCTGCTGGCCCGCTCCGGCGGCACCGCGGGCACGGACCCCGCCGTCGCCCTGCGCGACGGCGTGCTGCTGGTCTTCCGCCACCACCTCGACCACCGGGAGCGCGCCCTCGCGCGCCACGCCCTGCTCCGGCAGGTGCCGCAGCTGCGGGACCGGGAGCTCATCACCTCGCACCGCTACGAGCGCGTCCTGCAGCGCCACCTGCGCTCCGCCCTGCCCGAGACCCCGGGCCGGGCCACGCTGGCCACGGCGCTGTCCGCCGCCGCGGTCGCGGTGCACAACGCCTATCTGCGCGGCTGGCTGCGCGCCCCGGACACCGACCCCTCGGCCGAGCTGGCCGCGCAGACCGAGCGGCTCGCGCGCGCCCTCGTCTCCGGCTTCGACCACGGCGGGAGCGCACCGGCAGCGGAGCCCGCGACGGCCGGCGCGCGGCCCGCCGTCGTCGTCACCGTCCTGGACCCGGGGGCGGGCACGGAGCAGATCCTGGCCTCCGTGCGGGACGCCCTCGGATGAGCCCTCAGAGCTCGTCGGCGAGGACCGCGTAGATCAGCTCGTCGCGCCACTCGCCCAGCTGGCGGTGGCTCTGGCGCAGCGTCGCCTCCAGGCGCATCCCGACGCGCTCGCAGACCCTGGCGGAGCTGACGTTGAGGGCGTCCAGGCTGGCGCAGACGCGGTGGGCCCCGAGCGAGCCGAACGCGAACTCGATCCCGGCCCGGGCGGCCTCCGAGGCGATGCCCTGCCCCGCGTGGTCGGGGTGGACCACCCAGCCGATCTCGATCTGTGCGGCCTCCACGTCCGTGAGCGTCAGGACGATCTCGCCCACGAGCTCGCGCGAGCCCTTGGGGGAGACGGCGAAACGGATGTGGTCGCCGTTCCGGCTCCACGGGCGCAGCCCGCTGTTCTCGGCGAGGGCGCGCTCGCACTCCTCGCGGGTGCGCGGGCCTCGCCACGCGTACTGCGCGTAGTCCTCCCGGCGCTGGTACGAGTACATGGGCTCGAGGTCCGCGGCGTCGAAGCGGCGGAACGCGAGGCGTTCGGTCTCTGGAGGCAGCACGTCGATCATCAGGAGTGAGACTAATGCCTCTGCCCCGATGGCGTCCCCCCGCGTCACTGAGACTCAATACCTTGACGTGATACTCAGTATCAGTCAGAGTGGTGGCGATCACACCACGCGTCAGGAGTCCGTCCATGGCACCCGCCCCGCACGCCCCGTCCTTCCCCTCCACCGTCACGGTCCGCGCCGAGCAGCTGGTGCTGCCCGGCCGGGACGCCCCGGTCGCCCTCGTGCGGCTGGACTCGACGCAGCCCGGCGGGCTGATCATCTGGGGATCCGAGGCCCTGGGGCAGCTCCGGGACGTCCTGCGGTCCGTGGACCAGTCGGCCGTCGAGGCGATCGTGGTGACCGGCAACGCGCGCTCCTTCGGCGCGGGGGCCGATCTCAAGGAGATCCGGCACGCCCAGCTCAGCGGCGCCTCCGACCACTATGTCGGCCTGGGGCACGAGGCCTTCGGCGTCCTCGCCGACGCGGACGTCCCGACCTTCTCCCTGCTCACAGGACAGGCCCTGGGCGGGGGCCTCGAGCTCGCCCTGCACACGGACCACCGCGTGGCCCACCCGCGCACCGGTCCGCTGGGGCTGCCGGAGTGCCGGCTCGGCTTCTTCCCGGGCTGGGGCGGCGTCCACCTGCTCCCGCACCTCGTGGGCCCGGCCGCCGCTCTGCGCACGATCGTGTTCGACTCGATGCGGGGCCGCCACACCAGGGCGCAGGAGGCCCTGGAGATCGGCCTCGTGGACGTCGTGCTCGACGCCGCGCCGGGGACCGAGCAGTGGGACCCCGCGTGGCAGCAGTGGGTGGCCGGCAGGCTCGCCGCGCTCGACGCCGGCGAGCCGCGCCGCCGCGCCGGCACGCCCCGCGACGTGGACGAGCAGCAGTGGCGCGACGCCGTCGAGCAGTCCCGGGCCCGGGCCGAGCGGACCTGGCACGGTGCGGCACCGGCCCCTCTGGTCGCGATCGACCTCGTCGCCGACGCACGGACCGAGACGCGCACCGAGAACGGGGCCAAGGCCGTCGCGGCCTTCGAGGAGCTCGTGCGCGGGGACGTCGCCAAGGCCTCCCTCTACGCCTTCGAGCTGGTCTCCGCGCGCTCCCGCCGGGCCGCCGACGTGCCCGAGGCGGCACCGAAACCCCTGCGCAAGGCCGCCGTCATCGGCGCCGGGCTGATGGCCGGCCAGCTCGCGTCGCTCATCGCGAGCGGCGCCCGGATCCCCGTGGTCATGACGGACCTCGACGACGAGCGGCTCGCCGCCGGCGTGGCCCGGACCCGGGAGCGCTTCGCAGCCCAGGCGGCCAAGGGCCGGATCTCCGCGGAACAGGCCGAGCAGCTCGGCGCCCTGGTCACCGGGGCGGGCGGACCGCAGGACTTCGCCGACGCCGACTTCGTGATCGAGGCCGTCTTCGAGGACCTCGAGGTCAAGAAGAAGGTCTTCGCCCAGTGGGAGGACGTGGTCCGGCCCGACGCGGTGCTCGCGACGAACACCAGCTCCCTGTCCGTGACCGCCATGGCGGAGGACCTGCGGCACCCCGAGCGCGTCGTCGGCTTCCACGTGTTCAATCCCGTGGAGGTCACCCCGCTGCTCGAGATCGTCGCGGGGGAGCGGACCGGTGACGTCGCGCTCGCCACCGCCTTCGATCTCGCCGCGACGCTGCGCCGGACGGCCGTGCGGGTGCAGGACGCCCCGGGCTTCGTGGTCAACCGGGTGCTGACCCGGATGTTCGACGAGGTCGTCCGGGCGGTCGACGCGGGCACGGACGTGGCCGTCGCCGACCACGCCCCCGACCCGCTGGGGCTGCCGATGACCCCGCTGCGGCTGCTCGACTTCGTGGGGCCGGCGGTGCTCCACCACGTCGGCGGCACCATGCACCGGGCCTACCCCGGGCGCTTCGCGCGGTCCCCGTGGATGGACGCGGTGGTCGAGGCCGGGCTCACCCACGTCCTGCCGACCGAGCGCTCCCCGGAGACGGGCGCGGACGGCTATCTCGCCGCCGAGGCCGCCCGGCTGCTCGAGCGGACCCGTGCCGAGCACCCCGGGCTCGCCGCGCACGCCCCGGCCGGCGCCGAGGAGCTGCTCGTCCGGATCCAGGACGCCCTGGCCGAGGAGATCGGCGCGATGCTGCAGGAGGGCGTCGTCGCCGGCCCCGAGGACGTGGACCTGTGCATGGTCCTCGGCGCCAACTACCCCTTCCACCTGGGCGGGATCACCCCGTACCTCGACCGCGTGGGCGCCGCCGAGCGCGTCCTCGGCCACCGCTTCCACCGTGACTGATCCGGCACCATCCCTCCATCCGACCGCAGAACGAGCGAAGGATCCTCCGATGACCGCCACCCCTGAGACCGGCGCGGATCTGTTCCCCGCCGGCACCGTCGAACCCGACTACGTCCTCGACCAGGCCCTGGACACGGACGTCGCCGGTGCCTTCGAGTCCATCGCCGACGTCGACCGGGAGTACTGGGTGCGCGCCCGGGCCTTCGTCCAGGAGGACCTGCTGCCGGTGATCGCCGGGCACTGGGACAGCTCCGAGTACTCCCTCGACCTCGTCCACCGGCTCGGTGAGCTCGACCTGCTGCGCGACGGCGTGGCGGTCGACGGCTACGGCACCATGTCCAAGACCGCCGCGGGGCTGGTCAGCATGGAGCTCTCCCGCGGGGACGGCTCCATCGCCACCGTCTCCGGCGTCCAGGGCGGACTCGCGATGCGCTCGATCGCGATGTGCGGCTCCGAGGAGCAGCGGCAGCGCTGGCTGCCGCGGATGGCCACCGGCGAGCTGCTCGGCGCGTTCGCCCTCACCGAGCCCACCCACGGCTCGGACTCGGTGAGCCTCGAGACCCGGGCCACGCCGGTGGACGGCGGCTGGGTGCTCAACGGCGAGAAGAAGTGGATCGGCAACGGCTCCATGGGCGGGATCACCGTGGTGTGGGCACGCTCCGACGAGGACGGGCAGGTCCGCGGGTTCGTGGTCCCGCAGGAGAGCGACGGGTACACCGGCACCACCATCCGCGGCAAGCTCGCCCTGCGCGCCATCCACCAGGCGCACCTGCGTTTCGAGAACGTCTTCGTCCCCGAGGAGAACGTGCTGCCGGAGGCCCGGTCCTTCAAGAGCACCGCCGCCGTGCTCTTCGCCACCCGGGTCAGCGTGGCCTGGGGCGCCGTCGGGCACGCCCAGGCCTGCTACGAGACCGCCGTGCAGTACGCCGGGCAGCGCCGGCAGTTCGGCCGGCCGCTCGCAGCCTCCCAGATCGTGCAGGAGCGGCTGGCCCGGATGCTGAGCGAGCTCACCCAGATCCAGCTGCTCGTGGCCCGGATGACCGAGCGGGAGGAGGCCGGGACGCTCACGGGCGAGCAGGCCTCGCTGGCGAAGTACACCTCCACACGCGCCGCCCGCTCGATCGCGGCGAACGCCCGCGACCTCATGGGCGGCAACGGCATCCTGATCGAGAACCGCGTGGCCCGGCACTTCGCCGACATCGAGGCCCTGCACACCTACGAGGGCACCGAGACCATGCAGGCCCTGATCATCGGGCGCAGCATCACCGGGCTCTCGGCGTTCGCCTGATCCCGGGCACCGGCGCGTCCGCGGACACGACGACGCCCCGGCCGGCCGGCCGGGGCGTCGTCGTGTCCGCGAACGCGCTCAGGAGAGCGGGTCGCCGCCGCCGTGGAACGAGTCGTTGCTCGAGTCGATCTCGTCCTTGAACTCCGGGTCCCCGGGGACGTCGAGATCGGCGAGGGCCTCACCCATCCCCGGCTCCTCGGGCGGGATCTGCTCGTCGCCCGCCTCGTAGCGGGCCTGGGCCGTCTCGTCGCGCAGCTCCTGCTCGGACGGCACCACGGGGTGGGCCGGGTCCACCCGCTCGTCCTGCACGTCGACCTCGACGCCCTCGATGAGCGGATCCTCGCGCCAGTTGTCGGGGTCGACCTCGGCGGCGCCCTCGTAGGTGTCGGGAGTTTCCGGCAGTTCTTCCGGTGAGGTGCTCATCTGCTGTCCTTTCGGTTGGCGGTCACAGGTGTGTCATCAGCCTACGCACGAACCCGTCCGTGCCCAGGGGTCGCGGCGTGCGTTCGCGCACCGCGTGCACGCCCCTGCGCACAGCACCTGCGGCACCCGGAGCGGAGGTGTTCCCGTCACCGTGCCCGGCCCCCTCCACGAGCCATCGAGCGTTTTGACGCTCCGCGGAGCGCTGTGTAATGTATTCCGAGTTGCCGCGGGGAACGCGAGAGATCGCCCGCACGGCAGCAGCCGAATCCGGCAGATCGACCCCTCGAAACCTCCTGGCCAGCACCGTTCCACGGTGACGGGCCAGTTGCGCGGAGAGCACGGGGCCGGTACGCTGGTGGAGCTGTTCCGGGCAGTGACGAGACATCGTCCCGACCGGCAGCGGCCGAATCCGGCAGATCCGATCCCCTCCTCCTGAACACCTCGACCGCCGCTGCGCGGTGGCCGAGTGGTCCGGGAGAAGAGCTGGGAGAGGGTAGGCTGAGGAGGTCGCCGCGGGCAGGACGAGGAATCGGAGAGCCCGGGCAGGACAAAGAATTTTACGAGTTTCGGGGCCTTGGGTGGTTCTGGTTCTTGGTCTGTTGTTTGAGAACTCAATAGTGTGCCATGTTTGTTGATACCAAATGTTTTGTTTGGTTGATGGGAT
>NZ_JAVHZE010000060.1:0-848 GCF_040981185.1 Kocuria sabuli
ATTACTCATTTCCTCGCGGCGCAGTTGTTCCTGCTCATTGTCCGCAGCATAGAGAGTAATCAGGTTTGAAAGCGCAGAAACCGGCGCAACTTCCGCCGGGTTCAGGTAGGGGTTAACCGCTTTTCTTGCAGCACGCCACGGATAGTATTTATCTTCCGCAGAGTTAGGCATCAACATTAGCCTCATTGAGCGCCTTGCTACAAAGCTGCCCTACACGCTCAATTTCAGCGGCCATAGCTTCAAGAGAAATAATGGCAGAATGCTGAATATGGTGATGAATCAGGCCAGAAATAAGCTGGTTGATTTTTGGGTAATAGCCGATTGTAGAGAGGCATTGCTCGCCAGTATTTTTCCCTGATTTAACAACCTTCTTTTCATTCAAAATGAATTGAAATTTGTCACTGGTAATAACCCAGTTATCACCGATTTCGATGTGAATGCTCATTCAGTGCAACTCCAATGATTCATTTTCATAGCGTGCAGCTTCACCTCTCAGCAGTTCAGCGGCTTCTAAGCAGGACATACGCTTGGTGGCGATATGTACGGCCAGTGCTTCAAGGCGGATTGAAACTGCTACAGCCCGCGCCTTACGTTCTTCTTTCTTGGCTATATCAATCACGGCCATGAGGGGATCGCTTTCAGCGTTAAACATTTTTGGTAATTCTTTCTGCATGGTCTTTCTCCTGATTTCGGGCAAAAAAAATGCCCGGCGGGTTTACGCCATTAATTTCGTTTCGGGTTAATTCGGCATGGTCAGCCGTTTGGGAAATAAGCTCACTACTGCGCGAAAATGATTCATCGCTGTAATAAGCGCCTTTTTCTCCTCAGTAGTCAGCTCACTTAATTTG
>NZ_JAVHZE010000025.1:0-42449 GCF_040981185.1 Kocuria sabuli
TGCTGCGCCCGGATCGGGCGAACTGCTTGAAATGCGAAAAACGAAACTTCAACAACTGGACTCCACTGTACGCGGTCCGGCCCGGATCCGCTGTGACGGGCGACACCTACGACCACACCGACGAACCGGGCCCGCCCACGGCGCCCGAACCACGACGAACATCCCAGGCGGCCGCCGAGGAACCCCGACCGCGCGGCGCCGAGAGAGGACGGGTCCGCGACCGTGTGGCCGTCAGCCTCGCTGCGGATCGATCCCCTTCCGGGTCCTTTTCTCATGAGGGGCGGGCCTGTCCTTGCGCTCGCAGATGGCGAGGACCGTCCCGCCCAGCAGCCCCGTGGTCAGTCCGCAGGGAGCCAGGAACAGGCCGTAGAGGAACCACACCGCATCGAGGACCACGTTCAGCACCAGGAACGGCAGCAGCAGCGCTCCACCGGCTGCCGCCATCAGGGCGATGCGGACGCCCGCGGTCAGGCCGCAGTCGGCCCCGGCGCCCCAGCACGGGCCCCACGCCAACTGGGTCCACACCAGGCCCACCGCTCCCAGTGCCGACCAGAACGCCAGCCAGTTCACCCAGCCGATGCCGTCCACCGACAGGATGCTTGCGTAGCCCAGGGCCACCACCGCGGTCAGTCCCTGGAACACCAGATAGATCCGCAGCGGATGCACGCGCAGAGCTCGTCTCACTGGACATGGCCTCTCGGCTGGGGGAAATGCCACCGTACGCACCGGACCGACCGAGACGTGGCAGGACGCGACCCTGTCCCAATCAGAGGACGCCGCGCCACTCGTGCACCGGGCACCCATGAGCGACTCAGGGGGTGGCGGCTCGACGGGCCGCCACCGGCTGGGACGTCACCGCACCGACCAGTGCGACACCGCCACCGACGGCCACGACGGTCACACCGACGACCCCCAGGGCCCGCCGTCGCCGACGGAGCGGTTGCCGCCCTCGTCCAGCTCATCCTCCACCCACGCCACCGCGACCCCATGCGAGCCCCCTGAGGATGATCCACGATCGGATGATGTCCGGCCGTGCATCGGCCTCATTTCCCACCGACTCCCATCACGGAACCGGCGGGCGGCCGGAGCGAGTGAGCCCGGCGCCGTGGCCGCGGCCGGGTTGTCACCGCTCCGCGGGTGTCGCCGGGAAGCGTTCCTGGTAGGCGGGGAGCAGAGCGGGGTAGTAGTCGCGCTCGAAGTCGATCGCGGCGACGTCTCCGCCCGTCTCGGCCGCCACCAAGCGGTCCAGGTAGTAGTCCCAGCCGGGTCCGATGTTGTGCGCCCACTCCGGTTCCGGCAGGATCTGGCCGAAGTGCAGCGTGGTGCCGCCGTCGTCCTCGGTGAGCCGGATCTCCACTCTCCAGTCGTGGTCCTCACCGTCCAGCCCCTCACTGCGTGCTCGCGTGCGCAGCAGCCGCGGGGGCTCGCAGGCCTCGATGTGGTGCACCTCCTCCGGCATGCCGTCCTCCGCGGTCATCCGGAAGGTGACGCTGCCGGAGGCCGGGTCACCGGTCCAGGTCCCGATCCAGCGCCCGAGGCGCTCGGAGTCCGTGACGGCGGCCCACACGTCCTCGATGGGAGCGTCGAAGTGGCGGGTGAGCACGATCCAGTCACCGTCCTGGCGGGACTCCGGCCGGCCGGTGGCCTGTGGTGTCGTCATCCTGCGTCCTTCCTCTCGGTGCGGGCCCGCACGGCATGCCGGCCAGCGGCGCGCTCGCGGGTGGTGCGGCGGACCTCGAGGTCCAGTCCGTCCAGGACGTGCTCCGGGATCCGTGGTGTCCGGCCGCTGAGCTCCTCGAGCAGGGCGGCCACCGGTTCCAGGGCTGAGGGAACCAGCGTGTAGTGGCGTTCACGGCCCTGCGTGACTCCGGCGACCAGGCCTGCGTCGCCGAGCACTCTTAGGTGCCTGCTGACCGCCGGGCGGCTGATGTCGTGATCGGCCGCGAGGTCGACCACCCGGGCGGACCCCTCGGCAAGCCGCCGCAGCAGGGCCCGACGCACCGGGTCACCCAGAGCTACGAACACGTCCACGACACCAATGGTAATTAAGCGGTTACCAATTCGTCCAGGGGTCGTCGGCGAAACCACTCATGATGCACGGCATGACGGAGTCAGCACCCGGAAACCGTGACCCTCTCCCCTTGCACTTGACGTTGCGTCAACTGCGATGCTGGGTACTGCCGACGACGGGACGGAGGCGAGATGGAGTGGTCCATCCACGAGGTCACCCGGTTCACGGGCACCACCAGCCGCACGTTGCGCCACTACGGACACATCGGGCTGCTGGAGCCCTCCCGCACCGGACACGGCGGTCTGCGGTACTACGACGAGGACGCGCTGGTGCGTCTGCAGCGGATCCTGCTGCTGCGCCGGCTCGGGCTCTCGCTGCCCGCGATCGCCGATGTGCTCGCCGGTGCGCGGGACGTCTCCGACGCCCTGCGCACGCACCTGGCCCTGCTGGAACAGGAACAGGATCGGGTGCAGCGCCAGATCGCCTCGGTCCGGCGCACGATCGAGAAGAAGGAAGGAGGTGAACAGCTCATGGCAGAGGAGATGTTCGACGGTTTCGACCACACGCAGTACAGGGACGAGGTCGAGGCCCGCTGGGGTCAGGATGCCTACGCCGCCGGCGATCGCTGGTGGCGCGCTCTGAGCCCCGAGGACCGTCGGGTCTTCCAGGACCGCAGCCGGCAGCTGATCGCGGACTGGACCGCGGCGGCGGGCCGGGGCCTGGCACCCGACAGCGAGGATGCACAGGATCTCGCCCGGCGCCACGTCCAGTGGCTCGGCACCGTTTCCGGCACCGAGCGCACCGGCCCGGGGAAGGAGTACGTCCTCGGACTCGGTGAGATGTACGTGTCCGACCCCCGTTTCGCCGCCACCTACGGCGGCGAGGAGAAGGCGGGCTTCGTGCGAGACGCGCTGAAGGTCTACGCCGACCGCCACCTGTAGGCACGGCGCCGACGCTCGACACCGTCGGCGCCGCCACCAGGGACGACCCGTGGCCGGGGCTGCGGACCCGGTCACGCCCGTTCCCCATCGGTCCCTTCCGCTGAACGCCCGTGCCCTCGCACCATGTGGGTGTCCGGCGGGTTCTTTACCGCCGATCCCTTCGACGCCAGAGCGGGAACCGCACGGGCTCGAGCCACCCCGCCGACAGGAGAACCTCATGGACCGGCTGATCATCACCGAGTTCATCACCCTCGACGGCGTCGTCGACTCCCCCGGCGGCGGTCCGCACCCCCACGCCGGGTGGACGTTCCGGCACGTGGCCTTCGACGAAGCCGCCTACGAGATCAAGGACCGGGAGCAGCAGGAGGCCACGGCGATGCTGATGGGCCGGATCAGCTACGAGGAGTTCGCCCCGCGCCGGTGCGAGCCGGGACGGCGCGCCGGGGTGCTCGAACGCGATGCCGGGTCCGGTACGGGGTGGTGCTCTCAGATGCGGTTGCTGAAGGCTTCGGCCTTGTCGGTCGGTCCGGTGACGAGGACCTGGTCGTCCTCGTAGAGCACCGTGGACGGTTCGGTGGGGGCCCAGCTCTCCCCCGGGCGGCGCACGGCCACGATCGAGACCCCGTAACAGGTGCGCAGCCCCAGGGTGTCCAGGGGGCGTTGCTGGACCTGCTCGGGGACGGTGCAGCGGACCAGGGCGAATCCCTCGTCGATCTGGGCGAAGTCCAGGACGCGGCCCCGGATCAGGTGGGCCGCGCGCACTCCCATGTCGTGCTCGGGGCGGATGACGTGGTGGACGCCGAGCTGGTCGAGGATCTCGGCGTGGGGTTCGGTGATGGCCTTGGCCCAGATCTCGGGGCGGCCGAACTTCAGCAGCCGGGAGGCGACCAGGATGGAGGCCTGGATGTCGGTGCCGATGCCCACGACGACCTTGTCGAACTCGTCCACCCCGAGCTGGCGCAGTGCTTCCTCCCGGGTGGCGTCGGCCCGGGCCACGGTGGTGAGCCGGCCGTTGAGCTCCTGGACGGTGCTCTCGCTGTCGTCGATGCCCAGGACCTCGGCGCCGTTGCGGATCAGTTCCAGGGCCAGGGCGGAGCCGAAGCGGCCCAGCCCGATCACGGCCACCGCGTCCGGGTCGGAGTGCCGGCGCTCGCGGGGACGGTCGGTGGTGTCGTGACGTCGGGTGGAGAACATTGCGAGGTCCTTACGGGGAAGAGGTTCGAGGGGGTCGGGCCGGTTCGGGAAGGATCAGCCGATCAGGGGGCGTTCCTTGGGCAGTTCGTAGAGCACGGGCCGGGAGCGGGCGGCGATGGCGGTGGCCACCGTGGTGGGACCGAGCCGGCCCAGGAACATCAGGGCGATGAGCACGTACTGAGCCGGGGCCGACAGGGTCGGGGTGATCCCGGTGGACAGGCCCACGGTGGCGAAGGCCGAGACGGCCTCGAAGAGCAGCCGGTCCAGTCCGATGTCCTGGTGCAGGAGCATCAGGAGCATGGTGGCGGTGATGACCGCGCCGACGGCCAGGACGACCAGGGTGATGGCTTGGCGGTGGACGGCCCTCGAGAGTCGTTTGCCCATCACGTTGACGGCAGTGCCGCCGCTGATCTCGGTGTAGGCGATGAAGCCGAGCACGGCGAAGGTGGTGACTTTCAGGCCTCCGGCGGTGCCGGCGGGCCCGCCGCCGATGAGCATCAGCAGGTCCAGGCCGAGCCAGGAGACCGGGTTCATGGCCGCGACGTCGACGCTGTTGAACCCGGCGGTGCGGGCGATGGTGGACTGGAAGAACCCGGCCAGCAGCTTCTGTCCCGTCCCCAGCGGCCCCAGGGTGTTCGGGTTGGCCCACTCGACGGCGCACAGGAACACCGTGCCGAGAGCCAGGAGCACCGGGGTGGCCAGCAGCACGATGCGGGTGTTCATCGACCACTTCCGTGGGAGCCGCCACTGCCGGCGCAGTTCGTAGAGCACCGGGAAGCCGAGTCCGCCCAGGATCACCGCGGCGGCGATGGGCAGGATGATCCACGGATCGCCGACGAAGTCCATCAGGGACAGGGAGTAGAGCGCGAAGCCGGCGTTGTTGAACGCCGAGACGGCGTGGAACACCCCGTGCCACAGGGCCTGGCCGGGCGGGTAGCCGTAGCCGGTGACGAAACGCACGAACAGCAGCACGGCCACAGCCGCCTCGATGACCAGGGAGGTGGCCAGGATGCGCAGCAGCACCCGTCGCATGTCGCCGTAGCCGTTGTTCTTGGTCTCGGCCGAGGCCAGGACCCGTGAGGCGAGCCCGAACTTCCGGGCGAGCAGGACACCCAGCATGGTGGTGAAGGACATGACGCCGAATCCGCCGATCTGGATCAGGCCCAGGATCACGGCGTGGCCGAACGGGGTCCAGAAGGTGGGCGTGTCCACCACCACGAGCCCGGTCACGCACAGCGCGGAGGTGGCGGTGAACAGGGCCTGGAGGAAGCTCGCCCCGCCCTCCCCGGCCCTGGCGATGGGCAGCACGAGCAGGGCGGTGCCGATGAGCAGGGCGGCGGCGAAGGCGCCGATGATGATCTGGGCGATCCGGGCCGGGCCGGTCTGCTGCGGGTCGGTGGTGCGCCGGGGCGCATGGGGCCTGGGGGTGCGCTGGTGCGAGGACCGGGGTGCGGCCACCTTGGTCAGGCGCCGGACCTGGGCCCGGTACAGGGCCTCTTCTAAGGGCACGGTGAACAGCTTCCGGTCGTTCTGGTGGAGTGGTGTCCTGCGGCGCCGGCGATCGTGGTCGTCACGGGGTGAAGCGATAGCCCATGCCCAGCTCGGTGAGGAAGTACCGGGGGTGGGCGGGGTCGGGTTCGAGCTTGGCGCGCAGTTGGGACATGTAGACCCGCAGGTAATTGGCCTCTTCCCCGTACGCAGGCCCCCACACCGTGGTGAGCAGCTCGGTGCGCCCGATGAGCCGGTGCGGGTTGCGGGCGAGGACCTCCAGCAGGCGCCATTCCAGCTTGGTCAGCCGCACCGGTTCCCCGGCGACGGTGACGGTCTTCTGGGCCAGGTCGATCCGGACCCGGTCCTCGGAGGTGACCACCACCGCGTCCCCCGGGTCGGGCTGGGCCCGGCGCAGGGACGCCCGCAGCCGGGCGAGCAGCTCGTCCATGGCGAAGGGCTTGGTGACGTAGTCGTCGGCCCCGCGGTCCAGGGCGTCGACCTTGCTGTGGGACTCGCTGCGGGCCGAGACCACGATGATCGGCACCTGGGACCATCCCCGGATCCCTTCGATCACGTCCCTCCCCTCCATGTCCGGCAGACCCAGGTCCAGCAGGACGATGTCGGGGTGCTCGTGGGCGGCCATCTCCAGGGCTGCCCGTCCGGTGGCGGCCTGGTGGGTGCGGTAGCCGCGGGCGTTGAGGTTCACGCGCAGCGCCCGGGTGATGTGGGGGTCGTCCTCGACGACGAGCACGCTGGTGGTCATTCCGGTCCCTTCCGATCGATGTGGTGCGCCTCCGGGAGCACACTCCTGGTGGCTCGTGGCGGGGCGGCCTGCAGTGTGAGGACCATGGTCAGTCCGCCCCCGGGGGTGTCCTCGGCCCGCACCCGTCCACCGACCCCTTCGGCCAGCCCGCGCGCCACCGCCAGGCCGAGCCCCACACCGGTGGTGTTGTCCCGGTCCCCCAGACGCTGGAACGGCCGGAAGATCCGCTCCCTGTCCTGGGCGGGGACCCCGGGTCCGTGATCGACCACGCGCAGCTCGACGACGCCTTCCTCGGCGCAGGCTCGCAGGGCGACCGGGGTGGTGCCGCCGTGCTTGAGCGCGTTCTCCACCAGGTTGGCGATGATGCGGACGAGCAGGCCGTGGTCGCCCAGCACCACCGGGGTGTCCGGGGGGATGTCGATGCTGATCCGGTCCGTGTGCTCGGGTCCGCGGGCGCTGCGGGCGGCGCTGGTGGTCAGATCCGCCAGCTCCAGGGGCACCTGGTGGACGACGAGGTGCCCCGCCTCGATGCGGCTCATGTCCAGCAGGTCGTCGATCCGCTCCGTCAGCTGATCGGCGGACTCCTCGATGTTGGCCAGCAGCTCGGCGATGTCGTGCTCGTTGAGCACGATGTCCTGCATCCGCAGGCTCGACACCGAGACCTTGATCCCGGCCAAGGGGGTGCGCAGGTCGTGGGAGACCGCGGCCAGCAGCGCGGTGCGCATGGCGTTGCCGGCGGCCAGCTCCTGGGCCTGCAACCGGGCCTCGTCCAGGGCCTGTTGCTGCAGCACGGCACCGATGCGCCCGGCGAAGGCCTCCACGATGCCCCAGTCGACGCCGTCGGCGGAGAAGCCCTCGACCAGCAGGACGTGGCGATCGTCGACGGCCACGACGGTGTCCCACGCGGTGGGGTGCACCGGCCGCCGGCCCGAGCTCAGCAGAACCGTCCACCGGCCCGGCTCTGTGGAGCCGGCCGGACGTCGGGCCAGGGCGACCCCGCCCAGGGCGTAGCTGGCCCGGAGCCGGTCCAGCAGGGCCTGGACGCTGCGGCCCTCCTTGATGACCCCGCCGGCCAGCTCGAACAGCACTGCCGCCTGGTGACGGGCCGCCCGGGCCTCTGCCGTGCGACGCGCCTCGATGTCCACGACCCGGGCGACCCCCGCGGCCACCAGCAGGAACAGCACCAGCGCCCAGATGTTCAGCGGCTCGTGGATGATCAGCATCCCGGTGGGCGGGGTGAAGAACCAGTTGATGAGCATCGTGCCCATCAGGGCCGCCACCACCGCCGGCCACCACCCACCCACGAGGGCCACGAAGACCACCAGGGTGAGGTGGCACAAGAAGTTCAAGGTCACCGCCTCCGGGCCGGACCCCATCCGGAGGAACCCGGCGGTCAGCACCACCGAGCCGCACACCGCCAGCAACCAGCCCGCCGCACGGCGGGAACCGCTCAGCGGCACGGACCCGCGCGCCCGGAACCGTCGGCCGTCCACGGCGCGGGGGGCCTGCGCCCCGTGGTCACTCGCACCGTCGAGGGCTGCTGTGCTTCCAGGCACCCGGGTGCCGCGGCGCCCTCCGGACGGCACCGGGAAAAACCCGTTCGACCGCTGCTCACTGCGAGGATCCACGGGGATCTCGGCCTCCTTCTGGTCCGCGCCGGCGGCACCGGCCCATCGTCCCGGTCGGGAACGACCGGGCTGGGGGCCGATACGAGGATCCGGGTCGGTCCTCCTCGGCTCCCCATTCTCCGCGGACCGGTGCCGCCGGATCCCCATGGACGGGCCCAGGGATCCAGCCCGCCGGGAGGCAGGATGCCGAGGGGCCAGGGGCCACAGGTCCGGCGGAGGCCCGACGGCAACAGCACGCAGCTCCACGACGACTCCCTCCTCGACCGACGACCCCGCACCGGGCCGACCACAGCGATCACAGCGATCACAGCGATCACAGTCCACACCCCTGCTCCGACCGCCCAGCAGTTCTTAATGCCGCCTTAACGGCATGGGGGCGTCTCTTAGCACCTCCTTCACACCAGCACGCGGTGTCGGCCGGCCCCCACGGATCAGCGAAGTCCGGCTCGGAGGGGAGGCCCGGGTACCGGACCGCTGCCGTGCATCCTCACCGAGGGCCACGCCCTGGGGATGTGGTCGGTGTAGGCGTCAGGGGGGTCGCCTCGGTCAGGGCCCGGGGCGGCGGCGTATCGGGGCGAAGGTCCCGGGCTTGTCGGTGACGTGGAAGTCGGTGATCAGCCGCGCGCACAGGCCGGGTTTCTCGACCAGCACACCGTGGGAGGCGTGCGGGACGACGGCCAGCTCCCCGTGGGGCAGGGCCCGGTACATGGCCACGGCGTGCTCGAGGCGGACCTCGTCGTCGTCGCCCACGAGGACGAGCACGGGGACCTCCAGACCTGCCAGATCCGCGTCGGTGAAGGCTGGTTCCGCCGCGTGCATCCGGTCCAGTTTGGCCACCACCTGGCCGTAGTGCTCGCGGCCATCGGGTGAGACCTCCGCGTAGGCCTCGGCCATGAACTCCGGCACCTGCGCTTCGCTCTCGGGGACTCCCGGCTCCCACCCGTCGTGGTGGTAGACCCCGGCCACCACCACGAGGTCTCGGACCAGGTCGGGTCGCTTGATCGCCACGGTCAGGGCGATCACGGCCCCGTCGCTGTAGCCCAGCAGATGCACCGGGGTTTCTGCCTCTTTCTCGAGGAAGGCGATGGTGTCCTCGGCCATCACCGCGTAGGACAGCGGTCCCTGTTGGTCGGGGGTGTGTCCGTGGGCGCGCTGGTCAGGGGTCAGCACCCGGTACCGGCCGGCCAGTTCGTCGACCAGCGGTCCCAGGGCCCGGGAGTCCGTGCCGCCGGGGTGCAGCAGCACGAAGGGGCGCCCCTTCCCCTGGGCGGTGAACCACAGCGCCACGGCTGGGTCGGTCGTCTCGTTCTCCATGGCATCAGTATCCTCACGGCCGAGGACACCGCAGCAGCCCTCCGCTCAGCTGCGCGGGAGAGGGTGCCGGTCCGCGGCAAGGTCCAGACGCACCGCGGGCCCTCCCGATGAGGGTGGCGCTGTCACCGAGGAGGAGTTCCTGGCTCTTCATCCCAGCGAGCGCTTGGATGGTGACCGGTGGCACGGATCCACGGAGCGCGAGGAGAAGAAGCCATGAGAGTGCTGGTGCTGGGCGGGACGACGTTCATCGGTCGACGCGTGGTCGAACGTCTGCACGAGCGCGGCGATCAGGTGCTGGTCGTCCACCGCGGCCACCACGATCCGGCGTCCTGGGTGCCGGTGGCGCACCTGCACACGGACCGAGGCGAGCTGTCCGGCCACCGTGACCGGATCCGGGATTTCGGGCCGACCGCGGTCGTCGACACCTATGCCCTCACCCGGGGGGACGTCACCGCCGTCCTGGGCGTGCTGCCGGAGGTTCCGACCGTGGTGCTCTCCAGCCAGGACGTCTACCAGGCCTACGCCGGGATGCGGGCCGGTCGGTGCGAATCCCCCGTGCCGATCGACGAGCAGTCCGAACTGCGCCGGGACCGTTATCCCTGTCGTGGCGCCGGCCTGGCCGGCGTGCCCGATGACTACGAGAAGCTCGACGTCGAGCAGGCCTGGTCCCACAGGGGCGCCGTGGTCCTGCGCCTGCCCATGGTCTACGGGCCCCACGACCCACAACGCCGGGAGGACCCGGTGCTGCGACGGATCCGTGCCGGACGGGACCGCATGCCCGTGGGGGCTGGCAACCTGCTGTGGGCCCGGTGCCACGTCGAGGACATCGCCACCGGCGCCCTGACCGCCCTGGACGTCCGGGAAGCGGACGGGCTTGCCGTCAACCTGGGCGAAGCGTCCACCGTGCCGATCATCGACTGGTTCCACCAGATCGTCCACGCCGCGGGTGTCTCCCTGGACCTCGTCCGGGTTCCCGAGCAGGCCCTGCCGGACGAGCTGGTCCTGACCGGTGCCCCCGCCCAGCACCTGCTGACCTCCGTGCACCGGGCACAGACCGTGCTCGGGTGGGCCCCGGCGGATCCGGAGGAGCGAGTGGCGGAGTCCGTGCGCTGGCACCTGGCGCACCCACCACGGAGCGTGTGGACGGACGAGGACAAGCGCACCGACGAGAGCGCCCTGCGAACTGCCTGAGCCCGCACATCCCGAGCGGGAAACCATCGGCGGACCAGGACCAGGGCCTACACGCAGGCGCGCGGGTGGGCGAGGCCCTCCGTGGTGGTGATGGTGGTGAACACGGCATCGGCGAGGACCCGCTCGTGCCGGGCGGCTCCGGTGGGCCCCAGGCGCATCAGCCCGACCACGGCCCGGCGTGCCGCCGCCAGCAGCTGCGGATCCGCCAGCAACCACCCGCCCATCTCCCCGGCCGGGCCCTCGGCGTGCTGGGCGGGCACCGGGACGCCCTCCACATCCAGGTAGCACGACTGCGGGGAGTAGACCCGGCCCACCGCCGGTGCCGGGGCCAGCGCCAGGCACACCAGAGGTTCCTGTCCGTCCCCCTCCGGGTCCTCTACCACGGTGGCCACCACCACCCCGTGCACCCGCAGCCGCAGCAGCTGCTGCGGCTCCCCCACCGGGACCTCGGAGTCGACGACCGTCTCCACCGCCCAGAAGGTGCCCTCGGTCGCCACCGGATCCGGCAGCACCAACGCCACGTAGTGGGCCAGGAAACCCAGCAGGACCTCATAGCCACCGGCGCTCACCAGCCGGTGCAACCGGGGGTTCAGCGCCGTCCCCGAACACCCCGTGCACGCAATGGGCCGGCGCCGCCCGCCCAGGAAAGCGCGCTGCTCCACCGGGGCCACCACCGCGTCCAACGGACTGGGTGCGGCGGGAAAATCGTCGGGGCCGAGGCCGAGAAGGTCGTTCATGATCTCCTCCGAGAACACGGTCCAACAGGCGGGGGGGCACCTGCACGGAGCACGGGCAGGCCGTGAGCTGATCCTCCCCCGCGCAGCGGCCAGGACAGAAGACCCCCGAGGTCTCGAGTTCCTGCGAACCTCCTGTGCGCCGACCATCGGCACGGACGGCACCACCTGCTCCCCACCATCATCGGGGCGACGTCCTGCTGCACCACGTCTCGCCACTCCCGCTTCTCACGGTCCTCGGCTCGTGCGGCACGACGTGACGGACGCCGGGCCGCACCCAGACCGGAGCACTGCGCACGGAAGAGGGGACAAGATGAATCTGGATCGTTTCTCTACCGCGCGGTACGGTCGGTTCATCACGCGAGGTGACCAGCCGGGGGGCTGAGTCGCCGAGCGTGGACCATGTCGGAGCGCTCGGCCGGGGGGCTCAGCCGCTCGACATCGGTCGGATTGCCGCCGCCCTGGCGGCAGAGGACACGGGGGCATCCGGCCCGTCGTCGGGGGGCGACTCCTCTGCCACCAGGGCGGCGGCCCTCACACCATCCTCGATCCGGTCGTGCGCCCGCCGAAGGCCCTGCCTGATCGCCCTGCTCGCAGGACCGGGTGTCCAGGGTCGCCACCGGCGACCTCGCCCGACCCGACAGCAGGGCCGGCGCCAGCGGCCGTGCAGAGAGCGCCTGCCCCCGCGCGTGCCACCGCAACGGTGCAGAAGTCCGCTCGTCACACCACGACCACGCAGGAGCATCGACATGGACGGCACCCACCCCGCCGGCGCGGACACGGCCCGCGCCGCGTCCATCCTGGACCCCCTCGCCCGTGAGGCCGCGTTCGCCGTCCTGCTCCCCGTCCTGGACACGCTCGTCGGCGAGGCCGACGCCGATGTCCGCCTCAGCCCCGACGCCCGCCGCATCCTGCGCGCCGTGGCCCGCACCAAGCCCGGAAACACCCTGGCTCTCGCGGATCTCGCCGCCCGCAGCAGCACGCCCAAGACCCGGATCCCCGCCGCCCTGCAGGAACTGGCCGACCGCGGCTATCTCGCGCGACTGGCCCGGACCGCTCCGCACCTGACGGCGGCGCTGCCCGCACCGACGTGCCCGGTGCCTGCCGGCGCCCTCGAAGCGGAGCCGCACCCCCAGCGCAACCCCTGACTCCTGGATCGAGCGCCGGGAAGGGCGCAGGCGGACCGGCCGGCCGCTACCGTCCGGCGTCGCCGCCGCCGGACGGCGGTCCCTGCCGGTGGCCGAGCTCGACGCTGCTGACGTCCTGGTGCGCCAGCCGCCGCAGCGCCGCCAGCACCGGCTCGACGATCGCGGTGCCGAGCACCGCGTGCTCCACCGCCGCGCCCGGGTCGTCCCTCGGGACCCCGGCGATGTCGATCCGCGCGATGGCGCGCACGTGCTCGCCGTAGCCGAGCAGCCGCTGCTCCTCGATCGGCATGCCCACCGACTCCGCGGCGGCGAGGGCCCGCTCGAGCTGGGCGACCGCCGGGTAGTGGGGGTCGTAGACCCAGCCCAGCGCCTCGATCGCCGCACGCGCCCGCGGGTGCCCCTCCTCGCACTCCTCCACGTAGGGCGGCAGGGCCGCCACGGCCTGGCCGAGGGTGGCGAAGAGGTCGTCGGGCGAGGAGTCGATCAGGTCGAGGACCGTCCTGGTCCGCGCCACGCTCAGCCCCACGACGTCGGTCAGCGCGCGGATGAGGGCCAGCCGGTGCAGATGGCCCTCGTCGTACTGCGCCTGGGTGGCGCTGGTGGCCCGCCCCGGCGGCAGCAGCCCCTCCCGGAGGTAGTACTTCACGGTCGCGAGCGGAACGCCCGACCGCTCGGCGAGGGAAGAGATGCGCACGGTGACCCCTTGATCGGATAGTCCTGGTATCCAATAATGGACACCATAGCTATCCAATACTAGCCGGTCGTCCCGTCGAGGAGCCACCATGCACACGACCACCCACCCCTCCGCCCAGACCGACGTGCGCGCCCGGCGCCACGGTCCGCTGCTGGCCCTGGCCCTCGCCATGGCCGTGCTCGCCCTGGTCAGCACCGTCGGCGTCCTCCTGGACCCCCGGGAGCTGCTCGGGGCGCCCGTGTGGGCGAAGCCCCTGAAGTTCTCCCTGTCCGTGCTGATCTACGCGGTGTCGCTGGCCTGGCTGCTGCCCCTGCTGGAGCGGGGACGCCGGCCCGCCTGGTGGGCGGGCACGGCGACCGCGGTCCTGCTGGGCGTCGAGATGGTGATCATCGTCGGCACCGCGGCCGCCGGGGTGCGCAGCCACTTCAACGTCTCCTCCCCGCTCGCGACGGCGCTGTGGAGCGCGATGGGCACCTCCATCGCCGGCGCCTGGGTGGCCGCCCTGCTGGTCGCGGCCCTGCTGTTCCGCGCCCGCCTCGGCGACCGCGGGCGCACGCTCGCCATCCGGGCGGGCCTGCTCATCGCCCTGCTGGGCATGGCGCTCGGATTCCTCATGACGATCCCCACCGACCAGCAGCTCGCCGGGTTCGAGGGCGTCGCCGGGGCCCACACCGTGGGCGCGACCGACGGCGGGCCGGGTCTGCCCCTGGTGGGCTGGAGCACCGAGGGCGGCGACCTGCGCACCCCGCACTTCGTGGGGATGCACGCGCTGCAGGTCCTCCCCCTGACCGCACTGCTCCTGGAGCTGGCCGCACGGCGGGTGCCCGCCCTGCGCCGGGAGTCGACGCGGGCGGGCCTCCTCCGGGTGGGCGCCGCCCTCTACCTCGGCGTGCTCGCCCTGCTCACCGTGCAGGCCCTGGCGGGGCAGCCGCTCCTGCGCCCGAGCGGCGCCGTCCTCGCCGCCGGGGCCGTGCTCGTCGTCGCGGCGGCCGTCGCGGCGGGCCGCGTCGTGGTGCTCACCGGGCGGGCAGACGGACGGGCACCCGGGTGGACACCGGGTTCTCCAGCGTCCCGGCGTACTGCAGGGACGAGGCCTGGTCCGTGAGGTCGACCATCTGCAGGGTGTTGAGCAGCTGCAGCCGGTTGAGGCAGGAGTGCTCGAAGCGGGGCGCGAAGAGGGGCACCCGCTGCGCGCCGGCCGGGTCGGCGTCGGCCACGGCCCGGAGGCACTGCGCCGCGAGCCCCCAGAACGTGCCGGCCGCGAGCAGCCCGTCGGTCTCGAGCAGACCGGCGAGGTGGCGCAGCACGCCGTCGAAGACGTCGGTGTGCACGGACAGGGCGGCCGTGGCAGGGTCCACGACGTGGCGGATCCGTTCGAGGCCCTCGGGCAGGGGCCGGTCGGTGACGACGGCGACCTCCTCGCCGATGTCCTTCATGATCACCCGCCGCGGGACGTGCTCGTGCAGCACCAGGACCACGTTCTCGCCGTGGGGCATGAACACGAGGTCGTGGGCGAGCAGGCACCGGGCGACCGGGGCGAGGTAGGCGTCGAGCAGCCGCCGCACCCAGTCCTCGGCGCTCAGCCCGGACTCCCGCACGTGCACGGAGACCAGCGGGGTGCCGAGGGCGTCGACGTGCAGCAGGGACGCGAGGGTCGCCAGCCGTTCCCCCGGCCCGGTGCGCGCCACAGGGCTCTCCCGCCACAGGGCGGCGAGCATCTTGGTGTGCGGGCCCTCCTCCCCGTGCCCCGAGGCCGCCGCGCGGTGGTAGGCGTCCCCGGTGTAGCCGACGGCCGCGACCTCCCGCAGGACCGAGAACCCGGCCTCGGCCAGCGCCGGGTCGGCGGCGACGAGGTCGGCCACCCAGTCGTTGATCGCCGGGGTGTCCCGCATGTACCGGGGGGAGAGCCCGCGCAGGAAGCCCATGTTCTGCACGGCCAGGGCCGTCTTCACGTAGTGCCGCTCGGGGCGGGTCGTGTTGAAGAAGGTGCGCACGGACTGCTGGGCCCGGTGCTCGTCGTAGGTCTCCCCCAGCAGCACGAGGTCCCGGCGGGCGAGGTCGGGGGCGAAGGTCACGGTGACGCGGTGCTCCCACTGGTGGGGGTGCACCGGCAGGAACCGGTAGTCCTGCGGGTCCAGGCCCAGCCCGGTCAGCCGGGCCCGGAACCGCTCGAGGTCCTCCGGGTCCAGCTCGCCCGCGTACAGCGCGTCCTCGTCGAGACCGCGCCCGGCGTCGAACCGGCTGAGCGCCCGGCGCGCGGCCACCCAGACCAGGCGCACGGGCCGGGCCGCCTCGGGGGCGTACCGGTCGTGCTCGGTGACGCCGAGGCCGATCCGGCCGTTGTTGGCCACGAAGCCGGGGTGGCCCTCGGTCATGGCGGCCTCGACCTCCTGGAAGCCCGCGTGCGCCAGGGCCGCGGCGGGCCGGGTGCGGTGCACCAGCTTGTACGCCGCGGAGGCGAGGGTGCTCGCGACCTCCTCCAGGTACGTGGCCAGCAGGTGCGGGGGGATGCCGAGGACCGGGGCGAGCTCGGTGACGAGGGCCTGGGCGTCGAGCTCGGCGTCGGTGCCGTCCACCGTCCGGCGCAGCGACCCCTCGTCGAGCACCCAGTGCTCCAGCTCGGTGCGCCGGGCCCGGAACCGGTAGCGGGCGCGGCCGGCCCGGACCTCGAAGACGCCGTCGCCCACCGGCTCGGGGCGGAGCAGCCGCTCGTGGGCGAACTCGGCGAGGGCCTTGCAGCTGAGGTGACGGTGGGCGATCCGCATCGGGTGCAGGCCCAGGTGGGCGGGCGCGCCGGAGAGCTCGCCGGCGGGCGGGACCGGATGGGCGGTGCCCGCGAGCTCCGAGGCCTCGAACTGCTCGCGGGTGCAGGTGCTGAGCAGCGCCGTCTTGCCGGGCAGGGCCAGCGGCCCGTGGACCGTGAAGCCCGCCCGGGCGTTGAGCCGGTGGACGGCCTCGTTCCGGACGTCGGGCTCGACGACGACGCGGCGGGTCCCGGTCCGCTCGAACAGCCGGCGGAGCGTGGCCGCCATGAGGGCCGCGCTCGTCCCGGGCACGGGGGTCCGGGCCGGGGCGAGGAGCAGGTGTATCCCCACGTCGCCGGTCCGGTGGGCGTAGCGGCCGGCCAGGAGGACCTCGGCGGGGTCGTAGGTCTCCACGACGCCGAGGGGGACGCCGTCCAGCCGGGCCAGCAGGGCCTCGCAGCGGGGGTGGGCGGCGACGGCCTCGAAGGCGCGCCGCACGGCGCCGGGGTCGGCGCCGAGCATGCCCCAGAAGCGGGACCGGGGGTGGGTCAGCCACGCGTGGAGCAGCTCGACGGTGGGCCCGTCGAGCGGCAGCGGCTCGAGGGTGAGGACGCCGCCGGGGGTGGCGAAGCGGGCGGCGCCGAAGCGGTCGGTGGGGGCGGGGCGCGGGGTGCTCATGCGGTCTCCTGGGGGATGCCGAAGGTCTGGAAGGCGATGGCGGGCTCGACCGGGTAGACCTCCCGGCCCGTCACGGCCCGGAGGATGACGCTGTTGCGGTAGGCGCCCATGCCGAGGTCGGGGGCGGTCAGCCCGTGGGTGTGCACCTCGGCGTTCTGCACCCAGATCCGCGAGCGCCCGTGGTCGACCGCGTAGTCGCGGGAGACGTCGTAGCGGCCGGCGGCGTCCCAGGCGATCTCGTCGCGCACCGGGTCGAGGAAGGCGGGGACCTCGGCGCGGTAGCCGGTGGCCAGCACCAGGGCGCCCGTCGTGTGCTGCCAGGGGCGCTCGAGCTCGTCGTCGCGCAGCTCCAGCTCCACCGTCCGGGCCGGGGCGTTCCACCGGGCGCCGGTCAGGGTGGTGTTCGTGGTGAGCAACCCCGCCGGGCGCCCGTGCACCGAGCGGCGGTAGAGCAGGTCGTGGATCTCGTTCACCAGTTCCCCGCTGATCCCCTTGTACAGGCTCGCGTGCTCGCGGTTGAGCCGGTCGCGCCGGTGCATGTCGAGGCCGTGGAAGTGGTCGACGTACTCGGGGGAGGTCATCTCGAGCGTGAGCTTGGTGTACTCCATCGGGAAGAACCGCGGGGAGCGGGTGATCCAGTCCACCCGGGGGCCGTCCGCCCCGGCGCGCTCGAGCAGGTCCCGGTAGACCTCCGCGGCGGACTGGCCGCTGCCGAGCACGGTGACGCCGTCCTGCGCCAGCAGCTCCTCGCGCCGGGACAGGTAGTCGCCGGCGTGCAGGACGGGACCCGTGCCGAGCTCGACGCCCTCCGGGACCCACGGCACGGTGCCCACGCCGAGGACCAGGCGCCGGGTCCGCCACTGCTCCGTCCCGGTCCGGGTCCGGGCGGTGACCGTGTAGGCGTCCCGGGCGGGGTCGCGCTCGACGGCGACGACCTCCCGGCCCCAGTGCAGGCTGCCGAGCTGCTCGCTCGCCCACCGGCAGTAGGCGCTGTACTCGGCGCGCAGCGGATTGAAGTCCTCCCGGATGTAGAAGGGGTAGAGCCGTCCGGTCCGCTTGAGGTAGTTCAGGAAGGACCAGGGGGAGGTGGGGTCGGCCAGCGTGACGAGGTCGGCGAGGAACGGGACCTGGATGGTGGCGTCCTCGAGCATCAGCCCGGGGTGCCAGTCGAAGCCGTCGCGGGCGTCGAGGAAGACCGCGTCGAGGTCCTCGAGGGGCGCGGCGAGGCAGGCCAGGCCCAGATTGAAGGGGCCGACCCCGATGCCCAGCAGGTCGTGGACACGGTCGGTCGCGGCAGCCATCAGCGGGCTCCGGCCGCGGCGGTCACCGGCAGGACGTCCCGCGCGGCGGCCCGGACCAGGTCGAGCACCCGCTGGACGTCGGCCGCCGTGGTCACCGGGTTGAGGAACGTGAGCTTCAGGCACCGGCGGCCGCCGACGACGGTCGAGGCCACGACCGCGCGTCCCGAGTCGAAGAGCGCGGTCCGGACCGTCTCGACGAGCCGGTCCGCCTCGGCGTCGTCGATCCCCGGGGGCCGGTGCCGGAACAGGACGGTGGAGAGCACGGGCCGGGCCACGAGCTCCATGTCGGGGGCGTCGGCCACGATCCGGCCGGCCTCCTGCGCGAGGTCCAGGACCCGGTCCAGGGCGCGGCCGAGCTCCGGGGCCCCGACGGTGCGCAGGGTCATCCACAGCTTGAGCGCGTCGAAGCGCCGGGTGGTCTGCAAGGACTTGTCCACGAGGTTGGGCCGCACCGCGTGGCGGGGGTTGAGGTACTCGGCGCTCCAGGTGGAGAAGCGCAGG
Organism: Kocuria sabuli; assembly: GCF_040981185.1. NCBI lineage: Bacteria > Bacillati > Actinomycetota > Actinomycetes > Micrococcales > Micrococcaceae > Kocuria > Kocuria sabuli. The sequence continues at coordinate 18,334 of NZ_JAVHZE010000025.1, forward strand.
TTCCGCCCCCGGCGCAGCATCAGCGCGGACGCCGCGACCGGCTGGAACCAGGACTTGTGGAAGTCCACGCTCACGGAGTCCGCCCGCTCGATCCCGTCGAGCAGGTGCCGCCGGGTGGGCGAGACGAGCAGGCCCCCGCCGTACGCGGCGTCCACGTGCAGCCACACGTCGTGGCCGCGGCACGCGTCCGCCACGGCGGGCAGCGGGTCGATCACGCCGAGGTCCGTGCTCCCGGCGGTAGCCACGACGGCGGCGACCTCCCCGCCGGACGCGGCGACGTCGCGCAGGACCCGCTCGAGGGCGACGGCGTCCAGCGCCCCGCCCCGGTCGGCCGGCACGGACACGACCGCGTCCGGGGACAGCCCGAGCAGGTGGGCGGCCTTGGCCACGCTGAAGTGCGCGTGCTCGCCCGCCACGATCCGCAGACGCCCGAGGCGCTCCTGCCGGGAGGCGGGGTGCGGGCGGGAGAGCCGGTCCTCGCGGGCGGTGAAGAGGGCCTGGAAGTTCGACTGGGTGCCGCCGGAGGTGAACACCCCGTCCGCCTCGCCCGCTGCGGGGAAGCCGATCCGGGCGGCGGTCCAGTCCACGAGCCGCTGCTCGACCAGGGTGGCGGTGGTGCTCTGGTCCCAGGTCTCGACCGCGGTGTTCACGGCCGCGGTGAGGGCGTCGGCGGCCACCGCGGGGATGGCCACCGGGCAGTTGAGGTGGGCCATGTAGCCGGGGTCGTGGAAGTGCACCGCGTGGTCGAGGTAGAGCCGGCGGGTCTCCTCGAGCACGGCGTCGAGGTCCTCCAGGGGCCGGTCGAGGTCGACCGCCCCGACGAGGCCCTCGAGCTCCTCGGGCGTGGCGGTGGAGCGCGGGCGGTCCGTGCCGGCCAGGTGGACGGCCACCGTGTCGACGGCGCCGTGCAGGGCACGGGCGTACTGGGCCGGGCTTCGGCGGGTGAACAGGAAGTCGTTCATGGGCTCCTCGCAGGGGGTCGGTGGGGCCGGGGGACCTGCCTCGAACTGAGGCAAGGCTTACCTAACCACATCGTCGCGGCGATTACATCATGCCCGTGTTGCGTATTCCTCGGGTCACGCCCTAGGGTGAGCCGTGTCTTGTGGTTAGGCAACCCTTGCCTAACCCGCTTCCGCACCGACGGCCCGGCCGTCGACGTCCGAAAGGGTGGCCGTGGCCTCTCTGCTTCTCCGCGCTCCGCACCCCCTGCTCCCCGCCCGCCGCGCCCTCGCACCGGCCGCCCTGCTCACCACCGGGGCCCTGCTGCTCACCGGGTGCTCCACCGGGGCCACGGGCGGGACCGCCGCCGAGGCCGGCACCACGTGCTCGGAGGAGGCCACCGGCGAGTTCCCCCGCACCGTGCAGCACGAGTTCGGCGAGACCACGATCGAGCAGGCCCCCGAACGGGTGGCCACGGTGTCCTGGGCGAACCACGAGGTCGCGACCGCCCTGGGCGTCGTCCCGGTCGGGATGCCCGCCCTGGACTTCGGCGCCAACGAGAACGGGTCCACCGACTGGTTCGACGCCGCGCTGGAGGAGTGCGGCGCCGAGGCCCCGGAGACCTACTCCGAGACGGACGGCATCAACTTCGAGGCGATCGCCGCGCTGGAGCCCGACGTCATCCTGGGCGCCTACTCCGGGATGACGCAGGAGGACTACGACAAGCTCTCCGAGATCGCCCCCGTCGTCGCCTACCCCGAGGACGCCGTGGCCTACGGGACGTCCTGGCAGGACTCCACGGAGCTCATCGGCCAGGCCCTCGGCCGGGAGGAGCGGGCGGCGGAGGTCGTGGCGGACGTCGAGCAGCAGCTCGCGGACGCCGCCGCCGAGCACCCGGAGCTGGAGGGCACGTCCTTCGTGTACGGCACGCTCGACCCGTCCGCGGCCGACCAGATCTTCGCCTACACCGCGGTGGACAACCGCCCCAAGTTCCTCGAGTCCCTCGGCATGGAGCAGTCCGAGGCGGTCGCGGAGGCCGCCGAGGGCAAGGAGGACGAGTTCTACATCACCTGGTCCCCGGAGCGGGCCGACGAGCTGACCTCCGACGTCTTCGTCAGCTGGGCCGAGGACGAGGGCGTGCGCGAGGCCATCGAGAACGACCCCCTGCTCAGCCGCGTCCCCGCGGTCGCCGACGACGCCCTGGTGCTCCAGAGCGACCAGCAGGAGGTGCTCTCGGTCTCGGCGGCCTCCCCGCTGAGCATCCCGTGGGCCCTGGAGAACGTGCTCCCGGACATCGCCGCGGCCTCCGCCGGCGGCCGGTGAGGTCCCGGTCCCGGTGAGCAGCACGAGCACGGCCGCCCCGGCCGCTCCTCCGGTCCCCGGCGCCCCCGTGCGGCGCCGGGGCCCCGCCCTGCTCGCCGCCCTCGCGTTCCTGGGGCTCTCCGCGGCGGCGTCCCTGTTCTGGGGCGCCCGTCCGGTGGACCCGGCCACGGTGGTCTCGGTGCTCACCGGGCTGCCCGCCGCCCTGCTGGACGGGGGCTGGTCCCAGCTCTCCGCCGGCCTGGGCATCGACGCCGCCGTGGTGCAGAGCCGGATCCCGCGGACCCTGACCGCCGTGCTCGTCGGAGCGGGCCTCGCCGTGGCCGGCGCCGGGATGCAGGGCGTCAGCCGCAACCCCCTGGGTGACCCGGGCCTCCTGGGCCTGACCGCCGGCGCCTCGTGCGCCGTGGTGCTCGGCATCGGCTGGCTCGGCGTGGTGGCGACCTGGCAGCTGACCGCGCTCGCCCTCGCCGGCTCCGCCGTGGCCGCCGTCCTCGTCTTCGGCTCCTCCCTGCTCGGCGGGGGCTCCCCCACCCCGGCGGGCCTCGTCCTGTCCGGCGCCGCCGTCAACGCCGGCTTCACCGCGCTGACCACCTCCGTGGTGCTGTCCCTGCCCGCGGTGCTGGACCGCTTCCGGTTCTGGAGCATCGGCTCGGTCGCCCGCGCCGAGAGCACCGACCTCGCCGCCGTGGCCCCGCTCGTGCTCCTCGGCGTGCTCCTCGTGCTGGGCGGCTCCTCGGGGCTCAACGCCATGGCCCTGGGCGACGAGCTCGCGCACGGGCTCGGCGTGGACCTCGGCCTGCAGCGCGTGCTGGTCTTCGTGGGCGTGGTCCTGCTCTCCGGCTCCGCGACCGCCCTGGCCGGACCCATCGCCTTCGTGGGCCTGCTCGTCCCCCACGCGGTGCGCCGCTTCCTCGGCGGCGACTACCGCTGGATCGTGCTGTTCAGCACGGTCCTCGGGCCCGTGCTGCTCCTGCTGGCCGACGTCCTGGGGCGCGTGCTCACCCCGCCGCAGGAGATCCACGTGGGCGTGACCACGGTGGTCCTCGGCGTGCCCGTGCTGCTGGTGCTGCTGCGCCGGGGACGGAGCGTGACCCTGTGACCGGCACCCTGCTCGCCCCCGCGGCCGCCCCGGAGGACACCGGCGCCGCCGACGCGCTCCGGGAGCTGCGCCGCGCCCGCGCCCGGCGCACCCGCCGGGCCGTGGCCCTGCTCGCCCTCGCGCTGCTCGCGGCCCTGACCGTGCGCGTGCTGCTCGGGCGCTACACCGTGACGATCCCCGACTTCTTCGCGATCCTGGCGGGCGAGCGCATCCCCGGGGCGAGCTTCATCGTCCTGCAGGAGAAGCTGCCGCGCGCGGTGCTGGGCGTCCTCGCCGGGCTCGCCCTGGGCTGCTCCGGGGCGCTGTTCCGCCGCGTGCTGCGCAATCCCCTGGCCAGCCCGGACATCCTGGGCATCACCTACGGGGCCGCGGCGGGAGCCGTGGCCGGCACCGCGCTGTGGGGCCTGCGGGGCACTGCCGTGTCCTGGGCCGCCCTGGCCGGTGCGCTGCTGGCCGCGGCCCTCATCGCCACCGCCTCGGTGCGCCTGCGCGGCGGCGGGATCGTGGGCGAGCGGTTCCTGCTCGCCGGCATCGGCGTGGCCGCCCTGGCCCAGGCCGTCACCGCCGCCATGCTGACGCGGCTGGCCCTGAACTCCGCGCAGGACGCCGCGGTGTGGACCGCGGGCTCCCTGAGCGCGGCCACGTGGGAGCGGATCACCGTGCTGGGCGCCTGCCTGCTGCTGGCGGTGCCCGCAGCCGTGGCCGTGCACCGGGCGCTCGAGCCTGCCGAGCTCGGCCCCGAGCTGGCGGCGGGGCTGGGAGCGCACCCGGGCCGCAGCCGGGCCCTCGCGCTGGGGGTGGGCGTGCTGCTCGCCGCCGCGGCGACGGCCGCGACCGGCCCGCTGGCCTTCGTGGCCCTGATGTCCACCCCGGTGGCGACCGCCCTGACCCGCGGACGGACCTCGATCCTGGCGTGCGCCCTCGTGGGCGCGGTCGTCGTGGTGGCCGCCGACTCCGTGGGCTCGGACCTGCTGACCGGGACGCAGCTGCCCGCCGGCGTGGTCACCGGGGCCGTGGGCGCGCCCGTGATGCTGTGGCTGCTCGTGCGGCAGCGGAGAGGAGCAGCGGCATGAGTCCCGAGCTGCACGCCGTGGCGGATCCCGCGGCCGACGCCCCGGCGTTCCGGATGCGCGGGCTGTCCCTGGGCTACGGCGACCGCGCCGTGGTGCGGGAGGTCGACCTGGACATCCCGCACGGCGGCACCACCGTGCTCATCGGCGCCAACGGGTGCGGCAAGACGACGCTGCTCAAGGGCCTGTCCCGGCAGCTCAAGCCGCTCGCCGGGACGCTCGAGGCCGACGGCCGCGGCGTGCGCGAGTGGCACGCCCGCCCGTACGCCCGCTCGGTCAGCCTCCTGCCGCAGTCCCCGGTGGTGCCGGAGGGGCTGACCGTCGCGGAGCTCGTGGAGCGCGGGCGGCACCCGCACCGCCGCTGGTGGGGCGCACCCTCCCCCGACGACGACGCGGCCGTGGCGCGGGCCATGGAGCTCACCGAGCTCACCGCCCTGGCCGGGCGCCCCGTCGAGGAGCTCTCCGGCGGGCAGCGCCAGCGGGTCTGGATCGCCCTGTCCCTGGCCCAGCGGGCGCGGACGATGCTGCTCGACGAGCCCACGTCCTACCTGGACCTGGCCCACCAGGTGGACCTGCTGGACATGCTGCGCGGGCTCGAGCACCCGGACGGGCCGGGCCGGGCCACCGTCGTGGCCGTGCTGCACGAGCTGAACCTGGCCGCCCGCGTCGCGGACCGGCTCGTGGCGATGGCCGCGGGGCGGATCGTGGCCGTGGGCTCCCCCGCCGAGGTGCTGACCCCGGAGCTGCTGACCGAGGTGTTCGGGCTGCGCGCCGACGTCGCCCGGGACCCCGTGGGCGGGCGGCCCGTCGTCCTGCCCCGCGGGCGGGCCCGGGAGGGCTCGCACCCCGCACCGCCCGCCGACCCCGTGGCCCTGGACCCCGCACCGGGGCTCCTTCCCGCCGAGACCGTGAGGAACCTGCCGTGACCGTCACCCGCACCCCCGAGACCACCCCGGCCGCCCCCGTGCTCTGCGTGGAGGCCGCCGTGACGTCCGTGACGCAGCTGTGCCCGTCCTTCCGCCGCATCACCCTGGCGGGACCGGAACTGGGCGGCCTCTCCCCCGCCCTGCTCGGGGCCGGGGACCTGACCCGGTGCCGGGACGCCTACATCAAGCTGCTCGTCCCGCCGCCCGGCCGGGAGCCCCAGCGGGCGGACCTCTCCCTGGGCCTGCGGGAGGGCTGGTTCGCCCGCCCCGCCGAGGAGCGCGGCTGGATGCGCACCTACACCGTGCGCGGCGTCCGGCGCACCACCTTCTGCGGGATCGTGGTGCCGGAGCTGGTGATCGACGTCGTGGTGCACAGCGGGCACGGCCAGGACGGGCCCGGCAGCCGGTGGGCGGCCGCCGTGGCCCCCGGCGAGCGCGTGTACCTGCTGGGACCCGGACCGCAGGAGCGGCCGTGGGCGGCCTGGGACCACGGCGGCGCGCAGCACGTGCTCGCCGTCGGGGACGAGACCGCGGCCCCGGCCCTCATGTCCGTCGCGGAGGAGTTCGCGGACGCGCCCCACGAGACCGCCGCGGACGGGACCCGCCCCCGCCTCGACGTGGTGCTCGAGGTGCCGCACCGCGACGACGTCGCCGTCCACCGCCTGCCCGCCGAGCTGCCCGACGTGCGCCTGCACGTCCTCCCCCGCGCCGGGGGCGGGGCGCCCGTGGGGCACGGGCACCGCGCCGCCGCGCGGCTGGCCCGCCTGCTGGAGCTCCCGGGCGGGGCCGTGGACGACGTCCTGGCGGGCCGGCGCCCGCAGCGCGGGCAGCACGCCCCGGCGCCGCTGCGGGCGAGCGAGCGGCCCGAGGAGCCCCGCGCCTGGTCGGTGGCGGCCCCCGGGCGCGCCGACGTCCCCTACGTCTTCCTGGCCGGGGAGTCCGGCACGGTCAAGGCGCTGCGCCGGCTGTGCGTGGACGCCGCGGGCATCCCCAAGGACCACGTCTCCTTCATGGGCTACTGGCGGCAGGGCCAGGCGGAGTCCTGAGCCCGGTGCCGGGCACCGCCCGCCCGGTCGCCGTGGGTGTCAGGGGTTCAGGGCGTAGGTGTCGGAGACGTTCACCATGGACAGCAGCTGGAGGGAGCTGGGGTAGTAGCCGGTGAGCTCGGTGCGGGCGGCGAGGTGGCGCCACAGGGCGTCGAGCCACGCCTGGTCGCCGCCCCAGCGGGCGCCGACGGCCAGGGGGGCGATGAAGGCCAGGTCCTGGTAGGACCCGCCGGGCAGGGTCGCCCCGCCCAGGGTGTAGCCGGTGGGCAGCCGGGCGGGATCGCCCCCGCACTTCGTCCTCGCCCACCCGGAGATGCGCGCCGCGGCGGCGCGGGCCTCGGGGTGCCGGGACGCGCCCAGCCGCAGCGGCACGCGGCAGGAGTTGTAGTAGCAGTGCCCGTCGTGGGCGGACTCCAGGGTGTGGGCCGGAGCAGGTGCGATCGTCGAGGGCGGACCGATCGTGAAGTCGGGCAGCAGACCCGTCCGGGGCGCGTGCACGGACTGCAGCCGCCGGATCGCCGCCAGGTGGCGGTGCCGGACGGCGCCCCAGCTCGCGTCCCCGGTGGCGCGGTGGAACGCCCCGAAGTGCCCGATCATCCAGTCGCTCGGGCGCGAGACGGACTCCCACGCCCCGTTCGACCAGTCGCCGAGCTCGAGGAGCCCGGTGGTGGGAGAGATCAGGGAGCGCTTGACGGCGGCGATGCGCTCCCTGGCCAGCCGGAGGTAGTCGTGGGTGCCGGTGGACCCCCACCGCCGGTGGCCCATCAGCCAGCCCATGGCGATGTCCAGGTCCCCGTCGGTGGCGCTGTCCCCGCCGTGGTGGGAGACCATCCGGTCGTTCTGCTCGGCGGCGTGCAGGCCCGGGTCGATCCGGGAGGGGTGGTCCAGGACGTAGCGGGTGATCCCGTCGAAGTAGGCGCGCGCCCGCGGGTCCGCGGGGGCCAGCTGGGCGCAGAGCATCAGCCCGTAGCCCTGCCCCTCGGCGACGTAGGCGTTGGCACCGTTCTGGGCGTCGGCGCGGACGGCCCACCAGCCGCGGGCCGGGTCGGGGCGCAGCAGCGTCGTCCAGCTGTGCCACAGGGCGCGGACGGAGGCGTCCATCTGCCGCTGCGTGGTGGCGGTCGGTCTCAGCACGGCGGCTCCCGCTGCAGGGGTGATCGGCACGACGGCCGGGGCGGTCACGAGGGCGGCGCCCAGCGCGAGAAGGGTACGACGGTGCATGGGGGGCTCTCTGCTCACAGTACGGCGCAACGGCTGCGGGGCGCTGGAGGCACCCTGCCGGTCGCGCCGACGAGGTCGGTTCCGGCCCACGGAGCGCGGTGGGCGGTGTGGGCAGATGGGGGGACACTGCCGGGAGCCAGTCAACAGGAGCCGGCGCGCCGGGAACGGCACGGACGCGCCACGGCGCGCCGCCGGGCCCCGGGCCGACACGGAGGGTCGCCGTGGCGGATCGCGGCACAACGCGGTGGCCGCTCAGCTCCCCGCGGCCCGGGCGGTGATGCGCAGGACGGCGTCGTCGTCGCCGTTGGCGGTGGTCGCCCACAGCGCGCCGTCGTCGTCGAGGGTCAGGGAGCGCAGGCGTCCGTAGTCGTCCTCCAGCTCCTCCATCCGCGTGGTGCCCGTGATCTCGGAGCCCTCCACGCGGTGGACCCCCACGCCGGTGTTCTTCAGCTCCGCCACGGCGAGCGCCCCGTCCCACGCCCCCCACTGCGGACCCTCCAGGAAGGCGGCGCCGCTGACGGCGACGGTCGGGCGTCCGGAGGACCACGCCGCCTCGACCGCGTCCGGGAACTGTTCCCGGTCGGTCATCGGGACGGACTCGTCGTAGCCGGGCGCCGGGTCCCACCCGTAGTTGCCGCCGGGGCGCAGGACGTTGATCTCGTCGTCCCGGCCGGGGCCGTGCTCCGCGGACCACATCGTGTCCGTGCCGGGCTGCACCGCGAGGCCCTGCACGTTGCGGTGGCCCAGGGTGTACACGGCGGCCGCGCTCCCCGGCCGGTCGGCGAACGGGTTGTCCTCGGGGACCGTGCCGTCGAGGCCGAGCCGCAGGGTCTTGCCGCCCAGGGAGCCGAGGTCCTGCGGGTTCTCCCCCTCGGCGGCGTCCCCGGTGCCCACGCGCAGGGTGCCGTCCGGGGCGAAGCGCAGCCGGCAGCCGCTGTGCCGGCCGGAGCTGAGGGGCAGCCCGTCGACCACCGTCCCGGTCCGCTCGGCCGCCCCGGCGGTCTCGTCGAGCCGCCAGCGGGTGACCCCGACGTCCCGGGGCCTGCCGTCGTCCGTCTGCGTCGCGTGGCACAGGGCGATCTCCCGGGTCCGCCCGAAGTCCGGGGACACCGCCACCCCCATCAGCCCCGCCTCGCTGCCCACGAAGAGGTCATCCAGGTCGGCCTCGACCTCCCGGGTGCCCCGCTCGTCGTGGGCGAGCAGCCGGCCCCCGCGCTCCGTGACGAGAGCGGTGCCGTCCGGGGTGAGGGCCACGTCCCACGGGTGGCGCAGACCGTCGACGACGACCTGCACCTGCAGGTCCGGGGCGGCCGCCGGGCTGCCCAGCTGCTCGTCGACCGGACCGGCGTCCCCCACGGTGCAGGCGCTCAGCAGCAGCACCGCGGCGCACGCCGTGGCCCCCGCGGCCCGGCGGGGGCTCATGGGCGCCGCCCGTTCCGGTGCTCCGGACGGGTCCTGCCGGCGGCGGGCACGAGCGGGCCGGCGCCGTCCTTGGCGGTGCGGGCCTCCCCGGTGACGCCGCTGACGGCGTCCCGGGGCACGGCTTCCACCACGCCCCACTGCCCCCGCGCGTCCCGGTTCCCCACGGTGTGCTCCTCTCCACCGCCCAGCATCCTCCACCCGGGACCTCGGCGGTACCCCGCGGCGGCCACGTCCTGCCGGAAAAATCAAGTGGTGAACCGTTACCGGCTGCTCAGTAGGATGGGCCGGAGCCACCGGATCTTCCTGATTTCCCTGGTGGCTGGGCCGGTGCGGGACCACCTCGTGCCGGCCCGCTCTCTGTGCCGGGCGAGCGCACCAGCAGCGCGGAGAGCAGGCCCGCCGCGAGCAGCAGTCCCGCGCAGACCGGGGCGACCACCGCGAACGCCTCCCCGACCCGCTGGGGATCGGTGAGTCCGCCGCCCTCCAGCCCGCCGACCAACGGAACGGCGGCGACGGCCAGCAGGCCCCCGGTCCGGGCGACGGCGTTGTTCACCCCGCTGGCCAGCCCGGCCCGCCCCTCGGGCAGGGCGGCGAGGACCGTGGCCGTCAGGGGCGTGACGAGCAGGGTCAGCCCGGCCCCGAAGACCGTGACCGGCACCAGGACGTCGAGCACGTAGCCGGCCCCGGGGCCCAGCCGGCCGAGCAGCGCGGCGCCCGCCGCGGCGAGCACCGGACCGGCCGTCAGCAGGGCCCGGGGGCCCGTCCGGCGCATCAGCGCACCCACCCGGGACGAGAACAGGAGCATCAGGACCGTGACCGGCAGCAGGGCCAGCCCCGCCGCCGGAGGGGAGAACCCGGCGACGACCTGCAGGGTGACGACCAGGGCGAAGAACAGGGCGCCGAGGGCCGCGTAGACCAAAAAAGTGGCGAGGTTGACGACGACGAACAGGCGCTCCCCGAGGAGCGCGGGCGGCAGCACCGGAGCGGGCGCGCGGCGTTCCCACAGCAGGAACCCGGCGAGCAGCAGGAGGCCCCCGGCGAGCAGGCCCACGGGGACGGGAGCGCCGGGACCGGCCTCGGCCGCCGCGGTGAGCCCGCAGGTCAGCGCGCCGAGCGCCAGCACCAGCAGCGCGGAGCCGGGCACGTCCGGCCGCGCACCGGTCCCGGAGCCCCGCGACTCGGGCACGCAGCGCCGGCTGATGACGACGACCGCCAGCGCGAGCGGCAGGTTGATCAGGAACACCCAGCGCCAGCTCGCGACCTGGACCAGCCACCCGCCGACGAACGGCCCGACCGCCGCGGCGACCCCGGTGAGGCCGGACCAGGCGCCGATCGCCCGGGCCCGGTCCTCGGGCGCGAACGAGGCCTGCAGGATCGCCAGCCCGGCGGGGGTCAGCAGCGCGCCGCCCACGCCCTGTGCCGCCCGCGCGAGCACGAGGACCGTGACGTCCGGGGCCAGGCCGCACAGCGCCGACGACGCCGCGAAGACCGTCACCCCCAGCAGGTAGATCCTGCGCCGGCCGTACCGGTCCCCCAGGGCGCCGCCCAGGAGCACGAGCGCGGCCAGGGTCAGGGCGTAGGCGTTGACGACCCAGGTGAGCGCGGCCGTTCCCGCCCCGAGGTCGGCGCCGAGGGAGGGCAGGGCGATGTTGACGACGGTCGCGTCGAGGAAGGACAGCGCGGAGCCGAGGACGGTCGCCGCGAGCACCCACCGGGCGCCGGGCCGGCCCCAGGAGAGCAGCTCCGGCGGGCCGCCGGGTCCGGCCGGGCCGGTCACGGCACGGTGCCCGGCAGGAGGGGACACGGGGAGCGCCGGACGCCCGCTGCCCCGGCGCCGCGGTCGGCGCCCGGCTCCGCGGCACCGGCCGCGGCGGTGCCGGCCACCACGTCAGCGGTGGATGCGCCGGCGCCAGTCGACGGGGACGGCGCCCTCGGGGCCGGGCACCGGCTGCTCCTCCGGGCGGTGCTGCGGCGGGGAGAGCTCCGGGCCCTGCACGAAGGATCCGGTGGCGTAGTCCCAGTACCAGGACTCCCCCGGCTCGAAGCTGCGCACGTACCGGTGGCCCGTCTGCCGGTGGTGGGCGCTGGCGTGCTGGGCCGGCGAGGAATCGCAGCAGCCGATGTGGCCGCACCGGGCGCACCGGCGCAGGTGCACCCACCAGCCGCCGCCCGCCAGGCACTCGGCGCACCCCGTGCCGCTCGGCCCGGCGCCCACGTCGACGTCGTCCTCGGCCATCCCGACCACCCCCGTGTCGCCGGACGCCGCGCTCCACGGCGTCCGGCACCACTGTCGCACTTCCGCCGGTCCGCGAACACCCCTGGATCTGACGACGAACTCCTCGCACACTGGGCTCAGGAGGCCCTCATGACCGATGCCGCGTTCCCCGAGATGCCCTACTCGTCCTGGTGGGAGACCCGGGACACCCTGCACCGGTTCGCCCAGGTGGTGGGCAAGGTGCGGCTCGCGGCCGCCCCCCGCCGCAACCACTGGTGGAACGTCCCGTTCCACCTCACCGGCCGTGGTCTCACCACCCGCCCGATGGGGCGGGACCCGGTGTTCGCGATCGACTTCGACCTCCTCGACCACCGCCTCGACCTGAGCACGGCCACCGGCGTGCGGCACTCCTTCTCCCTGCCCGGGCTGTCCGTGGCCGCGTTCCACGCCCGCCTGCTGCACGCCCTGGAGGCCGCCGGGGTGGAGGTCGGCATCGCCCACCCCTACCCCTTCGACCTGCCCGACTCCGGACGCCCGTTCGCCGACGACACGGAGCACGCCGCCTACGACCCCGCCGCGGTCACCCGGTACTGGCAGGTGCTGGGGCAGGTGAACCTGCTGCTCGAGGAGTTCGCCGGCGAGTGGTCCGGCAAGACCAGTCCCGTGCACCACTTCTGGCACACCTTCGACATCGCGGTGACCCGCTTCGCCGACACCTCCGCCGACGTCCCGGCCGGCGCGGACGCGGTCACCGGGGAGGCCTACTCCCGGGAGGTCATCAGCTCCGGGTTCTGGTTCGGCGACGACGCCTTCCCCGAGCCGGCCTTCTACTCCTACACCGCCCCGGAGCCGGACGGGCTCTCCGGGGAACCGCTCCGGCCGGACGCGGCGCGGTGGGCCGAGCGCGGGGGGAGCCACCTGGCGGTCCTGCGCTACGACGACGCCCGGGCGCTGCCCGACCCGCACGGCGCCGTCCTCGAGTTCTGGGACAGCGCCTACCGGGCCGGGGCGCGCCGCAGCCCGTGGGACTACACGCGCTTCGACTGCCCGGGCGGGGTCACCGACCCGCGGGTCTGAGCGGCGGGCCGGGCTCAGCCGCTCTGCTGGGCCTGGCGCTCGGCGTCGAAGAACCTGCCGAGCACCACGGTGTCCTGGACGGCGTAGCCGAGCCGCTCGTAGAAGGCCCGCGTGCCCGCGTTGCCGGTGCGGACCATGAGCTGCATCTTGGGGATGCCGCACCCGGCCACCCACTGCTCGCACGCGGCCATCAGCGCCCGGCCCAGGCCCTGGCCGCGGTGGGCGGGCCGGACGGCCACGTAGTAGACCCACCCCCGGTGCCCGTCGTGGCCGACCATGGCGGTGCCCACGAGCCCGTCCTCCCCGAGAGCGGCCAGCACCGTGGACGAGGGCCCCTCCAGGGCACGGTCCAGGTCCGCGCGCGGATCGTTCCAGGGGCGGGTCAGCCCCGCCTCCTGCCACAGGGACACGGCGTCCTCGCGCAGGTGCTCCGGCAGCCGGTCGACGATCACGGGGGCCTCCTTCGTCGGGCCCATGCTCTCACGCGGCGCGCGTTCTCGCTCCGCGATAACACCTCTGGCCCGCGCTGGTGATCTGACTCACACTCGTTGGTGACACCCGGCACCGCCGACGAGGAGGAGACCCATGGTCTATCCCGCGAAGTACTCCGCCCTGAACGCTCTCGCCCTGACGGACGAGGCCAAGCGCACCCTGACGCGCGTCATCCGGGTCGCGTTCCCCCATCCGCAGCTCCCCGACGGGCCGTACGAACGGATGACCGAGAAGATCGTGGCCGAGGCCGAGAGCTCCACCTGGTTCCGCATGGCACTGACCCAGGGGCTGCTCACCCTCAACTCGCTGAGCGAGGAGCCGTTCGTGGACCTGCCGGACGAGGCGGCCCTGAACGTCCTCCGGCGGATCGCCGACCTCGAGTTCTTCGGCTTCGTCCGCCGCACCACCGTGCTGCACTTCTACGACGACCCCGAGGTGTGGCAGGCCCTCGGCTACGAGGGCGAGTCCTTCTCGAAGGGCGGCTACCTGCACCGCGGCTTCGACGACCTCGACTGGCTGCCGGACCCGCGCGTCGAGGAGTCCGAGGAGGAGCTTCCCGAGTGCGGGCCCCTCGGCTACCGGGTGACGACCGCCGCCCCCAAGGAGGGATGGAACCTGGACCAGCAGGGCGCCTCCGAGACCACCGACAAGCCCTTCAGCGACCTCTTCAAGGGGTCGGACGTCGTCGAGACCGGAGAGACCGCATGACCGCCGCACCCCAGGACCAGCAGCACTCCGCCCGGATCGAGCTCGACGACGACTCCGCCGTCGTCGTCATCGGCTCCGGCGCCGGCGGCGGGACACTGGCTCACGAGCTGACCGAGAAGGGCATCAAGGTGGTGCTGCTCGAGGCCGGGCCGCACCTGACCAGCGAGGACTGGGTCAACGACGAGTGGGAGGCCTTCCACCAGATGGCCTGGCTGGACCCCCGGACCACCACCGGGTCCTGGCGGATCGCCCGGGACTTCCCCAACCTCCCGGCGTGGATCGTCAAGGCCGTCGGCGGGACCACCACGCACTGGTCCGGGGCGACCCCGCGGTTCAAGGCCCACGAGTTCCACACGCGCAGCGTCTACGGCCGCGTCGACGGGGCCAACCTCCTGGACTGGCCGATCACGCTGGAGGACCTGGCCCCGTACTACGACCGCGCCGAGCGGAAGATCGGCAGCACCCACCGCCACGGCCGCCCGCCGCTGCCCGCCAACAACAACTACAAGGTGCTCGCGGCGGGCGCGGAGAAGCTCGGCTACCGGCACTACGCGACCGGCCCCTACGGGACGAACGCGGAACCGTACGACGGGCGCCCGGCCTCGATCCAGGACGGGTTCAACTTCCAGGGCGACAAGAACCGGTCCAAGTGGTCGACGCTCGTCTCGGAGATCCCCAAGGCGCTGCGCACCGGCCACCTCGACCTGCGCCCGGACTGCCACGCCGTGCAGATCACCCACACGGAGCAGGGCCTCGTCGACAGCGTGGTCTACGTGGACGGGGACGGGCAGGTGCAGCGGCAGAAGGCCCGGGTCGTGGCCGTGGCCTGCAACGCGATCGAGACGCCGCGGCTGCTGATGCTCTCCGGGTCCCCGCTGTTCCCGGACGGGCTCGCGAACTCGTCGGGGCAGCTGGGCCGCAACTACATGCGGCACACCACCGGCTCGGTCTACGCGCAGTTCGACCGCCCGGTGCGCATGTACCGGGGCGAGACGATGGCCGGGATCGTCGCGGACGAGTCCCGGCACGACGTCGACCGGGGGTTCGCCGGCGGGTACTACATGGAGACGATCTCCCTGGGCCCGGCGTTCCTCGCGAGCTTCGTGGACCCCGGGTCCTGGGGCCCGGACTTCACCGCCCTGCTGGACGGCTACGAGAACACGGCCGGGATGTGGGTGGTGGGCGAGGACATGCCGCAGGAGACCAACCGGGTCACGCTCAACACGGCCGTCACGGACCACCTGGGCCTGCCCGTGCCCAACGTGCACTTCGACGACCACCCCAACGACGTCGCGATGCGCAACCACGGCTACCAGCAGGCCTCCCTGCTCTACGAGTCCGTGGGCGCGGTCTCCACGCACCACACCCCGCCGTACCCGGCCACGCACAACATGGGCACGGCCCGGATGAGCGAGCGGCCGGAGGACGGGGTGACCAACGCGTTCGGCCAGACCCACGACGTGCCGAACCTGTTCGTCTCGGACGGCTCGCTGTTCACCACCGGGGCGGCGGCCAACCCCACGCTGACGATCGTGGCGCTGGCCGTCCGCCAGGCCGAGTACATCGCGCAGCAGCTGGCGGGCCGCCACCTGTAGCGGCCGCCCCGGGCTGCGGGGCTGCTCAGCCGGCCTCCGGGCCGGCCGGGTAGCCCCCGCCCGCGCGCAGGGCCCGGCCGACGCGGTCGGCGGCGTCCCGGAGCACCGGGGCGATCACCCGGTGGCGCCGCTCGAAGTCGGGGGGCCGCAGGGACACCGCCACGGACCCGAGGGTGCGGCCCGCGGCGTCGACCACGGGCGCGGCCAGGCAGGACGCGCCCGGCACGAACTCCTCCCGCTCCACGGCGATGCCCTCGGCGCGGACCCGCCGGAGCTCGCGCTGCAGGGCCTCCGGGGTGCGGAGCGTGCGCTCCGTCAGGCCCGGCATGCCGTGGCGGTCCAGGTACTCCGACACCTCGTCGTGGTCCATCCGGGAGAGCAGGATCTTGCCGAAGGCCGTGGCGTGGGCGGCGTCGGTGAACCCGAAGTCGAGGGGGTCGAGCCGCGGCCGGTGCGGGGAGTCGACCACGTGCGCCACCACGATGGCGTCCCCGCGGTAGACCGCGAAGTAGGCGGCGGCGTCGGCGGCCGCGTGCAGCTCGCGCACCGCGCGCCGGACCGTGACGGGCGTGCCGACCTGCTGGCGCAGGGAGGTGTCGAGGGCGTGCACCTTGTAGCCCAGCCCGTACCGGCGCTGGTCCCGGAGGTGGACCACGTGCTCGGAGGCGACGAGCGTCTGCAGCAGCCGGTAGACCGAGGGCAGCGGGATCCCGAGCGCGGCGCTGATGTCCTTGGCGGTCGCGCCCCGGGAGTCCCGCGCCACGACGTCGAGCAGCGCGAAGGCCTTCTGGACGGAGGCCAGCCCGGCCTCATGTGTGGTCATGCCTCACATTGTCACGTGCGGGGTTGCACATGCCAATGGCCCGGGAGCGCCGCTCCCGGGCCGTCGGCGCCGCAGGGGGCTCACTCGACCGTGATCTCGCCCATCCGGTTCCAGCCCTCGGCGGAGATCTGCTCGCTGATGATCTGCGGGGTCTCCGTGAGCGCCTGGGGCGCTTGTGCCGTGAAGGTGCGGAAGTGCTCGCTGTTCACGTGCGGCCCGGCGCCGTCGTCCTGGAACGCCTCGACGAGCACGAACTCGTTCGGGTCCTCCACGCTGCGGGACCAGTCGAACCAGAGGTTGCCCGGCTCGTTGCGGGTGGCCTCGGTGAACTCCCGCGAGAAGTCGATCCAGCGCTCCGACCACTCCGGCTTCACCTTGAACTTGACGACGATGAAGATCATCCCTGCTCCCTTCTCGGCGGACGCCCCGGGCACCCGGGGTCCTCCTGGCCAGTGTCGCGGTCCGCGGCCCGGCCCGCCAAGGAAGGTTATCGCGGACCGATAACCGGGGTGGCCGGGCGGGGTCCCGCGGGCCCGGACCGGCGTGGCCGGGACGGTCGCGCCGGGGGTTCGGTCCGTGGTCGGCAGGGACTGCCGCCCGGATGCGATCATGGACCCATGAGCCGCAACCTCACCGCCGCCCTCGTGGACGACCTGCGGGCACGCATCGTCGACGGGCGCATCGCCCCCGGCGAGCGCCTGCCCAGCGAGAGCAGCCTGATCGCCGAGCACGGGGTGAGTCGGACGGTGGTCCGGGAGGCCGTCGCCCGGCTCCAGGCCGAGGGTCTCGTGCACACCCGGCGGGGCAGCGGAAGCTTCGCGCTGACCCCTCCGGCGGCGTCCGCACCGGCGGGCCGGCCGGTGCGGACGCTCCGGGACCGCCGCAGCCTGCTCGCGTTCCGGACGGGGGTGGAGTCCGAGGCCGCGGCCCTGGCCGCCACCGCCCGGGACGAGCAGCAGCTCGCGCGGATGGAGGAGTCGCTGCTGCGCACCGAGCAGGACGCCGACCACCCGGCCGCCGCCCTGGAGCACGACTTCGAGTTCCACCGGACCGTGGCCGAGGCCAGCCACAACCCCTACTACGTCGACGCCCTGACCGGCCTCGGGCCGGCCATGATCACCATGCCGCCGCGCCGGCTCGACGGCGCGGCCGGGACCGGCGGCGGGCGCACGGCCCGCGTGCTGGCCGAGCACCGGGCGGTCCTGGACGCGATCCGCGCCGGCGACCCGCTCGCGGCGTCGGCCGCCATGCGCCTGCACCTGGCGAACTCCCTGTGGCGCCTGGAGGCCGAGGCCGGCAGCCCGGTGCGCCGCACGACCGCCCCGAGCGAAGGCTGAGCGCGGGATGAGCGAGCACGAGGTGGTCGCCGGCGCGTCCGTGTCGCCGGTCGGGATGCTGCGGGCCCTGCGGGACCAGCCCGGGCTGGTGGCGCTGTTCGGGGACTGGGACGGCGGTCACGCGCTGATCGGCTTCCGGCCCGTGCACGTGCTGAGCCAGGACGAGGACCCCTTCGCCGCCCTGGACACGGTGCCGCCGGGCGTGCCCGGCGCGGCGCCGACGGAGATCTCCGGCGCGGCGCCGACGACCGGCCTGGGCTGGATCGGGTACCTGGGCTACCAGCTGTCCCGGCGGCTGGAGCTCCTCCCGGCGGCCCCGCCGCGTCCGGCCCGGCTGCCGGACCACCACCTGGGCTTCTACGACCACGTGCTGCGCCGCCGGGCCGGCCGCGGGGACTGGGTGCTCGACCGGTGGCCCGGGGCTGACCCGGCCCGCACCGCTGCCGCCCGCGAGGTCGTCCGCCACGCCCTGGCCGGACCGGGCGGCCCGGCGCCCTACCGGTGCGGTCCCTTCCGCGCGGACGCCTCCGCGGCCGGGCACGCCGCTGCGGTGGCCGCCGCGCTGGGCCACATCCGGGACGGCGACATCTTCCAGGCCAACATCTGCCGCGGTCTCGAGGCCGGTTTCGAGGGCGATCCCCTGGACCTGTTCTGCGCCGGGCACGAGCGGCTGGCCCCGCGCTTCGCCGCCTTCCTGCGGCTGCCGGGCGGTGCGGTGGCCAGCCTGTCCCCGGAGCTGTTCCTGCGCCGCACCGGGCGCACCGTGCTGACCTCCCCCATCAAGGGCACCGCGCCGGCCGCCAGCGACCCGGCGGACCTGCACGCCTCGGCGAAGAACCGCGCCGAGAACGTGATGATCGTGGACCTGATGCGCAACGACCTCTCCCGGGCGTGCGTGCCCGGCTCCGTGCGGGCCCCGGCCGTGCCCCGGGTCGAGCCCCACACCGGGGTGCACCACCTGGTGGCGGACGTCCAGGGACAGCTGCGCCCCGGCCTCGGCGACGGCGACCTGCTGCGGGCCACCTTCCCGCCCGGCTCCTGCACGGGCGCGCCCAAGATCCGGGCCATGGAGATCATCAACGCGCTCGAGCCGGCCGGCCGCGAGGTCTACACGGGCGCCGTCGGCTGCGCCGGGCCGGGCGGGCTCGTGCTCAACGTGGCGATCCGCACGTTCGAGTTCACCGGGGGCCGGGTCCGCCTCGGTGTGGGCGGCGGGATCGTGGCCGACTCGGACCCGGCGGACGAGGCGCACGAGACCCTGGTCAAGGCGGTGCCGCTGCTCGAGGCCGTCGGCGCCCAGCTGGACGCCGCTCTGCGGCAGGACTGGGACCGCCACGGCACACCCGAGCTGCCGGCGCTGCCGTCCCACGCCCCGCTGCCCGCCGAGGGCGTCTTCACCACCCTGCGCGTGGACGGGGGCAGGCCCGTCGAGCTCGACGCCCACCTCCGCCGCCTCGGCGCCAGCTGCCTCGTCTGCTACGGCGCGGAGCTGCCGCCGGCCGTCCGCGACGAGGTGCGGGAGCACGCCGCCCGGCTGGCCGGTCCCCACCGGCTGCGGATCACGGCGGTGCCCGCCCCGGAGGGCGCCCTGGACGTGCGGGTGACGGCCACGGCCCTCCCGCCGGATCCGGTGCCCCCGTGGCGGCTGGTCCCCGTCCGGCTGCCCGGCGGCCTGGGTGGGCACAAGTGGGCGGACCGGCGGGTGCTCGCCCACGAACCGGAGCCGGGGCTGTGGTCGCGCAGCTGCGATCCGCTGCTCGTGGACGCCGACGGCACGGTCCTGGAGACCGGGCGCGCCAACGTCTTCGCGGTGCTGGGCGGCACCGTGCTGACCCCGCCCGCGGACGGGCGCATCCTGCCCGGGGTGGTGCGGGCCCGGGCGCTGGAGGCCCTGCGGCGGACGGGGGCCGACGTGCACGAGCGCCCGCTGCGCCTCGAGGAGCTCGCCGCCGCCACGGAGGTGTTCGTGACCAACTCGGTCGCCGGCGTGCACCCCGTCGGGTCCGTGGACGGCATCGGCCGGTGGGCGCCGGGCCCGGTCCTGGACTCCCTCCGCCGGCTCCTGGGCTGAGCCCCGGCCCGGCCGGTGACGCCTGCTGCCGGGCGCCACCGGCGCGGAGCACCGGCACGGACCACCGGTCGCGGGAACGGCTCGCCGGGGAACGGCTCAGAAGACGATGGTCTGGCGGTCGTGGCGGATGACGCGGTCCTGGCAGTGCCACAGCACGGCGCGCGCGAGGACCTGGCGCTCGACGTCCGCGCCGCGCCGGGCGAGCTCCCGGCCGGAGTCCCGGTGCGAGACCCGCACCACGTCCTGCTCGATGATCGGGCCCTCGTCGAGGTCCTCGGTGACGTAGTGGGCGGTGGCGCCGATGAGCTTCACGCCCCGCTCCTTGGCCTTCCGGTAGGGCGCGGCGCCGATGAAGGCCGGTAGGAACGAGTGGTGGATGTTGATCACCGGGACCCCCACCCCGGCGAGGAACGGGGAGGACAGGATCTGCATGTAGCGGGCGAGGACCACGAGGTCGACGTTGCCCTGCAGGAGGCGCAGGTGCTCCGCCTCGGCGGCGGCCCTGTCCCCGGTGGGCACGTAGAAGAAGGGGATGCCGAAGCCCCGGACGTCCTCGGCCATGTCCGGGTGGTTGGAGACGACCATCGAGATGGTCATGGGCAGCTCGCCGCGGCGCTGCCGCCAGATGAGGTCGAGCAGGCAGTGGTCGGACTTCGAGGCGAAGATCGCCACGCGCCGGGGCACGGCGAGGTCGGTGAGCCGCCACTGCAGCTCGAAGCCCTCGGCGAGGGCCGCCCCGAGGTCGGCCTCGAGGGCGGGGTGGCACGCCACGTAGTTGTCGAGGCGGAAGACCGTGCGCTGGAAGAACGCGCCCCCCGCGGGGTCGTCCGAGTGCTGGTCGAGCGCGACGATGTTCGCCCCGTGCCGGGCCAGCACCGAGGTCACGACGGCCACGATGCCCGGCTGGTCGCGGCCGTGCACCACGAGGCTGGCGTGGTGCGGGAGCAGCATGGACTGCGGCGCGGGCCTCATGACGCCGCCCCGTGCGCGCCGAACTCCCGGATCCACGCGGCCGTGGCCCCCAGCCCGCCGAAGGTGTAGAAGTGCAGCAGCACCGGCCCGTGGACCCCGGCGTCGTAGCCCTCGGCGAGGTCGCACAGGAAGCGGTCGGGGCCCGCGGTGCCCAGCAGGTGGGTGAGGGAGAGGCCGTACTTCTGCACGATCCCGGCCGAGGTCGCCACGCCGAAGCGGCGTGCGTAGCCGAGCAGGCGCCTGGCCCCTGCCGGGCCCGGCACGCCGATCCGCACCGGGGCGTCGACCCCGCGACGGCGGGCCTCGGCCAGCCACGCCAGCACCGGGCGGATGTCGAAGCCGAACTGGGTGATCACCGTGGGCTCGAGGCCCTGCTCGCGCAGGGCGGCCGTCTTGGCCACCAGGGCCGACCACAGGACGTCGTCGTCGACCGCCGGGTGGCCCTCCGGGTAACCGCCGATGCCCACGCCGCGCACACCGTGGCGCTGGAGCATCCCGGTGCGGATGACGGCGAGGGAGTCCTCGTAGGGGCCCTCCGGGGCCCCGGGGTCCCCGCCCACGACGAGGACCTGCTCGGCGGCACCGGCCTCCGCGAGATCCGACAGGAACTCCTCGAGCTCCCCCGGGGAGCGCAGCCGCCGCGCGGAGATGTGGGGCACCGGCACGAACCCGTGCTCGCGCACCGCCCGGGCGGCGGCCAGGCGCAGCGCCGGGTCCTCGTGGCCCAGGAAGGTGACGTTGATCCGGGTGCCCCGGGGGATCTGCGGGGCGGCCTCGCGCAGGGCGGGGACGTCCCGGCCCGTCATCTCCAGCGAGAAGCCCGTGAGCAGCCCCACGGCCGCCGGGCTCCCGGTGGGCGTGCTGATCGGCATCGGTCCCCGTCCTCTCCACGGCGCCCCGCCCGCCGGATGCCCGCGGGCGGGGCGCCCGCACCGGCTCGGCAGGTCTCCCCCAGTATGCACAGAGACCCTCCGGGCCGTGCCCCCTTCTAGTCATACAAGTTGTCTACTTGTACTATTCATTCTGTCCACCCAGCACCCGACCCGTGAGGACCCACCATGACCTACACCCCGGACGCCGTCCGCCACGTGCAGCTGTCCACCGCGACGCTGCCGCTGAGCACCCCGATCTCCGACGCCAAGGTCTTCACCGGCCGGCAGCGGCCGATGACCGAGGTCGTCTTCCTCTTCGCCGAGATCGCCACCGAGCAGGGGCACTCCGGGGTGGGCTTCAGCTACTCCAAGCGCGCAGGCGGCCCGGCCCAGTACGCGCACGCCAAGGAGGTGGCCGAGGGACTGATCGGCGAGGATCCCAACGACATCGCCCGCGTCCACGACAAGCTCCTGTGGGCCGGCGCGTCCGTGGGGCGCTCCGGCGTGGCCACGCAGGCGCTGGCCGCGATCGACGTGGCGCTGTGGGACCTCAAGGCCAAGCGCGCGGGCCTCCCCCTGGCCAAGCTGCTGGGCGCCCACCGGGACTCGGTGCGCACCTACAACACCTCCGGCGGCTTCCTGAACGCCTCCCTGGAGGAGGTCAAGGACCGCGCCAGCGCCTCCCTCGAGGCGGGCATCGGGGGAATCAAGATCAAGGTGGGGCTGCCCGACTCCGCGGAGGACCTGCGGCGCGTGGCCGGGGTGCGCGAGCACATCGGGACCGGGGTGCCCCTGATGGTCGACGCCAACCAGCAGTGGGACCGCGCGACCGCCCTGCGCATGGGCCGGCGGCTCGAGGAGTTCGGCCTGACCTGGATCGAGGAGCCGCTGGACGCCTACGACACCGAGGGCCACGCCCGGCTCACCGCGGCGCTCGACACGCCGATCGCGACCGGCGAGATGCTCGCCTCCGTCGCCGAGCACGTGCGGCTCATCGAGGCGCGGTCCTGCGACATCATCCAGCCCGACGCCCCGCGGGTGGGCGGGATCACCCAGTTCCTGCGGCTGGCCGCACTGGCCGACCAGCGCGGCCTGGACCTCGCGCCGCACTTCGCCATGGAGATCCACCTGCACCTGGCCGCCGCCTATCCGCGCGAGCCGTGGGTGGAGCACTTCGACTGGCTCGACCCGCTCTTCGAGGAGCGCCTCGAGACCCGCGACGGTCGCATGCTGGTCCCCGCACGGCCCGGTCTGGGCATCACGCTGAGCGAGCAGGCCCGCGCCTGGACCACCGAGACCATCGGTTTCGGCAGCGCCTAGGGGGGGGCAGCCCCCGCGCCCGGAGCCCGCGGTCCGGGCGCGGACGGCAACACGCCCGAAGAAGTTCATGTCATCCCTTGACCCGTGAGCTGTATCACAGCTACGCTCTGGAAAACGCTTTCCAGTACTCGCACCCGACCCAGGAGACACGAACAGCATGAAGAGAACCGGACCTCTCGCCAAGGCCGTCACGGCCCTCGCAGTGTCGGCCCTCGCCCTCACCGGCTGCGGCAGCGCCGACGGCGCCACCGACGACGGCAACGTCGAACTCCGCTTCGCCTGGTGGGGCTCGGACACCCGCCACCAGCAGACCCAGGAGATCATCGACGCCTTCGAGGAGCAGAACCCCGGGATCACGGTGACCGGCGAGTACGGCGACTTCACCGGCTACTGGGACAAGCTCGCCACCCAGACGGCCTCCAACGACGCCCCGGACATCATCCAGATGGACGACAAGTACATCCGCGAGTACGCGGACAACGGCGCGCTGCTGGACCTCTCCGACGTGGACGTGAGCGAGATCGACGAGGACGTCGTGGAGAGCGGCCGCACCGAGGAGGGCCTCTTCGGCGTGGCCACCGGCGTCAACATCATGGCGATCATGGCCAACCCGGCCCTCTTCGAGGAGGCCGGCGTCGAGCTGCCGGACGACAGCACGTGGACGTGGCAGGACTTCTCCGACACCGCCGCGGAGATCACCGAGAAGACGGACGCCTACGGCGCGAGCGCGCCGAACGAGCCGGCCGGGTTCCAGATGTGGCTGCGCCAGCAGGGCAAGGAGCTGACCACCCCGGAGGGCGAGCTCGGCTTCGAGGAGGCCGACGCGGCGGAGTACCTGAGCCTGCAGAAGCAGCTGGTCGAGGACGGAGCCCTGCCCCCGGCCTCCGTGATCACGGAGGACCAGAACCCGGGCCCGGACCAGTCGCTGGCCGGCACCAACAAGTCCGCCATGAGCATGTGGTGGACGAACCAGCTGAGCGCCCTGAACTCGGCGTCCGGAAACCAGTTCGTCCCGCTGCGCTTCCCGAGCACCGACGGCTCCGAGGGCGGCGCGCAGCTCTTCCAGAAGTCGGCCATGTTCATGTCCGGCTCCGCCCGGACCGACCACCCGGAGGAGGTCAAGAAGTTCATCGACTTCATGGTCAACAGCGAGGAGGCCGGCAAGCTCAACCTCGCCGACCGCGGCCTGCCCGCCAACCAGTCGGTGCGCGAGGCGGTCGTCCCCGAGCTCAGCGAGGCGGACACCGTGGCCGCCGACTTCATCGAGGAGATCCAGCCCGAGCTCGGCGACCCCATGCCGGTCCCGCCCCTGGGCTTCAGCACCCTGCAGGAGATCCTCTACCGCTACGAGCTGGACGTGGCCTTCGACCGGTCGAGCCCCGAGGACGCCGCCCGGAGCATGGTCTCCGAGATGGAGTCGGCGATCAGCTGACCCGCACGCTCCGCGGGCGCCGGCCGGCACACCGTCCGGCGCCCGCGGTTCCACCCGGCCCGCAGCCCGCGGGCCACCGCCACCCCTTCTCCTTCGGATCGTCCGGCACGTGCCTGCCGGGAAAGAGGCCTGAACCATGTCTGCTGTGAGCTATGC
>NZ_JAVHZE010000061.1:0-829 GCF_040981185.1 Kocuria sabuli
CAGTCAGCCTGACCCGCAGCGCGGCACAAAAATGGCGGCCTCGCCTGACATGCTGGCTAACTGGGCCTCATCACTTCGGAATTGTGGCCGCATAGCGCTGGTAGATGAATTACTGACGGCCCCGGCAGGTGTTGAGCTTTATCGCGTTCCTGACGTGAAGATGAATGTCTACTTTCGTCGCTGGTTGCACATCTGGCAGCACTTGCGAGATCACCCTGAATACCGGTTCGTCTGGTGTACCGATGGTACCGATGTCGAAATGCTTCGCGCGCCGTGGGAAGAAATGGAGGCAGGGAAGGTGTACGTCGGTTCTGAACCAAAGACCTACGTCGATTCCTGGGCAAAGCAGAATCATCCGGAGCGCGTCTATCATGAGTTCATTGAAGAGCACCGCAACGATGTGATGCTTAACGCTGGGCTGCTGGGTGGTACCCGCGCCGATGTAATGGCGTTTGCTCACGGCATCATCCGTCTTTACTACCGGATCGAGAGCTATCGTTTCTGGAAGAAAGAACAGGCTGGCGCCGCGGTGGGGGACATGCTGGCGTTCGGTATTGTCGCTCATTCATTCGCAGGAAAGGTGATTACCGGACCTCAGGTGCACACCGTTTTTAAAACTGATGGGATCGGAAAAGATAATGCCTGGTGGAAACATAAATAGAGAGGGTTGACTGTGAAAGTTGAAATAAAAAATGGCGGTGAGGTTATTTGGGCTAGAGATTCAAATTCGTTAGAGGGAATTGCTTCTCTGGGGCACTTAAAGGACGGCACACAGCAAAAAATAATTACCGCCCTTGAGGAGGCTCTTAGTCAGGCTAAGGGCGAATTG
>NZ_JAVHZE010000026.1:0-40637 GCF_040981185.1 Kocuria sabuli
GGTGCGGCGGCGCATGGCGGTCTCGGCGGTGCGGTAGGCCCGCAGGGCCTCCAGCACCTGCACCGCACCGGGACCGGTGGCGCCGTCGTCACTGGTGCCGTACCAGTAGCCGGAGGATGTCGGGTGGTGTGCAAGCATGCGGGCATTCTAGACGATCGTGAATTCAATTCCTCTGGTAACTAGATGATCTACTGATCTTGCGGGGCTCATGGACGTCGTCCGCTCCACGAGGGACACCTGGCGCGGCGGCACGCGGACGGCGTGCGGACGGGCCGCGCAGCAGCAGCCGCGGCGCCGGCCTACGCCTCGGTCAGGGCATCGGGCTTGTGCGCCGCGCGGGCGCCGGAGCTGTCGGACTCGACGACGTAGCGGGGGTCGTCCTCACTCGCCCGGAACGTGTGCCCGTCGAGCTCGAAGTCCTCGGTCCTCTTCTCGACCACGGTGCCCTCGGTCGTGCCCTGCGGGGTGTTCCAGGTGACCTTCGTGCCCTTGCTCAGACTCATGCGCTGTTCCTCTCCTCGTGCCTCGCCGGGTGCGGACCGTCTCCGGGGCGACCGCACGCCGCTGTCCTGTGCTCGGTGGTCCCGTGGGGCCTCAGTCCTTCAGCGGGTCGTGGCCCCAGTTCATCAGGGAGTACCGCCACCGGGTCTCGCTGACGTCCCCGTCGGGTCGCTGGGCCAGGTGGCGGTGGACGTAGCCGACGACCTTGCGCATGTGCTCCTCGTCGGAACCGGTGCGCTCACCCTTCTTCTTCCGCAGGATCTCCACGATGCGCCGTCCCGATCGGTGGCCCACCGACTCGCCGCCGTCGTCCTGTCCCACCGACTCGGACTCCTCGGTGTCCAGCCAGTCCGAGAGCTGCTCGGCCGTCATGTTGACGGCCTCGTCGAAGTCCTGGCCGACGGTGTCGTCGCTGTCGCTCATTCCGCGCTCCTCGCGTCCGTCCGCGGGCGGCCGCGTCCGGGCCGCCCGGCGCCCGGCCGTGTGCGAGCGCGGTTCCCAGCCTACGGAGCGGGCCGTGCTGCGGCGAGCCCTTCCGGGCACCTCTTCCGGGGGTATCGCGCGGCCGGATCGGGACGGTTGCACCGGTCGTCCCCGCGCGGGGACGACCGGGCAGGGCGTGCCGCGCCGGAGCGGCTGCGCCGGAGCGGTGGCGCCGCGGTCTACCGCGATCCGGAGGCCGGCCCGGAGGCGGGCTCGAGAACGGCCGAGCTCCCGGCGTCCTCGCGCGCTCGGCCGGGATCCCGGCCGCCGTCGGCCCGCTCCTCGCCCGGCCGGACGGCCGGTTCGTCGGCGGTGACCACGAGGCCGCCCTCGGCGAGCGACTCGGGTTCGACGTCCTGCTCGATCGTCGTGGCCAGCGGCTTCTCGGTGACGAAGCACAGCAGCGCGGCCGCCAGCAGCCCCAGGGGCACGACCCAGAGGTAGATGGGGGTCAGGGCGTCGTTGTAGGAGGACACGATCGGCTCGCGCAGCGCCGGCGGCAGGGCGGCGACCACGGCGGGGGTGAGCGAGTCGGCCCCGCCCGCGCCGCCCTCGAGCGCGGCCGCCGGGAGCCGCTCCGCCAGCAGGCCGGCCAGCCGGCCCGCGAAGACGCTGCCCACCACCCCGGCGCCCAGCGTGGCACCGATCTGGCGGAAGAAGTTGTTCGCCGCGGTGGCCGTGCCGACCTGCCGCAGCGGGAAGGTGTTCTGCACGATGAGCACGAGCACCTGCATGGACAGGCCCAGTCCCAGGCCCAGGAGCGCGATGTAGAGGCACACGTGCCACACGCCCTGCTCGGGGGTCAGGGTCGAGAGCAGGCCCATGGCCACGGCCACGACCACGCTGCCCACCACCGGCAGCCACTTGTAGCGCCCGGTCCGGCTCACCGCCCGCCCGGCGAGCACCGAGGTCACGAGCAGGGTGCCCATCATCGGCACCATCAGCAGCCCGGACGCGGTGGCGTCGACGCCGAAGACCATCTGCAGATAGGTCGGCAGGTAGCCGAGGGCCCCGAACATCGCCACGCCGGTGAGCAGACCCGCGACGGTGGTGAGCACGAAGTTGCGCTCGCGGAACAGGTGCATCGGGATGATCGGCTCGGCGGTGCGCCGCTCCACCAGCACGAAGGCGGCGGCGGTCACGAGCGTCCCGGCGATCAGGCCGAGGATCACGGGGTCGGACCAGGCGTACCGGCCGCCGCCCCAGGTGGCGAACAGGACCAGGCAGGTCGTGGCCACGGCCAGCAGCACCATGCCGCCGACGTCCAGGCGCGGCCGGCCGCGGTGCCGGGGGAGCTTGAGGAACAGGACGGCTCCGGCCAGGGCCAGCAGCCCGAGCGGAATGTTGATCCAGAAGACCCAGCGCCAGCCGGGCCCCTCGGTGAACCAGCCGCCCAGCAGCGGCCCGGCCACCGAGGCCACCGCGAACACCCCGCCCATGACGCCCATGTACTTCCCGCGCTCCCGGGCGGGGACCACGTCGGCGATGGCGGCCTGGGAGAGGATGATCAGCCCGCCGCCGCCGAGGCCCTGGATCGCGCGGGCCGCGATGAGGACCTCGATGGTGCCCGCGAGCGCGCCGACGACGGAGCCGGCCATGAACACCAGGATCGCGCCCAGCAGCAGCGGCTTGCGGCCCATCAGGTCCCCGAGCTTGCCGTAGACCGGCATCATGATCGTCGAGGCGAGGATGTAGGCCGTGATCACCCACAGCATCTCGTTCACGCCGTTGAGCTCGCCCACGATCGTGGGCAGGGCCGTGCTGAGCACGGTCTGGTTCAGCGCGGCCAGCAGCATCGAGAGCATCAGGCCGACGAAGAGCAGCGCCAGGTGCTGGGCGGCGGGGGCCGGTTCGGCCCGGTGGGCGGGGGAGCGGGTCATCAGAGCTTCTCCTGGAGGCGGTGGAAGAGGGCGAGCGCCGACTCGTGGTCCTCGGCCGGCAGGCCGTGCGCGGGGGAGTAGCCCTCGGCGGTGAGGGCGAAGCGCAGCGGGACGCCGCTGAGGATGACGAGCATCCGGGCGACGTCGTCCACGCGGTGCTCCCCGATCCCGGCGGACCACTCGGGGTCCGCGGCCAGCAGCTCGGCGAGCGTGCGGCGCACCAGGGCCTCGGCCTCGAGGGTCAGCTCGTGCCGGCGCCGGCCCAGGCTCGGGTGGTCCTCCAGCAGCTGCCGGCGCCGCTCCGCGTCCCGGCCGGCGTAGGCGCTGCGGGTCACGGCCAGGAGCAGGCGCGAGACCTGTCCCAGCAGGTCGTGCTCGAGGGAGAAGCCCTCCAGCAGCTCCGGGTCCAGCCAGGGGGCCCGCATGCCCAGGACGGCGTCCTCCTTGGCCGGGAAGTAGTTGAAGAAGGTGCGCTGGGAGACGCCCGCCGCCGTGGCGATGGCCTCGACCGTGGCGCCCTCGACGCCGCGCTCGAGCGCCAGACCGGCGGCCGCCTCGTGGATGGCGGCCCAGGTCTCGGCCTTCTTGCGGGCGCGCAGGGAGGGAGGGGAAGCGGTGTTCACCCCAATATTCTTGCACTTCTGCACGTTTTGCACCACTGCAATATTTTGCCGGGCACCGGCCGGGTCGGGGAATAGCGCACGGCCGCCCGGACCTGTACCGAGAGCGCACGAGCGCAGCGGACGTCCCGACAGGGACGACCGCGCTGCCCCACCGCCGAGAGAAGGACGCATGGCCACGACCACCACGATCACGTTCACCCCGCCGTGCGGTCCCGTCCACGGCCGGGCCGACGGCGAGGTGGTCCGGGCGAGCGGCATCCCCTACGCCGTCGCCGACCGGTTCACGGCCCCCGCCCCCACGGACGACTGGGCGGAGCCGCTGGACGCCACGGCACCGGCGCCGGCCTGCCCCCAGCTCCGCTCGCCCTTCCTGGCCTCGGTCCTGGGCGAGGCGCTCCGGGGCCTGCCGCAGGACGAGGCCTGCCAGCGGCTGTCGGTGACCCTCCCCCGCGACGCGCGGGCCGACGAGGGCCTGCCGGTGCTGGTCTGGATCCACGGCGGCTCCTACACCACCGGCGCCGGGGACGCCCCGATCATGGACCCGAAGCCGCTGGTGGCCGAGCAGCGCGTGGTGGTCGTGACCGTCACCTACCGGCTGGGGCTCTTCGGCTACCTGGGCTCCGGGCACGCCCGCCCCGCCAACCTCGGACTGCTCGACCAGCTCCAGGCCTTCCAGTGGGTGCAGCGCAACATCGCCGCCTTCGGGGGCGACCCGCGCCGGGTGACCGCCTTCGGCCAGTCCGCCGGCGGCGACGCCGTGGCCCACCTCATGGCCGTGCCCGGCGCGGAGGCGCTGTTCCGGCGCGCGATCCTCCAGAGCCCGCCGCTGGGCATCGCCCGCGGC
The DNA here is from genome assembly GCF_040981185.1 of Kocuria sabuli. Taxonomy (NCBI): domain Bacteria; kingdom Bacillati; phylum Actinomycetota; class Actinomycetes; order Micrococcales; family Micrococcaceae; genus Kocuria; species Kocuria sabuli. The sequence continues at coordinate 4,332 of NZ_JAVHZE010000026.1, forward strand.
CGCCGGAGGATGAACGCCGCCATGGCCGAGGCGGCCGAGGCCGTCACGGCCGGCATGCCCGCCGCCGACGTGGTGGCCGCCCAGGCCGACGTCGAGGCCCGCGCCGCCTCCTTCGGGCTCATGGGCGCGATGCCCTTCGGCACCCAGTACGGGCACCACCCGCTGCCCGTCGAGGAGGAGGTCGACGCGGCCTGGGACCGGGCCGCACCGCACATCGACGTCCTCATCGGGCGCACCACCGAGGAGGCGCGGTTCTACCTGCCCACGGTGCCCGTCCTCCAGCGGTGGACCCGCGTCCCGCTCCTGGGCCCGGTGCTCCGCCGCGCCGTCGTGGGGTGGGCGACCTCGGCGGTCTACTCCCGGGCGATCGGCCGCTTCGCGCGGCGGCACGTGCGGGCGGGCGGAACGGCCCATCGGTACGTGATCTCCTGGGCGGCCCCCGGCAACCCGTACGGCGCCGCCCACACGGTCGACCTGCCCCTGCTCTTCGGCGACGAGCGGACCTGGGTCGGCACCGGGCTGGTCGCCGGCGCCGCGTGGGCGGACATCGACGCCTGCGGCCGGCAGGTCCGCCGCCTGTGGGCCGACTTCGCCCGCGGCGAGCCGATCGGCGACACCGGCCGGATCCCGGGCGTCCTGCGCCACCGGCGCGTCCGGACGCCGGCCCGGGGCGCCTGACCCGGCGCGCCCGTCCCGGGACTCCCCGCCCGGTCCTCGAGGCGCCGCGCCGTCGTGCCGGGTGGGCCCTCCGGCGGTACTGCACCAAGACGTCCGGGCCAGGAGGTCCGGGGCCGCGAGGCCGTCGACGCTCAGGCGCCGCCCCTCAGCACCAGGTCGGCGTACTCGTCGCCCTGGATCTTCACATGGGCCCGCGCCCGGGTCCTGGCCGTGTCCGGGTCGTGCTCGAGGATGGCCCGGGCGATCTCCCGGTGCTCGCCCAGGCTCCTGGTCATCCGGTCGCCCACGCGCAGCTGGAGGCGCCGGTAGACCTCCAGGCCCGCCTGGAGCTTCTCCGTCTCGGTGCGCAGGAACTCGTTGCCGGAGCCCGCGTAGATCGCCCGGTGGAAGCGGCTGTTGGCGTCGTAGTAGCCGTCCGGGTCGCCCTGCGCCACGAAGTGCTGACAGGCCTCGAGTCCCGCGGTCATCTCCGCCGCCGTCCCGGGGCTCATCCTCCGCGCGGCCAGCTCGGCGCAGAGGCCTTCCAGGTCGGCCATGACCTCGAACCGCTCCGCGAGCTCGCGCACGCCCAGGCGGGAGACGAACGTCCCGTGCTTGGGCCGGATCTGCACCAGCCCCGAGTTGCTCAGGTGCTGCAGGGCGTCGCGGACCGGCGTCCGGGAGCACCCGTACTCCGCGGAGATGCTCGTCAGGTCCAGCTTGTCGCCCGGTCGATAGCGGCCGGCGACGATGGCCTCCTCCAGGCCCCGCCGCACGCGCACGGCTTCTGTCATCGTTGCTCCTTCGGCGATGGTCCCAATCTAGTCCAGGCCCACTGTGGTGCAGCTCACAGAAATGCTCTACAGTTCCTTCATATATACAACAACGCACGAGATATATACATCATGCAGGAGCTCATCATGGACGCTTCACCCCACCTCCCGAGGAGGCTGACCGAGCAGTGCGCCGCGCTGCTCGACGTCGGCGACGGCCACTTCAAGCCGGCCCTGGCATCCTCCGTGCTGGAGCAGTTCGAGGGGCTCGGTCCCGAGGGGCAGGCGGCGTTCTTCCACCACCTCCACGGCGACCTGGTGGCGGCCCCGGCCACTGTGGACGACGCCATCGCCCGCTGGCAGGCGACACCCTCCCAGCAGTCGGCCCAGCTCCTGCACGCGGCCAGCGAGTCGCCGCGGCAGGCGCTGCTGCGGGCCCTGAACCTGGCGGAGGACGGCACCTTCCGCCTCGTCACCATGCGCTCGCGGTTCCTGGAGGTGCTGGACGAGCATCCCGAGCTCGAGCCGGTGGACCAGGACTTCCTGCACCTGTTCCGGTCCTGGTTCAACGCCGGGTTCCTGAAGCTCCACGAGCTCTCCTGGAGCTCGCCCAGCTCGCTCGTCGAGCACATCCTCGAGTACGAGTCGGTGCATCCGCTCGGCGGCTGGGCGGACCTGCGGTCCCGGCTGGAGCCCGCGGACCGCAAGTGCTTCGCCTTCCTGCACCCCTCCATGGGCGACCGCCCGCTGATCTTCGTCGAGGTGGCCCTGACCGAGGAGATCCCCGCCTCGACGGACTTCATCACCGACCTCGACCGTGCGCAGCGGAGCGCGTCCAAGACGGTGGCGACGCTGTACTCCATCAACAACACGTTCCCGGGACTGCGGGGCATCCCGTTCGGCAACCACCTCATCAAGCAGGTGATCGCCCACGTGCGACGGCACGACCCCGGGGTCACCACCTTCGTGACGCTCTCGCCGGTGCCGGGCTTCCGGAGCTGGCTGGAGGAGCGGCCCGCCGACGGGGCCGGGGGGAGGCGTCTGGCCGACGCGGCGGACGCGGCCCTGCGGCCCGGGGGCACGGCCGAGGCCGTCGACGCGCTCCGGCCGGCGATCACCGCCGCGGCCCGCAGCTACCTCCTGGAGAGCACCGACGGCCGCGGCCGGCCCCTGGACCGCGTGGCCCGGTTCCACCTGCGCAACGGCGCCGCCCTGCACCGCATCAGCTGGCCGGCGAGCACCGAGCAGCACGTCCTCGACCAGTCCTTCGGGCTCATGGTCAATTACCTCTACGACGAACACCACGACGACCTCCCTGACGAGGACGAACCCGGCCCGGTCGCCGCGACGGCGTCCCGCGCCGCGGCAGCGGCCCACCGACGGACCACCACCCAGGAGACGACATGAGAACCATCTACCAGCTGTTCGAGGACGCCGTGGCGAGGCACGGGGACACCGCGCTCACCATCGAGCCGGACGGTCGGCGGCTGACCTATGCCGCGGCCCACGAGCTGACCGAACGGCTGGCCGGGACCCTGACCGCCCTCGGCGTGCGGCCCGGGGACCGGGTCGCGGCCCAGGTCGAGAAGCTGCCCGAGGTCATCGCGCTCTACCTGGCCACCCTGCGGGTCGGGGCGATCTACCTGCCGCTGAACACGGCCTACACCGGCAGCGAGCTCCAGTACTTCGTCGAGGACGCCCGGCCGGCGCTGTTCGTCTGCAGCCCCGGGCAGGAGGAGGACCTCGCCGGGCGCAGCCCCGACGGCGTCTCCTTCGTGTCGATGGGCCCGCACCGGACCGGCACGCTCTTCGAGCGGGAGGACGCACCGCCGGCGCCTCCGGTCGCCGTCGAGCCGGACGCGCCGGCGGCGATCCTCTACACCTCGGGCACGACGGGGCGCTCCAAGGGCGCCGTGCTGACCCACCGCAACCTCGCCAGCAACTGTGCCACCCTGACCGAGGCGTGGCGGTACACGCACGACGACGTGCTCATCCACGCGCTGCCGATCTTCCACATCCACGGGCTCTTCGTGGCCGTCAACATGTCGGTGACAACCGGTGCCACCATGCACTTCCTGCCCAAGCTCGACCCCCAGGCGATCGTCGACCTGATGCCCGGGTCCACCGTGCTCATGGGGGTGCCGACGTTCTACACCCGCCTGCTCCGGCACCCGGACGTGACGGCCGAGCGCACGCAGGACATGCGGCTGTTCGTCAGCGGCTCGGCGCCCCTGACCGCCGAGACGCACCACGAGTGGCGGGCCCGGACCGGCCACGCCATCCTCGAGCGCTACGGCATGACCGAGACCGGCATGATGTGCTCCAACCCCTACGACGGTGAGCGCCGGGCCGGAACGGTCGGTCCGCCGCTGCCGGGCATCAGCATCCGCGTCGTCGAGCGCGAGACGAACACCGAGCTCCCGGCCGGCGAGGTCGGCTCGATCCAGGTGGCGGGCCCCAACGTCTTCCGGGAGTACTGGAACATGCCGGAGAAGACCGCCGAGGAGTTCACCGACGACGGCTACTTCGTCACCGGGGACCTGGGCGTGTTCGACGACGACGGCTATCTCTCCATCGTGGGGCGGGACAAGGACCTCATCATCTCGGGCGGCTACAACATCTATCCCAAGGAGATCGAGGAGCTCATCGACGAGCACCCCTCGGTGCGGGAGTCGGCGGTCGTCGGCGTGCCGCACCCCGACCTCGGGGAGGTGCCCGTCGCCGTCGTCGTGCCCCACGGCGCCGCCGTCGATCCCGAGGAGATCCTCGCGTCCATCCGGCCGAGGCTGGCGCGGTTCAAGCAGCCACGGAGGGTCGAGTTCGCCGACGAGCTGCCGCGCAACGTGATGGGCAAGATCCAGAAGGCGGCGCTGCGCCAGGAGCACGCAGCGCTGTTCCAGCAGGCACCGACCGGACCCAAGAGCTGAGGGGCGGACATGATCATCACAGGCGTCGCAGTACTGGCCGGGTGCTTCCTGGCGGGAATGCTCATCGGTGAGTTCCTGGGACTGTTGATGGGGGTCGACGCCAACGTGGGCGGCGTCGGCTTCGCCATGGTGCTGCTCGTGCTCGTCACCCACCGGATGCGGAGGGCCGGCATGCTCCCCTCGGCGACCGAGCACGGGGTGTTCTTCTGGAGTGCGATGTACATTCCGATCGTGGTGGCCATGGCGGCCACGCAGAACGTGGTCTCCGCCGTGACCGGGGGTCCCATGGCCCTGCTGGTCGGGCTGGCGGCGATCGTCGCGGGGGCCGCACTCGTGCCCGTGCTCGCCAGGATCGGGGGCCAGGCGGAGCCGCTGCCTCCCCTGGAGCAGGACAGGACGATGGAGGGAGTCGCATGACGGACGTCATCGCAGGGGTGCTGGAGGGCAACGGCCTCGTCTTCGCGTTCCTCCTCGTCGGGGTGCTCATCCTGGTCTCGAACTACTTCTCCCGGAAGCTGACCCGGGGCCGGCTCCAGGGCTCGGCCATCGCCATCACCATCGGTCTCGTCCTCGCCTACTTCGGCGGCCTCCACACCGGGGGCGAGCGCGGCCTGGCGGACATCGCGGTCTTCGCAGGGCTCGGCCTCATGGGCGGAGCCATGCTGCGCGACTTCGCCATCGTCTCGACCGCCTACGGCGTGGACCTGGACGTGATCCGGAAGGCGGGGGTCACCGGAGTGCTCGCCGTGCTGCTGGGCGTGTTCGTCTCGGCGGCCGTCGGTGCGGCGATCGCCGCCGCCTTCGGCTACTCCGATCCCGTCAGCATGGCGACGATCGGGGGCGGGGCGGCCACCTACATCGTCGGTCCGGTGACCGGGACGGCGCTGGGCGCCAGCAGCGAGGTCATCGCGCTCAGCGTCGCGGCCGGCCTGGTCAAGTCCGTGGTCGTCATGGTCGGCACGCCGTTCATCGCCCCGCTGATCCGGCTCGACAACTACAAGTCGGCCATGGCGTACGGGGGGCTGATGGGCACCACGTCCGGGGTGGCCGGCGGACTGGCCGCCACCGACGAGCGGCTCGTGCCCTACGGGGCCATGACCGCGACCTTCTTCACGGGCATGGGCGTCCTGCTGGTGCCGTCGGTCTTCTACTTCGCCCTGGTGGCCGTCACCGGCGGCTGACGGACCGGCCGCCCGGCTCGACGGCGGGGGGGCGTGTCCTTCCGTCCCGGACCGGGACGGAAGGACACGCCCCCGCGCCGGTGGGACTCCAGGACCTCAGGCCGCGACGCCCACCTGGATCAGGGTGCGCCACGGGTCCTCGAAGCGCAGCACGGCGCCGTCGTGCCGGGTGGGGATCCGGTGGTCCGCCAGCCGGGCCTGCAGGGCGGCGACGTCGTCGGCGCCCGGCAGGTCGATGTTGACCTGCCCCAGTCCCAGGGAGGCCGCGCGCGGCCCCGCCCCCGCGCTGTGCCAGGTGTTGAGCGCGATGTGGTGGTGGTAGCCGCCCGCCGCGACGAACAGTGCCGAGCCGATGTCGCTCATCACCTCGAAGCCCAGGACGTCCACGTAGAACTGCCGGCCGAGCGGGATGTCACCCACCTGCAGGTGCACGTGGCCCAGGGTGGCCGGCGGTGCCACGGGGCGCCGCCCGTCCCGCTCGACCAGGTGCTCCTGCAGGAAGCCGTTCGGGTCCAGCGGCTCGGACGCCAGCGTCAGCAGTCCGCTGCCCTCCCGCCGCCACGTCTCCCGTGGGCGGTCGGTGTAGAGCTCCACGCCGTTGCCCTCGGGGTCGTCGAAGTAGAAGGCCTGGCTGTAGAGGTGGTCGGCGCTGCCGGTGAAGGAGCGCGGGGCCACGGCGGCGACGGAGGCCAGGGCCGCCGCCAGCGCCGGCTCGTCCTCGAAGAGCACTGCGGTGTGGAACAGCCCGGCCTGTCCGCGGCGGGCCGGCGGCAGCTCCTTCACCTGGCGCAGGCGCACCACCGTCCGGCCGTCCCGGCCCAGGACCGCGGTGTCCCCGGCGTGGGCGAGCACCTCCAGGGTGACGGCGTCCGTGTAGTAGGCGAGCATCGTGTCCAGGTCGGACACGAGCAGCTCGACGGCGCCCATCCGGGTCCCGGCGGACAGCAGGTCCTCGGCCGGGCGTGCCGTCAGGCTCCGGGGGTCGGGGTTCTGGGGAAAGATCGGCATCTCGGGGCTCTCCGTCGGCATCGGCAACACAATGGTTGATATGTCCTCAAGGATAGCCCCTAAAAGCTTTCCAGTGCAAGTAAATGCGCCTCGCCAGGAGGCGCTCGCGGGTCAGCCCGTTCCGCCCGTCCGGCTCAGCACGAGCTCGACGGTCTCCGCGGGCCGGTCCCACATCGGGAAGTGGCCGCAGGAGTCGAACCAGTGCAGCTCGGCGCCGGGGAACCGCTCGAGGGCGCGGTGCGCCTGGCTCGGGGTGACCACCCGGTCCTGGCGACCCCAGCCGATGACGACGTCTCCCGGGGTCTGCGCCCGGGTGGCTCCCTCCTGGTCGGGTCCGTGCACCAGGTCGTGCAGGAGGGCGTCGTAGCTGGGGGACGTCGCCCACGTGCGCAGCTCGCGCAGGACCAGCTGCGGGTCCAGGGCCCACGGCCGGGGGCTGAGCTGGGCGAGCAGCGCGGTGCGGGTGACCGGGTTGCGGGTCAGCGCCGGGAGCACCGGCCGGAGGGCCCGGACCAGCCGGATGGAGGCGCCGATCGAGAGGCCGAAGACGAGGCGCTGCCGGGGGCTCCAGAAGCCCCCGGGGGACAGGGCGACGGCGGTGCCCCCGACGCCGCGCCGGGCGAGCTCCAGCACGAGCCGGGCGCCGACCGAGCTGCCCAGCAGGTCGACCCCCGCCAGCCCGTGGGTGTCGATGAAGCCGGAGACCGCGTCGGCCAGGCGCGCGACCGTCACCTCGCCCTCCAGTGGAGCGGTGGCGCCGAAACCGGGCAGGTCCAGGGCGATCACCTCGCGGTGGGCGGCCAGGCCGGCGAGCACCGGGTCCCAGGTCCGCCAGGTCGAGCCGAGACCGTGGATCAGGAGCAGGGGCCTGCCGGTGCCGAGCCGTTCGTGGTGCATGTCCATGACCCCGATCCTCGCCGACGGCGAGCCGCCTGGCCAGCGCCGCCCGGCCTGCGGACCGGCCCAGGGGGGGCGGCCCCCGGGCCGGGCGGTGGTCAGAGGACGAAGATCAGCGCCGCGATGACCGCCACGATGACGAGGAGGACGAGGCCCCAGGCCTTGAGGTTGTCGGAGTCGTCCTCCTCCGGGTCGGAGGCCTGGCGCGGCGGCCACCCCCCGGGTCCGGCCATCGATCCCCCGGGTCCGGCCATCGGGCCGCCGGGTCCGGCCATCGGTCCGCCGGCCCCCGGACCGGGGAACGGGCCGCCCTGTGCCTGGCCGGGGAACGGCCCGCCGGGCTCGCCGGGCCGGCCGAGCTGCCCGGGCGGCGGCGGGGCGGGCGTCGACGGGCTGACGCCCCACCGGGGGGCCTCGGGGGCGTCCGCGATCGAGGGGTTCGACGGCGCCGGTCCGGACCCAGGGTCTCCCGGTGCCGACGGACCGGCGGGCGGCAGCGTCTCGCCGGAGAGCACGGGGCCGTCCTCGCGGTGGCCCTTCTCGGCCTCCGTCAGCAGCGCCACGAACCGCTCCAGCTCCTCGGAGCCGTCGTACTCCCGGGCGAGGAAGCGCTCGGCCCGGCGGCGCACCACCCGGTAGACCCGACCGTCGTCGGGAATGCCCAGGTCCCGGGCGGCCTGTGCCACGGCGAGCGGCGGCTGCTCGGGCAGCGGGTTCGTGCCCCACTCCAGCAGCCCCGTGAGCAGGGACCGCTCCAGGACCGAGGCCATGGCCGCCCGGGCGCCGGGCACGCGGGTGAGCTCCAGCAGCCCGCTCGGCGGCGCCGAGGGGCACCCGGGGACGTCGCCGGGCAGCCGGGCCGCCCGCTCGAGCCAGAACGTGTCGCCGAAGAGGGTGGCCAGCAGCACGGCCGCCGCGAGCCGGTCCTCGCCGGGCGGGGCGTCCTCCGGGGCGCCCTCCTCCCAGTGGGCGCCCAGCGCCCGCCGGGCGGGCTCACCGGCCAGCCGGACGCGCAGCTGCACGTCCTCCGGGCCGCGGGCGGTCTGCGCGGGATGCTGCACCGCGTGCCGCACCTGGGGGTCGAGCTCGGGGTCCATGGGCCACTCCTCCGTCGTCGTCCGGGTCCATGCTCTCTGACAGGTCCATGCTCTCAGACGGGGCTGTGCGGCCGCGGGGAGCCGGTGGGGAGTTCAGGCGGGGAGCAGGCTGCGCAGCTGCCCGGCGGCGGCCCGCGGGTCGGGAGCCTCGGTGACCGCGCGGACGACGACGGCACCGCGCGCGCCGGCCGCCAGGACCTCCGGGAGCCGCTGCTCGTCGATGCCGCCGATGGCGAACCACGGCACGGGCGCGGCCTCCGGATCGGCGTCCAGCCGGGTGCCGGTCAGCTCGGCGACCGCCCGGACGAACCCGAGGCCGGTGGCGGGCCGCCCCGGCTTGGTGGGCGTCTCCCACACGGGCCCGGTGCAGAAGTAGTCGACGTCCGGGTCGGCGAGCGCGGTCCGGGCCTGGCCGAGGTCGTGCGTGGATCGGCCGATCAGCACGTCCGGGCCGAGCAGCTGCCGGGCCTGGGCGGGGGTGAGGTCGTGCTGGCCCACGTGGAAGACGTCGGCGCCCACGAGCGCGGCGACGTCGGCGCGGTCGTTGACGGCGAACAGGGCGTCGTACTCGGCGGCGACCCGGCCCAGGAGGCGCAGCGCGGCGATCTCCTCGTCGGCGTCGATGCCCTTGTCCCGCAGCTGGACGATGCTCGCCCCGCCGGCGTAGGCGGCGTGCAGGAAATCCTCGAGGTCGCCCTGCGCGCGGCGGGCGTCCGTGCACACGTAGAGCCGGGCGGCGAAGAGCTTGTCCGCCCGGGCGCCTCTCAGCGGGGACTCGGCGGGGGCGGAGGTGTCCTGGGTATGCTGGTTCACACGCTGATGATAGGTCAGCGGTTCTGCGGGAGCCCCACCGGGCTGAGAGGGCGTCCAGCGCCGACCGCCACACCTGATGCGGGTCATGCCGCCGTAGGAAAGGACATCGCCCGTGACGTCTGCGCCTCCCGCACCTGCCGTCCCGTACCCGGACCCCGAGCATGTCCGGGCCGACGTCGCCGTGGTCGGTGCCGGTGTGGTCGGCCTGGCCACGGCCTGGGAGCTGCGCCGCCGCGGCCGCTCGGTGGCCGTGGTGGATCCCGAGCCCGGCTCCGGGGCCAGCCGCGCCGCGGCCGGGATGCTCGCCCCGGTCAGCGAGGTCCAGTACCAGCAGGAGCCGCTCTACCCCCTCATGACGGACTCGGCCGCCGCGTACCCGGCCTTCGTGGCCGCCCTCGAGGAGGCGGCGGACGGGTCGGTCGGCTACCGCACCACCGAGACCCTCGTCTGCGGCGTCGACGCGGCCGACCGGCAGGCCCTGGCCGACCTGCGCGAGCTGCAGCGGCGCCACGGCATGGCCGTGGAGCCGCTGACCCTGCGCGCCGCCCGGGCCCTGGAGCCGGCCCTGAGCCCGCGGCTGTCCGCCGTGCACCGCATCCCCGACGACCACCAGGTCGACCCGCGCCGGCTCGTGGCCGCGCTGCTCGCCGCCCTCGTCGCCCCCGGGCTGCCGGAGACCTGCCGGGCGGGAGGCCCCGACGGCGGGCCGGCCCGCCTCGTGCACGACCGCGCCGTGGGCCTGCGCAGCAGCGCCGACGGCGCGGTCACCGGCGTGCACCTGGCCGGCGGCGGGATGGTCTCGGCGGCGGAGACGGTCCTCGCGCCGGGCACGGGCCTCGCCGGCCTCGAGGGTCTGCCCGGGTCCTGGCGCCCGCCGCTGCGCCCGGTGCACGGGGACATCCTCCGCACCCGCGTGCCCGGCGGGGCGCCCGCGCTGCTCGAGCGCACCGTCCGCGGCCTGGTCCACGGGGTGCCCGTCTACCTGGTGCCCCGGGCCGACGGGACGGTGGTGATCGGGGCGACCTCGCGCGAGGACGACCTCGAGGGGACCAGCGCCGGGGGCGTGTTCCGGCTGCTGCGCGACGCCCAGGCCCTCGTGCCGGGCGTCGCCGACCTCGAGCTGGTCGAGGCCATGGCCCGCGCCCGGCCCGGCACCCCGGACGACATCCCGTACCTGGGCCGCATCCGCGGCCCGGCGGGGGAGCCCGTGCCCGGCCTCGTGGTCTCCACGGGCTACTTCCGCCACGGCGTCCTGCTCACCCCGCTGGCCGCCCGCCTCGCCGCGCGACTGGTCCTGGGCGGGGCCGTGCCGGACGACGACGCGGGGCACCTGGCCAGCACCGACCCGCACCGCTTCGACCGCCCCGCCGGGGCGCCCCCCGAGGACCCCGACCCGGCCGCGGCCGGACCCCGCCACCCGAACAGGAGCACCCGATGACCGCCATCACCCTCAACGGCCGCCCGCACGCCGTGGCCGGGGGCACCACCGTCGTCGACCTCGTGGCCGAGACCGTCGGGCGCCCCCTGGGCCCTGACGGCGCCCCGCTGGACGGCCGCCGCCTGGGCGTGGCCGTGGCGGTGGACGCCGCGGTGGTCCCCCGCAGCCGCTGGGCCCGCACCCCCGTGGCCGAGGGCCAGTCCGTCGAGATCATCACCGCCGTCCAAGGAGGCTGACATGACCGTCCCGCACCCCGACCCGCTCGTGCTCGACGGCACGGAGCTGTCCTCCCGGCTGATCATGGGCACCGGCGGGCTCAGCTCGCTGCACACCCTGGAGCAGGCGCTGGTGGCCTCCGGCACCGAGCTGACCACCGTGGCCCTGCGCCGCTACGCCCCGGGCCAGGGGGACTCGCTGTTCGCGATGCTCGAGCGCAACGGCATCCGGATCCTGCCCAACACCGCCGGCTGCTACACCGCCCGGGACGCCCTGCTCACCGCCGAGCTGGGCCGCGAGGCCCTGGAAACCGACTGGGTCAAGCTCGAGGTCATCGCCGACGAGGAGACGCTGCTGCCCGACGTGGTGGAGCTGCTCGACGCCACCGAGCAGCTCGTGGCCCGCGGCTTCAAGGTCTTCGCCTACACCTCGGACGACCCGGCCGTGGCCCGCCGGCTCGAGGACCTCGGCGCGGCCGCCGTCATGCCCCTCGGTGCGCCCATCGGCACCGGGCTGGGGATCCTCAACCCGCACAACATCGAGCTCATCGCCTCCCGCGCCTCGGTGCCCGTGGTGCTCGACGCCGGCATCGGCACCGCCTCCGAGGCGGCCCTGGCCATGGAGCTGGGCTGCGACGCCGTGCTCCTGGCCAGCGCCGTGACCCGCGCGCAGGACCCCGTGGCCATGGCCACTGCCATGCGCCACGCCGTGGCTGCCGGGCGGCTGGCCGCCCGTGCCGGACGGATCCCGGCCCGCCGGCACGCGCTCGCGTCCTCGCCCATGGCGGGGCGGATCGACCCGGAGGGGGAGGCCGGCGATCCGCTGGACCTCCCGCGCGGGGACTGGGCGCCGCTGGGGGAGTCCCGGTGAGCCCGCTGCCCCCGCTCGTGGCGCCCGGCCCGGACCTGACCCGGGCGGAGCTCGAGCGCTACGCCCGGCACCTCACGCTGCCGGGGATCGGCCCGCTCGGCCAGCGCCGGCTCAAGAACGCGCGCGTGCTCGTGGTCGGCGCCGGCGGGCTGGGCGCCCCGGCGCTGCAGTACCTCGCCGCGGCGGGTGTGGGGACGCTCGGGATCGTCGACGACGACGTCGTGGCCGTCTCCAACCTGCAGCGCCAGGTGGTGCACCGTACCGCCGACGTCGGCCGGCCCAAGGCGGACTCCGCCGCGGAGGCCGTGACCGCGCTCAACCCGTTGGTCCGGGTGCGCACCCACCCCTGCCGGCTCACGGCGGACAACGCCGTGGAGATCGTCGGCCAGTACGACCTCGTCGTGGACGGCGCGGACAACTTCGCGACCCGCTACGTCGTCGCCGACGCCACCGCGCTGACCGGCGTCCCCTGCGTGTGGGGCTCCATCCTGCGCTTCGAGGGACAGGTCAGCGTCTTCTGGGCCGGCCACGGACCCACCTACCGGGACCTCTACCCCGAGGCGCCGCCGGACGGCGAGGTCCCCAGCTGCGCCGAGGGCGGGGTCTTCGGGATGCTCCCCGCCACCCTCGGCTCGGTCATGGTCACCGAGGCCGTCAAGCTGATCACCGGCACCGGGGAACCCCTGCTCGGGCGGGTGCTGCTGCACGACGCCCTGGCGATGACCTGGCGCGAGCTGCGCCTGGCCGCGGACCCCGACGCCGCCCCGGTCACCGAGGTCGCCGAGCCCGAGGCCGTCCGCGCGCTGCCCGGCCGCGGAGTGGAGCCCTCCGAGACCCTCGGGGCGGCCGAGCTGGCCCGGCTGCTGGAGCGTCGCGGGCGCGGGGAGGCCGCGTTCGTCCTGGTCGACGTGCGGGAGGACTGGGAGCGGGAGCTCGTGGCCATTCCCGGCGCCGTGCCGGTGCCGCTGCAGCAGCTGCTGGAGCGGGGACCGGACGCCCTGCCGCCGGAGGCCCGCGGCGCGGACCTCGTGCTGCACTGCAAGGCCGGCGCCCGCTCGGCGACCGCCCTGGCCGCGCTGCGCCCGTACTACGCCGGGCGGGAGGAGCGGATCCGCCACCTCGAGGGCGGGGTGCTGGCGTGGGTCGAGCAGACGGACCCCGGCGCGCCCGTCTACTGAGCCGCCGCGGCGCCCCGCGGGGGGTTGACGCCCCGCTCCCGTCGCGAAAGCATGGTGCCCCCTGGCTGTCGCTGGAGCTCACCGGAGGACCACATCATGGGCATCATCCAGGTCGACCTCTTTCTCACCCTCGACGGCGTCTACCAGGCCCCGGGAGGGCCCGACGAGGACCGTGCGGGCGGCTTCGAGCTCGGCGGCTGGCAGGGGGCGTACTTCGACGACGCATCGGGCGAGACGATCGGCACCTCCATCGAGGGTCTCGATGCGCTGCTGCTCGGTCGCAGGACGTACGACATCTTCGCCGGTTACTGGCCGTCCCGCGGCGAGGAGGACCCGATCGCCGCGAAGTTCAACGCGGTGCCGAAGTTCGTCGTGTCGCGCACGCTGACCGACCCGTCGTGGGAGGGAACCACGGTGCTGACGGACGTCACGACCGAGGTGCGCGCGCTCAAGGAGCGGTTCGACGAGGTCCACGTCTTCGGCAGCGGCGACCTCGTGAGGACCCTGCTGCGGGAGGACCTCCTCGACCGGCTGAACCTCATCCTCTATCCGCTGACCCTGGGCTCGGGCAAACGCCTCTTCGGCGACGGCACCGTCCCGGCCGCCTTCACCGTGGTGGAGCCGCCGCAGGCGTTCCCGAAAGGAGCGATCTCGCTCGTCTACGAACGCGCCGGCACCCCGGCCACCGGCGTCGACATCTCGCAGCTGTCGCAGTAGGCGGCCCCGGGCGAACCGTCGATCGCGCCCCTCGCGGCACCACGGCCGACCTTTGACGGCACCGGCCGGGCTCTCCACCCCGCCACCTCGTCCTGATCCACGGACGGCGCATCATCTCCAGTACGTGGGGCACCCCGGATGAAACCTTTTCTCCTGTCCCGCCTGGCAACAGGTGCATCAGCGGCCCTGCTGGCCGTCACCGGGCTCGCACTGGGCGGGGCCCCGGCCCACGCCAGGACCTATCACGGGCCCTATGTGCAGCCCATGTTCTCCTACGCCGACGGCTGGCGTGTGGACCAGCACGTGCGCGAGCTCGCCGACGTCAACGGCGACGGTCGCCTCGACGTCGTCGGCTTCGGCAACGCCGGGGTCTACGTCTCCTACGCCCAGCCCGACGGGTCCTTCACCCCCGCGACCGTGAAGCTGCGCCAGTTCGGCTGGGACCAGGGCCGGCGCGTGGACCAGCACCCGCGCGAAGTCGTCGACCTGGTGGGCAACGGCACTGCCGACATCGTGGGCTTCGGCTACTCGGGGGTCACCGTCACCCACGGGCAGACGGACCGGACCTTCATCGGCGCCGGCAAGCGCATCGACAGCTACGGGTACAACCGGGGGTGGCGGGTCGATCAGCACCCGCGGACGCTCGCCGACGTGGACGGTGACGGCGCCGCCGACATCGTGGGCTTCGGCGACGCCGGCGCCTGGGTGTCCTACTTCTCGGTGGCCGGGGACACCTTCACCACTCCGCAGCTGCTGGTGCGCGACTTCGGGTCCCAGCAGGGCTGGCGGGTCGGTGACCACCCCGTGAACTGGGCGACGTCAACGGTGACGGCCGGGCCGACGTCGTCGGCTTCGGGCACTCGGACACCTACGTGGCCCTCCTGTCCTGACCTGTCCGCCACCAGGTGCCCCGCCGGTCCCCAGGACCGGTGGGGCACCGTCCTGCCCCGTCCCGAGGCTTTCCCGGGGACGGCTCGGCGTGACGTGGTGAGTGCTCCGAAAGGATGGGGACCCTGTGGGGCGCGGCGCGCACTGACCTCGGTGGGGTGAGCGGCGTCGAGCCGCCGTGCTCAGCCGTCGGTGGGGAGGTGGCGCTGCAGCCACAGGGTCAGCCACAGCTTGAGCCGGATCTCCTCCCAGCCCGGGGCGTTGACCACCAGTGCTTCGGGTCCGTAGCGGTAGACCGAGGTGATGCCGTCGCGGCTGGTGAGCTCGGCGATCAGCCGCTTCACCAGTTCCCGGTGCTGGGCGGCGAGGTCGGCGCGCAGCCCGACGTCGAAGCAGTCCACCTCGGCGACCACGGTCACCAGTGGTTCCTCGGCCGCCTCGGCGACCGGGCCTTCACCGCGCAGCGCGGCGACGGTGCGCCGGGTGTGGTCGAGCATCTCGGTTCCGCTCATCGGGTCGCGGCCGTGGGCGGACTGGTAGACGCTGTAGAGGGGGATCGCGGGGAGGAAGACCTGGTGGCCGCCGGCGGCGAGCACCGGGTAGTTGCGCATCGGGTAGTCGTCGAGGTGGTGCTCACCGACGAGCCACTGCGCGTCCGGGACCGCGGCGGTGAGGATCTGGACGAGGTAGGAGGTGAAGCCGTCGACCAGGTCCAGCGTCTCGGCCGGGGGGTGGGGGTCCACCAGCATCCCGTGGCGGGCCCAGCTGGGCCAGGACGGGCGGGTCGGGTCCTCCTCCAGTGATCTGGGGTCGACGCCGAGCTCGCCGGCCCGGGCTGTGATCCACTCCCACACCGGCGCCACCGACTCGGGGGTGCCGTCGAGCAGTGCGTCGGGGTGCCGGCCGTGGCCGTCCAGAACGGAGCGCAGACAGGTGAGTCCCGCTGTGCGTTCGGCACGGAACTCCTCGAGCGCGTCGGCGGCCTGGGACTCCGTCATCCACTCGTACAGCAGCTCTCCCATGGGCGTGACTGTACCCCGCGCGCCGGGGCGCGCCTGTGCCGGAGCCGGTGACCGGGCTGCTCCATGGGTCCGGGCGGACGGGGAGGATCAGTCCCCGCGGGCAGTTCTCCTCGTGCCTCCGGCCGGAGGGCCCGGTGCGGGGAGGGGGTTCACGTGTGCTGGACGCGGCACCCGGGCGGGATCACCCGATCGCCGAGGTCTCGTCCTGCAGGTCGTCGAGCACCCACTCCGAGAGCTGGCCGGCCGGGACGACGATCGTGCTCTCCCGGAGCTGCTGTGCGTCCTCGATCGGCAGGGGCTCTTCCGTGTCCTCGGCGTCGTAGGCGGCCAGTGCCGCGAGATAGCCCGCGGCCAGGACCTCACTCCATGCCTGGTGGCGGGCGTAGCAGGAGTGACCGGGGTCGGCGCTGTGCACCTCCAGCCACCGTGCCGGCTCCAGCAGAGCGGGGGTGGCGGGCAGCAGGCACTGGTGCAGCGCCCAGGTGACTTCGGCCCAGCGGCCCGCGGGGGTCCCCACCATGGGGTAGTAGGTGGCGATCCACTGCGTGGCCGAGTGGGGGTGCATCTCGACGGCAAGGGCCCGGAGGGCTGGGGAGTGCATGCCAACTTCCTGTTGACGGTCGAAAAATCGGGTGCGTGTGCAGATGCAGGTGTCGGCCTGGGCCTGGGCCGCTCTGCCTGGTACAACGATAGCTTGTTCAGAGTCACTCAGAATAGGCACTGAGCCGATCGCCGTGGGAGCCGGCTGAGCGGTGCGGCTCGGGGTGGTCCTGGAGGCCGTGGGCCCGGGTGGCCCAGGCTCGGTGCTCGGCGTAGCAGAGATGATCGGCGTCGGGGCTGCGCGCCTCCGGTCACCGTGCCGGTTCCCAGGCGTCGTCGGTGACCGGCATCAGGCCCCGGTGCAGTGCCCGGGTGACGTCGGCCCAGCGGCCCGCGGCGGCGTGCACCATGTGGTCGTAGGTGGCGACCCAGCGGGCGGGGGAGCGGATTCCGTGCCTGGCGAGTACTGGGCGCGGGGGCGGCCGTGGCTGCGGCCGGTCGAGGGGGCTGCTCATGGGCTCCGTGTCGCAGGCGGGTTCCACGAGTGTGGGAGTCCCATGTCGATCGTCCTGAGCTGCTGCAGGGCTTGATCGCAGGCCCGGAGTGGTGCGTTGGGAAGTTCTTGCCGTTGTCGGGCCGGTGGCCCTGGTCAATGACGGCTGGGCGCCCGCATCCTGATCTCAGGACACGTCGAAGGAGATCCCCATGCCGCCCCTGATGCCCGTGGAAGCCTTCAGCGGTCCGTCCGCAGTCAACCCCCTCCTGTGGGTGATCGGCGCGGCCGTCGCCGTGGTGTGCGTGGTGATCCTCGTGCGCCTCTACCGCCCGAAGCACCTCGATGAGCGCACCGGCGCCGATGGTGGAACGGCCGCCGGTGGCTCCACGGCCGGGGTCTGGGGGTACAGCCCCGGGGATGCCGGTGGGGGCTTCGACGGCGACGGAGGTGGTGGCCAGTGCTGACTCCGCGCCGACCGGGAAGGGGTCAGTGATGTTCGAGGTCACCGTGCTCGAGTCCTTGGCCTTCGTTGTGCCCCTGATCGGCTATCCCGTGCTGATCATCGTCCAACTCATCGTCGAGGCCCCCGTCCTGAGCCGTGAACCGGCCACGCATCGCCGGCGCACTGCCGCGACCGTGCTGGCGATCATCTCGCTGGTCGCCGCGGCCCCGCTGCTGGTCACGATGTCGGCAATGGGCGCCTATGGTTTCTTGCTGCTGGGTGGTCTGGTGGTGCCGGCGGTCCTGACCCTCGCGCGCCTGCGGCAACCACCTCCGGCCACCACGACCCTGTGATCCCAGCACCTCCCGGGATGGTCACCCATTGCCACGACGGGCAGGGGCGAGATCTTGCTCCCCTGGGGTGAGCGCAGCCACGTCGACCACGGAGGCAAGGTGGGCCGGCGCGCCCACTGTGCCGGGATCTTGACCGGGTCGGCCCCTGCACTGTCTGCGTCTCTGACCTCAAGTGGTGCACGAAGCCTCGTGGGAGCGGGTTCGGCTGGGGCCGTGGTTGGGCATGAGGGGGGCGGGGTGGCCCCCCGGCCACCCCGCCCCCGTGGTGCTCCTGCGCGGACCCGTGTCGGGCCCCACTCCGGATCCCCCCGGAACCGGGTGCGGCCGGTCGACGCGCCAGAAGCTGGAGGATGGTCTGCTGTGCATCCATTGCCCCTCTGATAGGCAAGGATGGTTCCTCCCGCCCCACCGGGCAAGATTCTGCGTGTGTGGGCCGTCACATCGCGACGCATCAATGTGCGGTCGTGAACTGGGTGCTCCTCTGGCGGTCTTCGGTGCGGTGGGGCACGAGGTGTCCTGGCGCGTGGGCAGCATCAGCTGTGGGCGCCCGGGGGGCTCATCCGTGAGGCCGTCGAGCACCGGCTCCGGCAGTCACCCGGTCGGGGCGAGGGCGGTCTTCTCCATGTTCTTCTCCGGGCGACCGACGTCATAAATGCATGAAGATGCACTGTTCCCTGGTCCTGGGCCTGTGCGTCCCGGCACAGTAGCGCCATGACGTCAGGGATTGCTTGTGAGGTGAGTGGGTGCGGTCAGGAGGCCGTGATCCTGCTGCCGGTGGTGGCCTGGACGGCGGCCACCTTCCCGGAACTGACCGCAGCGCCCCTGCACCACTACTGCCACGTCCACGAGCCGTTGATCAGTGACCGCTACGCGGCCGCGGTGGACTGGACGGTGTGCAAGGACAGCGCCGAAGGTCATTGCCTGGACCCACAAGCTCTCCAGCAGATCTGTGCGCACCTCCGAGAGATGAGAACGCCGAAGGCGCAGGCGGTGCACACCGCCCTCATCCATCTCACCGGGGCGCCCTGAGCCGGGCATCTTTCCCCGACTGGGGCAGTCACATCTGGGTCCTGGTCCACCGAACCGACCCCTTTTCCTCGCTCCGGGCAAGCACTGTTCTCGGGCTCGGCGAGCATGCCTTGGAAGGCACATGGTTGTGAGGTGGCTGAGGTTCGAGGCGCTGCTGTCGCCCGGGTCGCCTATCCGTGCGTCCATCCCTCAGGGTGTGTTGCTGGAGGCCGAGCTGTGGCGCGCGAGTGAGGCTTGGGTCGTGGTGCGTACTGAGATCTCCGACGAGGCCTGGGCAGTGTTCGGCCCGCTGTTCCTGGTGCCGGAGGCGACGGGCCGGCCGCCAAAGGCACTCGCACGCGTCGAGGTCGAGAGGAACCGTCGTGGCAAGGTCGCGGGCATTCACGCGGGCACGGGTGTCGATGCTGCAAGACGGGCAGCTCAGGGGTTCACGCTCATCAACTCGACCCGCGATCTCGAAGTCCTCGTTCAAGGCGTGACAGCAGGACTCGCCGCAGCACGCCTGACGAGCTCCATTCAGAACACAGAAAGCAGCAACGCATGAAGATCACCGAAATCGCCGTCTTCGACCACGTACTCCCAGTGAAGAACTCAAGCTTCCGTATGCCCATCGGGCAGATCACCGAGGTCCCAACGACGCTTGTGCGCATCACGGCGGACAACGGCCTCGTCGGCTGGGGCGAGACTTCGCCGATCTCGCCGATCTACCAGCCCCACCACGCGGCCGGTGACCGAGCCGCTCTTTCCGAACTCGCCCCCGGACTGCTCGGTGTGGATCCGACCCACATCGTCAGCTTGCACCGCCGCATGCACGGCCTCCTCGATGGACACCACCCCGCGAAGGCCGCGATCGACATTGCTGCGCACGACCTCACCGGCAAGCACTACGGGGTGCCGGTCTCCACGCTCCTCGGCGGCG
This sequence comes from Kocuria sabuli, assembly GCF_040981185.1. Classification (NCBI taxonomy): domain Bacteria; kingdom Bacillati; phylum Actinomycetota; class Actinomycetes; order Micrococcales; family Micrococcaceae; genus Kocuria; species Kocuria sabuli. The sequence goes on from NZ_JAVHZE010000026.1 coordinate 23,793, forward strand.
CCCTCACGGACCGAGTGCCGTCCTACTGCGCAACCAGCGCATGCGAGACGGTCGATCACATGGTCGACAAGGCGGAGGCTGCAGCGGAAGAGGGCTACCCCCGGCTCCAGCTCAAGGTCGGCGGTCGGCCCATCGAGGAAGACATCGAAGTCATTCGGAAGGTGTGGGAACGAGTCGGCAACCGCGTGCGACTTGCCGTCGACGGAAACCGGGGGCTCACCACCCGAGACACTCTTCGACTCAGCCGCGAATGCCCAGATATTCCCTTCGTCATCGAGCAGCCCTGCCGCACCATCGAAGAGATCGCCTCCATCCGATCGCAACTGCACCACGCCGTCTACCTCGACGAGGCGACACGCGACGTGTCAACAGTGCTCGACGCCATCGGCCGCGGCATCTGCGACGGCTTCGGCATGAAGGTCACCCGCGTCGGCGGGCTCCACCAGATGGCGCTCGTCAGAGACATCTGCGAGATCAGGTCCATGCCCCACACCAGCGATGACGAATGGGGCGGCGACATCATCGCAGCGGCCTGCGTGCACCTCGCGTCAACCGTGCAGCCTCGCCTCAACGAAGGCGCCTGGATCGCGCAGCCGTACCTCGATGGCAGCTACGACCCCGACGGGGGCGTCCGCGTCGAGGGTGGCCACATCGCTGTGCCTCAGGGGCCTGGACTTGGTGTGCATCCCGACGCAACCCTCTTCGGCGAGCCATCCGCAACCTTCGGTTAGGGCCTTTTTCCGAACCCGTTGGAGGGCGGCGGCGAGGCAGACGGCGGCGTGGTCGTTGCGGGCTGTCCTGTCTGCACGCATTGCGATCCCGCGCCCCTGCTTGAGCTTGTTGAAGCAGCGTTCCACGACGTTGCGTCCGCGGTGGCGGACGCGCTGTTCGTCACCGAAGCCGATCGGGCGGCCGGGTTTCTTGCGGCGGTGCGCGATCTGGTCGTTGCGCTCCGGGATGGTCGTGGCGATGTCCCGTTCGCGCAGCCAGGCTCGGTGCGCTCTCGACGGGTAGCCCTTGTCGGCCAGGACCCGGTCCGGCCGTGACCGGGGTCTGCCGGTGCGCCCTGGGACGCGGATTGGAGAGTGCGTGTCGATCAGCATGCTCGTGTCGGCCGCCTGTCCCGGGATCAGCACGAACCCGGCCCTTGCCGTCCCAGACCAGATGATTCTTCGTCGTCAGCCCGCCACGGGAACGCCGGTCCGGTATCGCCACGCGGTCGCCTCGACCACCGCGCGACGCTCTACTGGCGGCCGGCCCGTCGCCTCCGGCACCGGGAACGGCGGGTCGATCACCACCCAGGCCTCGTCGGAGATCTCAGTACGCGCCACGCCTCCAGCCTCCCTCGCGCGCCACAGATCGGCCTTCAGCAGCACGCCCTAGTCCTCGGTGTGGAGGTGGCGGTGCAGCCACAGGGTCAGCCACAGCTTGAGTCGGGTCTCGTCCCAGTCCGGGGCGTCGATGACCAGGACATCGGGTCCGTACCGGTGGACGGAGGCGACCCCATCGCGGTCGGTGAGCTCGGTGACCATCCGCTCCACCAGGTGTGAGTGCTTCCTGGCGAGGTCGGCGCGCAGACCGACGTCGAAGCAGTCCACCTCGGCGACCACGCTCACCAGCGGCTCCTCGGCTCTGTCGGCCACCGGGCCTTCACCGCGCAGCGCGGAGATGGTGCGGCGGGTGTGGTGGAGCATCTCGGTTCTGCTCATCGGGTCGCGGCCGTGGGCGGACAGATAGGCGCTGTAGAGCGGGAGCCCGGGGAGGAAGATCTGGTGGCTGTCAGCAGCGGGGACGGGGTAGTTGAGCATCGGATGGCAACCGATACGGTGGTTCCCGACGTGCCAGTGCGCATCCGGGGCCGCGGCGGTGATCACCTCGGCAAGGTAAGAGGTGAAGCCGTCGACCAGGGCCAGGGACTGGGCCGGCGGGTGCGGGGCCACCAGCCTCACGTGGCGGGTCCAGCTGGGCCATCCGGGACGGGTCGGGTCCTTGTCCAACGGGCGGGGGTCGATGCCGAGGTCGTTGGCCCGGGTGGTGATCCACTCCCACACCGGGCCCACCGACTCGGGGGTGCCCTCGAGCAGCGCGTCAGGGTTGAGCCCGTGTGCGGCCATGCTGGAGCGCAGCTGCTCCAGGGCCGGGGTGCGTTCGGCGATGAACTCCTCGAGCACCTCAGTGGCCTGGGCCGGAATCATGTCCTCGTGGATCAGCTCCCCCATGGGCGTGACTGTACCCCGGGGCTGGATGGACTCCTTTGAGCCGAGGCTGATAGCTGGGGTGGTCCGCTGGGACGGGCAAAACCAGGAGAGCAGGTGACCGGGGGAATGCTCTCAGTGCTGCGCCTGGAGCGGCCGGTGCAGGAGAGCAGGGACGGCTGTTCTTGGCGCGGTGGAGGTGCAGGCTCACCCGTGGGCGCGGGTGGTCTGGTCCTGGAGGTCGTCGAGCACCCATTCCGAGAGCTGCCCGGCCGGAACCACGACCGTGCCGGCGCGGAGCTGCTGTGTCTCGTGGGGTGAGAGAGGTTCCTCGGCGGTCCCGGCATCGTGGATGGTCAGGGCTGTGGTGTAGCCGGCGGCCAGAGCCGCACTCCATGCCCGGTGGCCGGCGTAGCTGGGGTGGCCGGGCTCGGAGCTGTGTGCCTCCAGCCACCGTGTCGGCTTCACAGGAGCAGGTGTGGTGGGCAGCAGGTGTTGGTGCAGGGCCCAGGTGACGTCGGCCCAACGACCCGCCGGGGTGGTCACCATGGGGTAGTAGGTGGCGATCCATCGGGTCGGGGAGTGGGGTTGCAGCTCGACGGCCAGAGCCGCGGAGACAGAGGTGGTCATGGCTTCTTCCTGGGTGCAGATCAGGGGTGGCGGCCGGGGCTGCACCGCGCTGTCACAGCCCGGGAGGCCCCGAGGCTGATGGCCCAGCGTAAGGTGACGAGCAGTTACTTAGATAGCCTAGCTAAGTAATGTGACGACCAGCGGGACTGCCCCGGTGGTGAACGAACCAGGGCTCCGGTGGGCTGCGGCCCGTTTCACCTGCGCACGGCGCCTCCAGCCGACCATCCGTCCGCTGCAGGAGGCACCCGCTCCCACTGCCCGGCTGCGACGCCTCAACGGTCCCTCCAGTGGCCGGTCCTGACTGACAACCCCACCGGACGTCCCGGCCTGCCGGCAGGCGACGAGCCCGAAATCCGGCTTGACCTCGGCGTTCAGGTTGCCATCCGGGTCAAGGTCGACCACCATGTAAGTAAGCTGATGATTTGATCAGCGCCGTGGTCCCCGTTCCACGATGTTCCACGAATCGGAAACTCGCTCCGATGCCTGGGTGCCCGGAACCTCCGAACGTCCGCCACCGTCACATGCTCTGGCCACGGCTGCCACAGGGCCTCTCTCGCCACGACAGTTCTTGCCACCACCGGCACCATGAACGACCGGAGGTGGAGCACGCCAGCGCACCATCCACTCTTGAGGAGTCATCATGTCCAGCAGTGTCCCTTCCGATCCCACCGCCACTTCTCGACCTACTACCCCCGATGCATCCCAGAACCACTCCCAAGAGGCCTCCAAGCCCTCCTGGAAGGAGACCGCTCTGGGTGACGATCGCTCCGGCAACCCTCGCAACATCTCCTGGGGTGCGGTGATCGCCGGTGTGGTGACCTTCCTGGCTCTGACCATCCTGCTGTCGCTGATCACCGCCGCTCTGGGGCTGGGCATGGCGGATCTGACGTCCGCCAATCCCGGGGAGGGTGTCGGCATCGCCACCGGCATCTCCTCGATCATCACCCTGGTCCTGGCTCTTGCCGCCGGCGGGTACGTGGCCGGGCTGCTGGCCGGGCGTGCCGGGCTGATCCACGGGTTCCTCACCTGGGCCACCTCGCTGCTGGCGGCCGTGGTGCTGGCCGGCATGCTGGTCGGCAACATCCTGGGGTCGGCCGGCAACATCCTCGGCTCCGCAACGTCCACCGTGTCCGATGCCGCCGCCCAGAATCCCGAGCAGGCGGCCTCGGTGGCCCCCGACGTGAGTGCTGAGGAAGCCCGCCAGGCCGCCCAGGACGCTCAGCAGCAAGCCGGTCAAGCCGTGGAGGAGGCCGCTCCCGAGGCCGAGCAGGCCGCCGACACCGCCTCCACCGGGGCCATCTGGACCTTCGTGGGGCTGCTGCTCGGGGCCATCGTGGCCTCGATCGCCGGTCTGTTCGGTTCCCGCTCCGTGACCCGGGACCGCGCCGATGAGCGCGAGATCCGCTCCCCGCACAGCTGATCTGACCCGCTGCGGCTGCTGAGTAACCCACACACAGCCCCATGAGTAGCCCCCAGCAGACCCCGCTTGCACCTGAGGCAAGCGGGGTCTGCTGGTCGGAACACCTGCCGCCTGCACAGGGCGCTCAGCAGGAGAAACGGCCCCTGCTGCATCTGCAACAGGGGCCGTTTCATGAGGTGGGCCGACGAAACCAGTGGTTGATCAGCTCGCAGACGGCGTGGTCGAGCAGCTGACAATCGCAGCGGGGCAGGTGCAGGGCCTGTTGCGGGCAGGTCTGCGTCGGTCAGATGAGTGGTGGCAGTGCTGCCCTCAGGTGGGGAGCGATGCTGGTCAGGCGTGCCAGATAGCCGCAGGTCCCCAGTTCGTGCCGGGCCGGCGGGATCCGGGTTTTGGGGGTGCTGGCGCGGGCGGCGAGGTCGGCCAGGGCCAGAGTGTCTGCCGGATGGGTGCAAGTCACGGCGCGCAGCACGCGGCGGGCGTCGGGGCTGAGGCGGGCATCGGTGCCGGTGTCGGCGGCGAGAGCCTCCAGGGCCGGGCGCAGGGCAGCGAAGACGGCCGTACGGGTGTGGGGGTCCAGCAGGGTCGCGTCCCGGGCGGTGTTCACGTCGGCCTCCGGTGTGCCGTCCATGGGTTGCTCCTGCGAAGTCATGGCGGGAGGAGAGGGATCCGTCCGGTCGTGGAGGCGCCCGCGTGGCCGCGGATTCCCCGACTGACCGTTGGTGCCGGCCAGTGCACTGTGCAAGAAGTAGATGCCTTTGGGAGCGTGGCGATGGCGTGAGGGTCGCCGACCTGGTGGCAGAAGAGTCGCCCCCCGACGACAGACCTCGCGGTCCCGGTGTCTTCTGCCGCCAGGGCGGCGGCCGTGCAACCGATGCCGAGTCGCTGAGCCCCCCGGCTGAGCACTCTGGCATCGTCCACGCCCTGCGGCTCGGCCCCCCGACCGACTACCTGACGTGATACGTCAACAGTACCGCGCAGTTGGTAAAAGATCGACTTTCATATTGTCCCCAGTTCCGACGGCAACATGGGGAGTGATCCCGCGACCACGAGGCTTTCCGGAACGCGCCATGACGAGGTGGCGGGGCCTGGTCATGGCGCGGCGCGCTCTGGTGGTGCCCCTGGAGGGGTGGGGTCGGTGTTACCGGTTGCTGCGCCCGGTCACGACGGTGATGATGCCCCACGGGCCTCCGCCGGCCAGCAGCGCCAGCCCGAGGAGCCACAGCATGCCGGCGCCGATGTTGGCTCCGCCCGCACAGCAGGAGAGCCGGTTCCAGGTCACCGCGCTGATCGTGGTCACCACCCCGATCAGGATGAGGATCAGTGGCAGGCGCAGCAGTTCCCAGGTGTCCCGAGCGGGGCCTCGCACGGGATGCCGGGGCCGCTCACGGGGCCGGGGGGATCGTGCCGCCGAGTTCGGCCTGCAGCTGCTGCAGGGGGTGCCTCGTCGCGGGCGATGATCATCCAGTTCGGTCCGTGCAGGACCGGCCAGATGTCAGAGCCGGCATTGCCGCGGAGCTCCCGGAACGCTTGCAGATCTTCTGGGGTGCTGGTCACGGCCGTCCCTGGGATGCCGTAGTCGCACTCGAGGAAGGCGGTGCCTACCCCACACGCGACGGTGAACGAGCTCCCGTTGTGGCGAGGGCCCGTCCACCGCACATCGTCATGCACAACAAAGTCCGAGTCGCTGCGATCGTCGTTCTCCTCCTCGCACTGGGGCTGTTCGCACCCACCGGGCGAAAGGGGCAAGGTCACCGAGTGGTGACAGGTGGGCGAATTCCACTGTGTCCGTCTGGTCTGCCGGAAGGTGGTCGGAGTCGTGGACCCAGGCGCAGCGAGGTCCGCCGGGACGGTTGAAGAACACCACTGGATCTCCAGGAGGAGCGAACAACACCGGGGTCATGAAGAGTCCGTCGATCACCGCGATCAGTTCCGCACCGGCCTGTCGACAGGCATGGAACTACCCCGGCGCGGCACCCGGGGCAGCGGTGGCAGGGCCATGCGGATTGCACGGACCCGGTTCACCGGCCTCGTGCGGCCAACCACAATGAGCAGGCGAACAGCGGGGCGGTGAGCACAGCAGCCGCGATCACAGCGGTGCCGAGGGGCACTCCGCTGCCAATGTCGTTGCCGAGAGCCTGGGTGGCGATGCCGCCGCCCATGCCCAGCCACAGGGCGGCCATTCCTTCTGCCAGTCCGAAGTGCCGGGGGCGTGCCGTCCGGGTGCGTGCGCGGGTGAAGTTGCCCAGCATGACCAGCGCGATGAGGCTGCCGAAGACGACCGGGCCCTGGGCCCCGCCCCACAGGTCGGCGCCCAGGTGGAGGACCGCGGTCATGAAGAGGCCGCCGATGAGCGTCCAGCTCGCCAGGACCAGTGCCTCGCCCCGGCCGGAGCCACGGTCTCGGGTCGCGGGAGTCGCCGTGGCTGTCGATTCGGTGCGGGGCAGTGCGTCGTTGCCGTCCATGTCTTCACGGTAGTGATCACTGCGCGGATGGCCAACAGACACCGGGTCATGGGTCATGCCACCCAGCCACCTTCACAGGGGCCGATGTGAGTGTTGCAGTTGGGGTTCCCCGGGTTCTTGGCGAGAGTGCTTGGCCGTTTCGTCGACGTCCTTGCTGGGAAGGTGACTGCTCTCTGGCTTGTGGAGTTCAGATGTCGATGACCCACTGGAGTATTCCTGCGGACAGGAGACCGGCCACGGTCCCGTTCAGCACGGCGACGGCCAGGGCGGAGATGAGCACGGTCGGACGCCGCAGGCCGGCGGCGCCCATGATGAAAACCGTGACGGGCACGCTGAACAGGAATCCGCTGATCAGCATGCCAATGGGGACGCCCCACTGCTCGACACGGCGCATCACCTTGTGCTCCGCCCACCGGTTGTCACGGGGTCGGCCGAATCGTCCCAGCGAGCTCAGCACCAAGAAGGTCACTACGACGGTGCCGGTCACTCCGAGAACGATGGAGGGGAGCCAATGGATGCCGGCGACCACTCCGATGGTCGCTGCCACGTCGCCCTCCAGAAAGGGGATCATGCCGATGAGGAGAACGGCGAGCATCTGCAGGGGGCCGGGCAAGGTGTCGACGACCTGTTGCAGGTCGAGGATCCAGGTGCGCAGCTGGGTCACGGGAGTCCTTTCGTCCGGTCACCGAGTTCTCCGCAGTGGGAGCCGAGACCGTGGGGTGGGATGACTTGTCCACCTTGGGCAGCCCGTGGCCGAGGTGGACAGTGCTGTTGAGTCACTGGTGTGGGTGACGTGGTGTCACTGGACGGGCTCAGGTGCATCTGATGAGGTGGCATGGGCTCTGCGGACCGGCAGGCCCCGAACCCCGGAGGAGTATCGCGTGGCCATCGCCGAGCCGAGCACCGTCATGGACATACGGGACATGTCGCGCACTCGTCGCACCCGCACGTGGGCGTTCTCGGTGGCGGTCACCGTTGTGGTGGCGGCCACTGCGTCGTCGGACTGGGCGGCCGTGCTCGTCGTGATGCCCAGCCTGCTGCTGGCGGTGCTGGTTCTTCTGCGTGTCGACGAGGAGCCGAATTGGCTGTGGCTCAGCCTGACCGTCGTGGTCGGGCTTCCGACTCTGCTCTGGTCCGCGCTGACGGGAGCCAACCCCACCGGGTCGGTGTCGCTGGCTGTCGCCGCCGGTGTGGTCATCGAAGCGCGGACGACTCGTCGAGCGGCCTGGGCCACCGCTGCGGGTGCTGCTGTCGCTGGGGTGAGCACGGTGGCGTTGACCACCGATTCCCCCAACGCTGTGGGTACCGTCGTTCAGCTGACCTTCGTGGCAGCCATCTGGCTCTGCTCGATCCACGACATGGGATCCGAGCGACGACTCTTCGCTCTGCTCGAGGGGGCGAAGGACGTCGAGCGTGAACTCTCCCTCGCCCGTGAGCGGCATCGGTTCGCCGCGGATCTGCACGACATCCAGGGGCACACGCTGCACGTGATCAAGTTGAAAGCCGCCGTCGCAGCCAAGCTGCGCACCGCTGACCCCGCCCGGGCCGCACAAGAACTCGAGGCGATTCAGCAACTCACTGGCCAGACGATCACAGCGGCCCGTGAACTGGCCGCCGACCGGCACGCCTTGAGATTCTCCGAGGAGCTGCACTCGGCCGTGGACCTGCTGGACGCGGTCGGGGCCACCACCACCGTCCAGCGGCCCGACGGAACCCCAGCCTCGGATTGGGAGGCCACCCTCGCCCGGGTGCTGCGCGAGTCCACCACCAACATCCTCCGGCACGCCCGCCCCGAGCACGTATCAATCGTCGTCGGGGCTGATCACCTGGTCGTCACCAACGACGGGGCCCCTGCGCGGCAGGAATCGTGCACTCTGCGCGGCCTGGACACGCTGCATCGACGACTGCGCGCCCTCGGTGGCGGGCTCGAACTGCGCGACGTCGATGGCACGTTCACGCTCGAGGCGCGGATGGGACAGGTCCGCGATTGCTGACGGTCCTGCTGGCCGATGACGAACGGCTCATCCGCACGGCCTTGGCGACATTACTCCCCCTGGAAGAAGACCTGGAGATCATCGCTGAGTCCGCCGACGGGGCAGAAGCCGTGCGCCAATTCGAACAGCTGCGCCCGGACATCGCCATCCTGGACCTCGACATGCCTGTCCTGGACGGCCTTCAAGCCGCTTCGCAGATGCTCGCCATCGTTCCGGACCAGGCGATCCTGATCCTGACCCGTCATGCCCGGCCCGGCGTTCTGCGCCGAGCACTGCGGCTCGGGGTGCGTGGCTTCCTCGGCAAGGACACCGACCCCGAGGAGATTGCGTCCGCCGCCGTTGCAGTGGCCCAGGGCGCACGCGTGATCGATCCGGCGGTCTCTGCGCGGGCACTGACCACCGACTCGCCTCTGACCCAACGAGAGGAGGACGTCCTGCGAGTGACAGGAGAGGGGTACAGCGTCCGCGACATCGCCCGCCTGCTGCATCTGTCACCAGGCACGGTGCGCAACTACCTGTCCTCAGCCATCCGGAAGACCGGGACACGCACCCGCCACGACGCCGCTCGGCACGCCAGGGACAACGACTGGCTCTGAGTTCAACAGCACACCGAAGGACTCGATGCGTCACGACAAGCGCTCCGGGCGGTCAGGCAGCAGGCCCCCACTTTGCATATGGCCGGTTACCGGATACCGGATACCGCCCACGGGAACGACGTTGCCGTGAAAGTTCCTGTGCGATCGAGTTCGAGGTGGGAAACCGATGTGTGAGTGGGCGTGGACGGACTGAACCTTCGTGTGGGCGGGGTGAGTCTGCACTGGGGGGCAATGAGATGAAGCGAGTCCGGGGTGAGCGTGTGTGCTTGATGATGGGGTCATGACCACGACAACGATGAGGATAGGGCTGATGGCCGATCCTGGCCTGCCGGAGAAGGTGGCCGAATCGGTTGCTGCTGAACTGTCCCGGGAACTGTCGAATGATCCGGGTGCTGGTGCTGGTGCTGGTGCTGGTGCTGCTGGTGGTGCGGGGGCGCGGTGGGAGGTGGAGGTCAGTTTGGGGGCTCTTCCGCTCACCTCGGAGGGGGAGATTCCTCTGATGGAGCGTGCCTGTGAGATCCGGGACGGGCGAGGCTGGGACTACGTGGTGTATCTGACGGATCTCCCCCGGGTCCAAGATGGTCAGTCCATGTTGTGCGAGGTGAGTTCGGCGGCCCGGGCTGCCCTGGTGGTGCTGCCGGCTCTGGGGGCATACCGGCTCAGGAGAAGGACCCGGAAGCTGGTGGTGGCCCTGATCCGCTCGGTGCAGGAGGGGACCGTGGATTTCCCGTCCGCCCCGGCGGCCCGGGAGGCGGCGGGGCATGGTGCGGTGCGCCGAGTGCCCCCGGGGCGGAAGGACGACGTGTCCTATGTCGTCCTTCCGGGGCGGTGGAATCGGTTGCGGTTGCTGTCCGGGATGGTCCGCAGCAACCGTCCCGGGCGCCTGCTGTCGGCCCTGTCCAGTTGTGTGGCCGCGGCGGCGGCCACCGGGGCGTTCGGTATCTTCTACGCGTCCATCTGGAACATGTCGGACGCGCTCTCCGTGCCCCGGATGGCCGCGATCAGTGGTGTGGTGATCGCCGCGCTGAGTGCATGGCTGATCGTCTACAACGGATTGTGGAACAGGCTCCGCGACGCCGCCGATCGGTGGCGGGCCGGGCTGGACAACGCGGCCACGATCATCACGGTCGGGCTGAGCGTGGTTCTGATGTACATGGTCCTGTGGTCGGTGCTGTTCGTGCTGGGATTGGCGGTCATCACCGGCGACTTTCTCGGCTCCCAGCTCGGCCACCCGGTCAGCCTGTTCGACTATCTCCACCTGTCCTGGTTGGCCGCCTCGCTGGGCACCCTGGCCGGGGCCTTGGGATCGAATTTCGACAGCGACGAGTCGATCCGAGAGGCGACCTACAACCGGCGAGTACACGAACGGCGACGGCTCGCCGACGACTACCAGGACTGAAGGCCCGGGCGAGCCCATCGCCCGGTCGGTGCCGGGTCAGAACAGCGGGCGTCCCACAAGTTCAACGGGAGTGCTGAAGGCGCGGTTGACTCCTGGGCATGCCTCGTTGCGGTCAAGATCCCGGTGCGGGCCGGGTGGCTGGCGCTGACACTGCTCAGGTTGCTCGTCGGCCAGCAGGCATGATCGGAGGGGTGGTGCACAACCAGCTGAAGACGCTGCGGACATCCCGGGAAATGTCCCAGGGCCAGGTGGCCATTGCCGGAGGAGTCTCCCGGCAGGCCATCTGTGTCGTGGAGAACGAGCGGTCGGATCCGTCCTCGGCCTTCGGGCTGGCCCGGCTCTTCCGCCGGCCGATCGAAGAGGTGTTCCATGATCTCGGATCACCACCGACCTCAGGACAGGGGAACCCCTGTACGGCACTTCTGCCCTGACCGCACCAACGCACCCCGACGGGCTGGCGGCGCCCGCGCTGCAGAACAGCTGAGGGGCCACCGTCGTCGCGGGAGCAGGAACCATCCCGGTTCCTGCCGGGTGGGGTGGTCGGTCTGTGGTCCGGGCCAGTCGTTGACGAGTTCGTGGGCGGCGTGATCGAGCAACTGGCGCTGGAGGCGGTGCAGGTGCAGTGCCTGGTGCAGACAGGCATCGACCTCGAGCTCGCCGACGTCTCCACCCAGGCTGAAGTAGTGCCACCACGGCCGGAACACCGAGATGCCGGACTGAGCGATGGGGTGCTGCAGTGCTCGAGCTTGCTGGGCTGTGCGGGCGTCCAGCACGACGTGCTCCTCTCCGCGTCGAGGGCGGACAGGGTCCTGCAGGGTGAAGCAAGGGTGGCCGGCTGCTCAACCACCCTCGTGACACCCGAGGACAGCGCCGGAGATGGGCAGATGCACGCTTCTGTCGTTCTGTGGATCGTTCTCGGCGGCACCGCGTCCTGCGCGCGAACCACGGAGAGATGCCTGCGGTCCGGAAGCGGCGGGCTCGTAGTGGAGCCAGTGGGGCGGTCGATGGTTCAGACGTTGGGCTGGAGGACCTGCCCGGATCGAACGGAAACCGCTGCCGTGACCTCGGGCCGGGCTGGCAGAACGTCTCCGCCCAGGTGCTGCGGGGCGTAGATGCCCACCCATTCCCGGAGCTGGTCGTTGGACGCTGCCACCGCAACCACCGCCCGGACCCCAGGCAGCGCTTCGGCGGCAACGAGCATCGCGGCATCGGGGCGAAAGGCGATCACCATCCCACGGAAGGACCGGGCCCCAGCCGCCTGCTCGGCCGTGCCGATGCGCACCCCGCGGTTCTTCAGTCGTTGCAGCAGGCTCAACCGCGTGACCAGGCCCGGATCGCTCACCATGATGCGCAGATCACCCCAGGTGAGGTCCTCGGCCTGGTCAAAGGCCCAATTGATCGCTTGGAACAGCCCCGTGGCCGGAGCCACCGGGGCGGCGACATAGGCGCGGGGCCGGTGGGGCAGCGCACCAGAGCTCACGGACCTGACACCCATCCCGCGAACGGCCGACACCACGGGCTGTGGCGTCCCTCGGCGCGACTCCAGTCCCGCTGCCTCGGTGTCACCCTCCACCTGCTGGTCGAGCGGTGCGACGGCGGCACGACCGGAGGGGCGCCCTCCGTCGTGGGGCGCGCCCCTGGTGGTGCTGGGACCCGTGGAGAAGCGGGACACGTGGTGATCACACCTGGAGTCGGCCGCTTGTCCAGGTGGGTGGTGGGCTCAGGCAGCGTCGCGGGCGTCGAGCTCGCCCAACACGTCCTGCAACCGGTCGGTGGTGCAGGGGTGGGGCCCGTCGGGTGTGGTGAGGTAATCGCGGTCCAGTTGCCGGCAGATCCTCGAGTGCAGCACCTGCAGCTCGCCCATGCTCAATCCGCCCAGTTCGGCCGGGAACGCCTCGGCGGGTTCCAAGCAGGAGCAGGGCCCGCCGTCGGGCTCGGGAACGGAAAAGGAGTCGGTGCTGTGGTCGGTCGCGGTGGTGGGGGTGCTCATGGTGATGTCCTTGTGCGGAGAAGAGGGGCCGAACCTGGTGTGCAGGTGATGGCTCCAGATGATGCGGTGGTCGCTCGAGCGGGGAAATCGGGGCAGTGACCGGTGAGCCCGTCGACACGGCAGGGATGGAGCAGGCATCCAGTGCGGGACACCCGCAGCAGCGCCACGGGGCATGGGGGTCAGAGAGAACGGTCCGGGAGTTCCTGGCATCGGGCCGCTGCAAGGGATAGGCCGTGTACTCGACCTGATCCCACCGTAGGCGAGACCGCCGGTCTTGACCATCCCGACACCGGCGACCACCGCCGGGCCGCGGTGGTGCCGGTGCTTCCACCGGCCATGGGGACCGAGGGCCCTGGAACATGGCGAGGCCCTCGACATGTCCGCGGCAGCCTCTGTCCCACGGGTGGGGGTCCTGTTGAGCAGGCCAGAACCTGCCCTCCTGAACTCCCGCTGGAAAGCTCGAGAGGGCGCTGACAAGGTGCCCTTCGACATGCTCTATCGCCGGGCTTCGGGAGTGGTGGGACCACGGTGGGTGCTGCAGGGCGCCGAGGAGACGGTTGTGTGCAGTGGGATGCGGCGTAGGCTCAAAGGTCAGGACCAGGGCGAACTGCGGAGACGCACCCCGCAGAGCGGGGCGGTTTTCGAAGCCAGGACGTGACCTCCGGTCGTCATCACGACCGCTGGAGACCTCATGCACCCTGATCCTTCTGTGTCCGAACTGACCATGGCCTTTGCCCGCATCCAGGGCATGCTCCTGAGCGAGCAGAACGCGGCCACGGCGGTGGACCAGCTCGCCCAGGTAGCTCGCGCCACGATCAGCACTGCCGTGGGGGCCGGGGCCTCCCTGTTCGACGACACCGGTCGGGCGAGGTCCACCGGGGCCACCGACGCCCTCACCGCCGCCGCCGACGCCCTGCAGTACGAGTTCGGTGAGGGCCCGTGCATCAGTGCCTGGGCCACCTCGGCCGTGGTGCGCATCGACGACACCGCCGGCGAGATCCGTTGGCCGCAATGGTGCGCGGCCGCGCACGCTCAGGGCATCCGCTCGGTGCTGAGCACCCCGCTGCTGCACGGGGACCGGAGAGTGGGAGCGATGAAGGTCTACGCCGGTGAGCCAGGTGCGTTCACCGGGGAGGATGCGGCAATGCTGGGAATGCTGGCCGGGGCGGTGGCGGTCCTGTTGGGCTGCGCGCAGCCCGCCGACGCCCCGCGCCGGCTCAGTGCCTCCGTGCAGGAGGCCCTGTCGGACCGGCAGGAGGTAGGGGTCGCTGTCGGGGTGCTCATGGAGCGCCACGGCACCGACGTCCAGCAGGCCCGGGCCGCGCTGATGGCTGAGGCTGTGCTCCAGGACCGTCCCCTGGCCCACGTCGCCCGCCAGACCCTGGCCCGCCCGGCGGACCGGGAAGGATAGGACGCCGTCGTGGACGACGACGGGGTGGGGTCTGAGCAGGCGCAGCGTCTCCGCCGGTTGCTGAAGGCGGCCGGCATCGAGGTGGGGACGTTGTGGCTGCACTCCTTCCGGCTCGGAGGGGAGGTGGGGGAGGTGGAGATCGATGCCTATCTTCACCACGCACTCGGGATGCCGCGCTTGGAGCGCGACCTGTTGGCCTGCGCGGCCAACGAACTCATCGATCACGGGGTCGATGGCCACGCCCCCTACTCCTGGGAGCTGCTCGAGGACGACCGGAAAGAGACGGCCGACGGGGAAGGTGGAGCCGACGGTGACGGCCGCCCGGGCGGTACGGCATAGCAGCGGGACAACCTCCCCGGAGCGGGCCACAGTGGAACCTCGTCGCTGGTCGGGCCGGGAGTATCATGGATGGCAAGGACGAACATCGAGCGGATCATCCCCTGTGCTCCCAGCCGTCAGGGAACGTGGAGCGGATCCGTGGGACCGGGGAGGTCACCATGGAAAGCGAGTTCTCGGGCACGGAACTGACCACCGTCTTCGCCCGTATTCACGGGATGTTGTTGAGCCAGGAGAGCGCGACCTCCGCGGTGGAGCAGCTGGCCGAAGTCGCCCAGGACGTGGTGGACTCCGCGATCGGGGCCGGGGCGTCGCTGATCAACGATCAGGGGCACACGATGTCCACCGGCACCACGGATGCGGTCGCCGAGGCCGGTGACACCTTGCAGTACGAACTCGGGGAAGGCCCGTGCCTGAGCGCGTGGGCCACCGAGTCCTTGCAGCGGGTGGACGACACCGCCACCGAGACCCGATGGCTGGGCTGGTGCGCGGGGGTGCTCCCGTTGGGGGTCCGCTCGGCGATGAGCGCCCCCATGCTGTACAGAGGCCACTGCATCGGGGCGCTGAAGGTCTACACCACCACCGCGGACGGGTTCACCGCTGCCGATGAGCGGCGGCTGAGCCTGCTGGCCGCGGCGGCCGCGACCCTGCTCGGTGCCGCGCAGACCTCCGAGGCCCCGCACCGGCTCAGTCAGGCCCTGCGCACGGCCCTGACGGACCGCGCGACGGTGGATGTGGCGACCGGGATCGTGATGGAACGCCGCGGCCTCGATCAGCACCACGCCCGCGTGGCGCTGCTGAATGACTCCCGGGCCCAGGACCGGCCCCTGCTCGAGATCGCCCAGGCGGTCCTGGACCCTTCCCTCGGTACGAGTTCCTAGCGTTGGTGGATGATGATGCCATGGCCCGCGAACAGGCCCGCCTGCTGCGCCAGGCCATCAACCGGTCCGGGATCGCCCGCGAACAGTTGTGGTTGCACTACTTCAGCCTCGGTGGAGAGGCCGGGGAGACCGAGATCGACGCCTACCTGCACCAGTCCTTCAGCCTGCCGCCCTTCCAACGTGACCTGCTGGCCCATGCGGCCAATGAGCTGATCGCCCGGATCCCCCCGCAACAGGCACCCTACGTCTCGGACCTCGCCGAGGGCGACAACGCCGAAGAGTGCTGAGCCGGTCTCCGCTGAGGCCACTGCCTCGGCCGTGGTGCTGCCACTGGGGGTGACTGCGCACGGGCCGCCTTCAGGCCGGGGGGTCGGTGTCGTCCAGGACGTGCCCGGCGGTCTGGGCGAGGGTCTCGCCCTGAGCGCGGGAGGTGTCCAGCAGCCGGCTGCGGGCGGTGGGCTCGGTCAGCTGCCGGCGTTCCATCAGCACACCGACGGCGCGTTCGATGCGATCCCGGTCCGTGACAGCCTCCTGCACGGTGTGGTCGAGGCGAGGGGGCTGACGTCGGGTGCGGGCGTCGCCCAGCAGGGCGGCAGCCGGGCCGGCGAGCAGACTCAGCAGGTATTCCTCGTGGTCGGTGAAGGCATGGGGTTCGGTGGCGTAGACCTGTATCGCCCCGATCTCCTGGCCCTGAACGACCAGTGGGGCGCTGAGCGCGGAGCGGATTCCCGCCCGGGCCACGGTCCGGCCCCATTCGGGCCACCGCGGGTCGGTGGTCGTGTCGGGGACGTACTGGACGCTCACGGTGTCCCAGGCACGCAGGCACGGGCCCTCCCCGAGCTCGTACTGCAGCTCGTCCGCCTTGGCCACCATCGCATGAGTGGCCGCCACGGTGGTGCACACCCCGTCCTCGTCCACCAGAGAGATCCCGGCCCCGACCGCCATCGGGATCAGCTGCTGCGCCACCTCCACCAGTTGACTCACCGCCTCGGCGGCCGTCTGAGCCTGCAGCACCACCTCGTGCACACGAGCCCAGGCGGCACCAAGCCGGGCCACCACCGGATCCGGTTCCATGGCTTCTCCTCCGACAAGCCCCTGAAGCGGCCTGTTCCGTGGGCTGGCCTGACGCCTGCCGAGACTACCATTCTCCCCTCCGGGCGCCGGGGCCGATACCTGCGGCACCCGTCATGAACAAGACACCTCCGGGACCCGACGTCAGGCCGCCGGCCACCGGACCGACCAGCGGCGCGGGGTCCTGCCTCGGTGAGGACCCCGCCAACCCGCGAGCCCGGTTCGAGCTCGCCCTCCGCGCCAGCGGCGATCAGCCGATCACGGTCAGGGCACCAGGGGCGGACTCGACCCGGACCGTGGTGTGGGCCGGGACGGAGCGGACCTCTCCGTCGAGCTGGTAGGGCATCGGCTTGAGCGCGGTGAACTCATAGCGGGCCACACTGGGCTGATCTCCCAGCCCGGTGGTGGCCGCGCGGGCGGCCTTGAGCAGCACGCGCCACTTGGCGGCGTGCTCGAAGAG
>NZ_JAVHZE010000062.1:0-821 GCF_040981185.1 Kocuria sabuli
GGTGATCGAACAGAGCGAGCACCCTATAATTCTGATCATTTAGAAATTTTTTTGCGTTTAAAATCAATGAATTGAAAGATTTCATTTTTCTAAGTCTGATAAAACAGATGAAAACCCAACTGACTATACTCATAAAACTCAATCTTTGCGCTGCTGTACGATACCAGTAATTACAGGTGCCGAGTTTAACATCATGAAAAGTAGCCCAATAATGAATGACGCAACGCCAGCTGCGGTGCCTAACTTCTGACTGAACACCATTGAAACAAAGTACATATTTGGGATAAAAACGGACATAGCAATCACGAAAAGTAACTTATTCAGATAATTATTTATTCGGGTCTTAACCTCAACTCTATCATAAAAAGCCATCGAAACGTAAGCAGTTATCAGTGAATAAAAAGACCATGTCATATAGTTAACCGATTCATTAAATGCCTCTCGCAAAAGCAAAGCACTTTCTGTCATTCCCTACCTCATTAAATCAATAGAAAATAAATCTGAATAATTTATTTTTAAAAGAAAAGAACACAACATAACTTCAGTAGTTATGATTAATCCCTGAATGATTATTTCTTAGCAAGATATAACATGCTTAATGTATATCAGGCAATAAAAAAACTCCCAAAGACCACCGCTGTGGTCTTCAGGTATAGGATTTAAAGAACGAACTCAGTCCGGAAACGTATCACTATCTTCTGTAACGTCCGCTTTCTCTGGTAACATTCTGTTTTTAATATACTGTGAATTCCTGCAGATGAGAGGAAAAATCTCCGAGTTATTCATTATACAACTCGTTGCCGTACGGGCGTCCTCCGGAG
>NZ_JAVHZE010000027.1:0-38840 GCF_040981185.1 Kocuria sabuli
ACACCGCCGGACCACACCACGGGTCGAGCCCCCGCACCACCACGGTGCGGGGGCTCCCCACATTAACCACCCCACCACCACAGCGCCCCTGCGGGGCACATTCCGCGGCACAGGCCCCCACCAACACCGGTGCCGGGCCTGACCCGTACCCACCACCGGCCGGCACCACACCAGTGACACGACCCCCCATCTCCCTTTTCCGGCCCGCGCCGACCGACCACCCAGCACTACGACGCCAAGCACAGGCCCCCACCGACACCGGTGCGGGGTCATTCTCATGCCATCGACCGGCCGGCTCCACCCCACGAAGCGGTGCAAAAGCCTAGGGAGTGCTCACCCTCGTCACTCGTACTGGACGACGGTGTCCGTGAAGCTGCCGGGACTGCCGGCCGGCGTCGGCTCGGGGTCGGGCTGCGGGACAGGACCGGGCTTGTCGTCGACGTTGGTGGGGGCGAGGGCCAGGACGACCAGCGCGACCGCGATGACGGCCAGCCCGCTCCAGCCGAGAGCACTCAGGCGCTCACCCACCACGAGGACTGCCAGGACGGCCGCGACGGCCGGCTCGGTCAGGGTGAGGGTGGTCGCCGTGCTCGGCCGCACCCGGGCGAGGCCGAAGCCGAACAGGAAGTAGCCCAGGAACATCGGTATCAGGGCCGTGTAGACGGCCGCGGTGAAGGCCTGCGCGGAGCCCAGCAGGGGCGCTCCGGTGAGCAGCAGGACGGGCATCAGGAGCGCTCCGCCGGCGCCGAAGACCGCTCCCATCGAGGCTGCACGTCCCACCTCATGGCCCATGAGCCGGTGGACCACCCAGGAGTAGAGCGCATAGGTGGTGCCCGCCACCAGGCCGAGCCCGATGCTCGCCACGGTGGCCGGGCCCGAGGCCGCCGAGTCCCCGGCCTTCGACAGACAGAGCAGGGCGCTGCCGAGGATGCCCAGGAGTGCGGCCAGCTTCCACCACCGGCTCAGGGGGAGCCGCTCGACGACCCGCTCCAGGATGCCGGACGCCAGGGGCGCGGAGGCCAGCGAGACGACGGTGCCGATCGCGACCCCGCCCAGGCGCATCGAGCTGTAGAACGCCAGGGGATAGACGGCGACGGCGACGGCGCCGAGCACCACCAGTCCCGCGTGCGCCCGCAGCGCCTGCCGTGAGCGGCGAAGTGCGGGCAGGGCGATCGCAGCCTGCAGCAGCCCGCCGATGCCGAGCGCGGCCGCGCCGATGGCCAGGGGGCCCGCCTCGGCGGCGAAGGTCGCGGCGGTTCCGGTCGTTCCCCACAGGAACGCGGTCACCAGGATGGCGGCGATGCCGCCGGCCCGGCGGTTCACAGGGCGGCCAGCATGTCGGCGGCGAATCCTCGGGCACGCAGCAGGAGGTCGGGCTCGCCCTCGAGGCCGGCGCGCGCCATGGATCCCTCCAGCAGGAAGCTGAAGTGCTCCGCGAGCCGCTGTGCCGTGGCCGGGTCGGTCAGTTCGCCGAGGGGCGCGACCAGCAGCTGCTCGACGTGCTCCTTGTGGCGTCGTACGGCTGCCCGTGCGGGATCGTCCACGGAGAGCTCGGCCGCCGCGTTCAGCAGTCCGCAGCCGCGGAAACCGTGCTCGTAGACCGCCGCGGCATGGTCGGCGTAGGCGTCGAAGACCGCCAGGACGCGCTCCTCGGCGGTGCTGCTGTCCGTGGCGCGGGCCTGGTACAGCCGGAGCCACTCTTGGTGACGGGCCTCGACGTACGCCTCCACCAGGGCGGCCTTGGAGGCGAAGTTGTTGTACAAGCTCATCCTGGCCACGCCGGCGGACGCGGTGATCGCGTCGATGCCGGTGGCGGTGATGCCGTGGGCATAGAAGCGCTGCGCGGCGGCCTCGAGGATCCGTGCTCGTGCGGAACCACCGCGCCGGCCGGGAGCGTGCTGGTCCGTGCTCATGAACAACCTCCTCAGTCCTGGGTAGAACAGTCTACCCAGTGACGCCGGCGGAGCGTGGCAGGGGGGCCGAGCGGAATCGCCGGTGGTTCCGGACGGTTCCGAGGGGGCATTCGGGCGCTTGAGGTTCTACTCTGTCACCATGCTGATCACCACTGCGGCTCTGCCCGCCCCCATCACGTCCGAGCCGGAGGCCCTCCGGTGAGCGGCGGTCTGATGGCCCTGCTGGACGACGTCGCCGCCCTGGCCCGTGTCACCGCCGCCTCCGTGGACGACATCGGCGCGGCCGCGGGCCGGGCGAGCATGAAGGCGGCGGGCGTCGTCGTCGACGACACCGCCGTGACCCCGCAGTACGTCAAGGACGTCTCCCCGGCCCGTGAGCTCCCCATCATCTGGCGCATCACCAAGGGCTCGCTGCGCAACAAGCTGATCTTCATACTTCCGGTCATCCTGTTGCTGAGCGAGTTCGCGCCGTGGCTGCTCACCCCGATCCTCATGCTCGGCGGCAGCTACCTGTGCTTCGAGGGCGCCGAGAAGATCTGGTCGAAGGTGTCGGGCCACGGTGCCAAGACCAAGACCCCGGTGGTCGAGAAGGGCAAGAACGCCGAGGACACGATGGTCGGGGGCGCGGTGCGCACCGACCTGATCCTCTCGGCCGAGATCATGGTGATCTCCCTCAACGAGGTGGCCGATGAGCCGCTGCTCTCGCGTGCGGCCATCCTGCTGGTCGTGGCCATCGGCATCACCGTCCTGGTCTACGGCGTGGTAGCTCTGATCATCCGCATGGACGACTTCGGTCTGCACCTGGCCGGTCGCTCCTCCCCGACCGTTCAGAAGATCGGCCACGGCCTGGTCAAGGGCATGCCCGGGCTGCTCACGGTCATCTCGGTCGTGGGCACCGCCGCCATGCTCTGGGTGGGTGGGCACATCATCCTCGTCGGCCTCGACGAGCTGGGCTGGCACGCCCCGTACGAGGCCGTGCACCACGTCGAGGTGCTCGTGCACGACGCCGTCCCCGGCGGCCTCGGCGCAGCACTCGCCTGGCTCACGAACACCTTCTTCTCCGCGGTCCTGGGCCTGGTCTGGGGCGCGGTCCTGGTGCTCGTGTGGGAGCTGCTGCCCTTCGGCAAGGGCGGGCACGAGGCCGACCACGCCGGGCACGGCGACCACGAGGACGGGGCCGGGCAGCACGGGAAGCACTCCGCGACCGGCACCGCACCGGACGGTGGCGGCCCGGCGAACCGCTCGGGTCCCACTCCTCCGGTCGACGGGGGCTCCTCCGCGGTCCGCTGACCGGCTCCGGACGCCTTCGGGACGGAGCCCGCCTCCCGGTGGACCGGCGGGCGGGCTCCGTCCCGAAGGGCGGGCGGGGTCAGCGTCGTCTCGTGACCAGGATCCGCTGCAGGATGACGAACGCCAGCAGCAGGGCGCCGATGACGATCCGGGTCCACCAGGAGCTCAGGGTGCCCTCGAAGGTGATGATGGTCTGGATCAGCCCGAGGATGAGCACGCCCAGCACGGAACCGAGGACGAAGCCGCTGCCGCCGGTGAGGAGGGTGCCGCCGATGACCACGACGGCGATCGCGTCGAGCTCCATCCCGACGCCGGTGAGCGAGTAGCCGGACCGGGAGCCCACCGCGAACAGGAAGCCGGCGATCCCGGCGCAGGTGCCGCTGATGACGTAGATGAGCACCTTGGTGCGGGCGACCGGCAGCCCCATGAGGGCGGCGGAGTGCTCGCCCCCGCCGATCGCGTACACCGTGCGGCCGAACCGGGTGTGGTGCAGGACGTAGAAGCCGACCGCGACGACCAGGAGCGAGATGACCACGCTGGGGGTCAGCGACCAGTTCTCCCCCAGGGGGATCCGGGTGCTGGACAGCCAGACGAAGGTGGGGTCGGTGATGGGGATGGACGGCAGGCTGATCACGTACGACATCCCCCGGGCGAGGAACATCGCCGCCAGCGTCGCGATGAACGGCTGGACGTCGAAGACGTGGACCATGGTGCCGACGACCAGGCCGATCACGGAGCCGACCAGGATGATCAGCGGGATCACGACGCCGGACGACCAGCCCGACTGCAGCAACGACGCGCCCATCACGCCGGTGAGGGCGACCACGGCACCGACGGACAGGTCGATCCCCCCGGCGATGATGACGAAGGTCAGGCCGACGGCCAGGACCACGAGGTGGGCGTTGTTGATGAACAGGTTCGAGATCACCCGCCCGGACAGGAAGTTCTCGTAGCGGCTCCCCCCGACGGCGAGCATCAGCGCCAGCACGACAAAGGTGCCGAGGACGGGCAGGAACCGGCGGTCGAGCCGGGCCCGGTTGCCGGACAGGGTCGTGCTCAGGTGCTGGACGGGACGGGAGCCGGTCTTCTTGCCGGGCTGGACGAGCTGGGCTGTGGGCATCACGCCGACACCTCCACGGGGTTCTGGTCCACGGCGGCCGGGCGCGGTGCCCGCGGGCGCCGCGCCGCGAGCTTCTCGCGCACGATCGGGGACTGCATGAGGACGACGGCGATCACCACGATGGCCTTGAACAGCGGGGTGACGGAGGGCGGGACCCCGAGGGTGGTCACCGTCAGGGTGAGGGTCTGGATGATGAAGACCCCGATCAGCGTGCCGCCCAGGGAGTACTTCCCGCCCGCGAGCGACGTGCCGCCGATCACGACGGCGAGGATCGCGTCCAGCTCGATGAACAGGCCGGCGTTGTTGGCGTCGGCAGCCATGACGTTGGAGCTGATCATGAGCCCGGCGAGGCCTGCGAACAGCGCGGTCAGCGCGTAGACGGTCCAGACGATGCTCCGGGACCGCACGCCGGCGAGGCGGCTGGCCGCCGGGTTGATCCCGACCGACTCGATGAGCATGCCCAGGGCCGTCCGACGGGTGAGCAGCGCGACCAGGGCGAAGATGCCGCCGGCGATCAGGATCGACACCGGCAGGCCCAGCCAGTAGCCGGCCCCGATCACCTTGTACCCGGAGCTGGTGATCGTGGTGATCTGACCCTCGGTGATGAGCATCGCGATGCCGCGTCCGGCGGTCATGAGCACCAGGGTCGCGATGATCGGCTGGATCCCGATCACGGAGACGAGGAACCCGTTCCACACCCCGAGCAGCAGGCTGAGGGCGAGCGCGATGCCCACGCCGAGGAGCACGGTGGACAGCGCCTCCGGGTCGGGCGACGAGCCGATGAAGGTGAGGGCGACAGCTCCTGCGATCGCCACCACCGCGCCCACGGACAGGTCGATGCCCCGGGTGGCGATCACCAGGGTCATGCCGAGGGCCACCAGCAGGAGCGGGGCGCCGTTGCGCATGATGTCGATCAGTGCCCCGAAGAGGTGGCCGTCCTGCACCCGGATGCTCAGGAACCCGGGGTTGTTGATCGTGTTGGCCACCAGGAGCGCCACGAGGGCGGTCGCGGGCCAGAAGAGCCGATGCCGTACCAGCTGCATCACGGGGTACCTCCAGTGGCGATGAGCTCGACCACGTCGTCGAGCGAGGTCGATTCTTCGTTGACGATCTCGGCCACCTTCCTGCGGTCGCGCATGACCGCGATCCGGTGGCTGAGCCGCAGCACCTCCTCCAGTTCGGCGGAGATGAAGACGACGGACATGCCGTCCGCGGCGAGCTGGGCCACCAGGCGCTGGATCTCGGCCTTGGCGCCGACGTCGATGCCGCGCGTCGGCTCGTCGAGGATGAGCAGCTTCGGGGCCGTGGCGAGCCAGCGGCCGAGCAGCACCTTCTGCTGGTTGCCGCCGGAGAGGTTGCGCACCAGCGCGTCCGGGTTCGCCGGCCGGATCCCCAGTGCGGAGATGTACTTCTCCACGATCTCGTCCGTCCTGCGGGCGGGGACGCGGCGCGCCCACCCGCGGTCCGCCTGGAGGGCGAGGACGAGGTTCTCCCGCACGGTCAGGTCGCCGATGATGCCCTCCGCCTTGCGGTGCTCGGAGGAGAAGGCGATGCCGCGCTTCATGGCGGCCCGGGGACCCCGGAGCCGGCCGGGCGTCCCGTCGACCGTCAGCTCGCCCGAGTCCGCGTGGTCGGCGCCGTAGAGCAGGCGCGCCAGCTCCGTCCGGCCCGAGCCCAGCAGCCCGGCGAGGCCGACGACCTCGCCCGGGTGCAGCGTGAGGTCGAACGGCTCGACGGACCCGCGCCGGCCCAGGCCGACCGCCTCGATGACGGGTGCCGCGGTGGAGCGGGCGGCCACGGTCCGCTTCGGCGCCTCCTCGAGCTGGTCGAGGGCCTCCAGGGACTGCCCGATCATCTTGGACACCAGCCGGCGTCGCGGCAGCTCGTCCACGGTGTACTCCCCGACCAGCGTGCCGTTGCGCAGCACGGTCAGGCGGTCCGAGATCTCGTAGACCTGGTCGAGGAAGTGCGAGACGAAGAGGATGGCCACGCCCCGGTCCCGCAGCGTCCGCATGACCGAGAACAGCCGCGCCACCTCCCCGGTGTCCAGGCTCGAGGTCGGCTCGTCCAGGACCAGCACCTTGGCGTCGAGGACCATGGCCCGGGAGATGGCGACCAGCTGCTGGACGGCCAGGGAGTGGGAGGACAGGACGGACCGGGGGTCGATGTCCAGGCCGAGCTGGGCGAGGAAGGTCGTCGACCGGCGGCGCAGGGCCCGCCAGTCGATCCGTCCGCCCCTGCGCGGCTCGTGCCCGAGCATGATGTTCTCGGCGACGGAGAGGTTCTCGCAGAGGTTGACCTCCTGGTAGACGGTGCTGATTCCGGCCGCCTGGGCCTGGGCCGGTCCGCTGAAGGTCTGGGGGGTCCCGAAGACGGTGATGCGGCCGGAGTCGCACCCGTAGACGCCCGTGAGGGCCTTGATCAGGGTCGACTTGCCGGCTCCGTTCTCCCCCATCAGCGAGTGGACCTCACCGGGGAAGAGCCGGAAGTCGACTCCGTCGAGCGCTTTGACGCCGGGGAACTCGATCGAGATCCCGGTCATCTCCACCGCGGGCTGGGGCGCAGTCATCGCTGACCTCTCGTGAAGGGGAATCGGGCAGGGAACCCGGCCGGCCGCGCGCCGTGCGCGCGGCCGGCCGGGCGGCGCGGATCAGTACTCGCGGGTGGGCAGGGCCTCGGCGGCAGCGGCCTGGTCGAAGGCCTGGTCCTCGACCACGATGCGCTTCTCGACCTCCTCGCCGGCGACGACCTTCTTGGTGATCTCGGCCAGGTCCGGCCCGAGCAGCGGGTTGCACTCGACGATGTAGTTGATCTTTCCGTCGGCCAGCGCCTGCATCCCGTCCTTGACCGCGTCGATGGTGACGATCTTGATGTCCTCACCGGGGGTCAGGCCGGCGGCCTCGATGGCCTCGATGGCGCCCAGGCCCATGTCGTCGTTGTGGGCGAAGAGCAGATCGATGTCGTCGTGGGCCTGCAGGAAGCCCTCCATCACCTGCCGCCCCTCGGAGCGCGTGAAGTTGCCGGTCTGCGAGGCGATGATCTCGATGTTCTCGTTGCCCTCGATGGCCGACTCGAAGCCGGCCTTGCGGTCGATCGCCGGCGCGGCGCCGGTCGTTCCCTGGAGCTCGACGACGTTGAGCTCCTGGTCGCCGAGGTTCTCCGCGACCCACTCGCCGGCCCGCTCGCCCTCGGCGACGAAGTCCGAGCCGATGAACGACTCGTAGAGGGTCTCGTCCTCGGAGTCCACGGCGCGGTCGGTCAGGATCACCGGGATGTCGGCGGCCTTGGCCTCCTCGAGCACGGCGTCCCAGCCGGACTCGACCACGGGGGAGAACGCGATCACGTCCACGTCCTGGGCGATGTAGGAGCGGATCGCCTGGATCTGGTTCTCCTGCTTCTGCTGGGCGTCGGAGAAGGACAGGGCGAACCCGTTCTCCTCGGTGAGCGACTCCTGGATGGACTTGGTGTTCGCCGCCCGCCACCCGCTCTCGGCCCCCACCTGCGAGAAGCCGACGGAGATGACGTCATCGCCTCCACCGCTCGCTCCGTCGCCGGAGGCCTCGCTGCCGCCACCGCAGGCGCTCAGCGTCAGGGCCAGCAGGCCCGCCGTCCCGGTGGCCACGGCCCTCTGGGTATAGGTCCAGTTCTTCATGCTTCTCCTCCTCGAGAGCGTCAGCTGTGCCGGGAGCGTCGGTCCGGTCGAGCTGTCCAAGATCGCGGGTCTCCTACGACCCACCGCAAGTGTTAGCGCTCACATCCACGGGGGTCAACCCTTCCGGCGAAGGAGTCCTGACGTTTCGCAGACGTGAACAAAAGCCATTGACAGGGAAGCGGGCGAGGAACAAACTCGGAACACTGTGTTATCGCTCACATTCAGTGTGACGGCTTGACTCGTCGATGCGGTCCCCGGATCCGGCGGCTGCGGAGGCGCTCCGGCGACCGGGGCCACGAGAGCCCCGCGGCGGTCGGACGGACCGTTCGTCCCGCCAGGTTCTCTCCGCCCCCCTCCCCCCGAGAAGCACCACTGTCCGAAGGAGGACATGACATGTCCCTACCCCGCGCCCTCGGAGCGCTGACGCTGAGCATGGCGTTCACCGCACCGCTCACCCTGGCGGCACCGGCCCTCGCCGCTCCGCAGCAGCCCACGGAACCCGACTACACGATCGCGGTCGAGCCCGGAGCGACCGGTGCCGAGATCGACGAGTCCATGTACGGCGTCTTCTACGAGGACATCAACTTCGCGGCCGACGGCGGTCTGTACGCCGAGCTGGTCCGCAACCGTTCCTTCGAGTTCCTCCCGGTGGACAACTCCGGCTACCACGGCCTGACGGCCTGGACGCCGACCTCCTCGTCCGGTGGGTCCGGGGCGGCGACCACGGTCGACGACGAGGCGCGGCTGAACGAGCGCAACCGCACCCACCTCCGGCTCGACCTCGCCAACCCGGAGGGCGGCCGCTACGGCGTGACCAACTCCGGGTACAACGCGGGCGTCGCCCTCACCGCCGGCGCCCGGTACGACTTCTCCACGTGGGCCCGGACCGACGCCCCGGCCGGCACCCCGCTGACCGTCACGCTGCGGAGCACCGACGGTGAGCTCCTCGCCGACCCCCTGGACCTGACGGTGCAGGGTGACGGGTGGGTGGAGTACACCGGGACGCTGACCGCGAAGCGCACGACCGACGCGGCCCGGCTCGCCGTGGAGGCCGGAGGCACCGGCACCCTGCGCCTGGACATGGTCTCGCTCTTCCCCGAGGACACCTACCTCGGCCGGGAGAACGGCCTGCGCAAGGACCTCGCCGAGAAGGTCGCGGCCCTGAACCCCGGCTTCCTGCGGTTCCCCGGTGGCTGCCTCGTCAACGTCAACAGCCACGAGGGCTACGACGCGGACAGCGACTACGAGCGTGCGCGCTCCTACCAGTGGAAGGACACCGTCGGCCCGGTCGAGGAGCGGGCCACGAACTCCAACTTCTGGGGCTACAACCAGTCGTACGGGCTCGGGTACTTCGAGTACTTCCAGTTCGCCGAGGACATCGGCGCCGACCCGCTGCCGGTGGTCCCCGCCATGGTGACCGGCTGCGGCCAGAACCGCGCGACCGAGGACCCGGAGCTGCTGGAGCGCCACATCCAGGACACCCTGGACCTGATCGAGTTCGCCAACGGGCCGGCGACGTCGACCTGGGGGAAGCTCCGGGCGGACATGGGGCACCCGGAGCCGTTCGGCCTGACCCACATCGGCGTCGGCAACGAGGAGAACCTCCCCGACGAGTACGCCGAGAACTTCGTCCGGTTCCGGGACGCCATCAAGGCCGCGCACCCGGACATCACCGTCATCAGCAACTCGGGCCCGGACGACCAGGGCCCGGTCTTCGACCGGCACTGGGAGCTCAACCGGGCCAACGGGGTCGAGATGGTCGACGAGCACTACTACAACACCCCCACCTGGTTCCTCCAGAACAACGACCGCTACGACTCCTACGACCGCAGCGGCCCGGACGTGTTCCTCGGCGAGTACGCCTCCCTGGACAACACCTTCTTCAACGCCCTGTCCGAGGCGGCGTACATGACCGGCCTGGAGCGCAACGCCGACGTCGTGAAGATGGCGTCCTACGCGCCGCTGCTCGCCAACGTCGACCACGTGCAGTGGAAGCCGGACATGATCTGGTTCGACAACGACGAGTCCTGGGGCTCGACGAGCTACGAGGTCCAGAAGCTGTTCATGAACAACGTCGGCGACCGCGTCGTCCCCACCACGGTCAGTGGCCGGACCGTCCAGCCCGCACCGATCAACGGCGGCATCGGTCTCTCCACGTGGTCCACGGCCGCGCGGTACGACGACGTGAAGGTCGCCTCCCCCGACGGGACCGTGCTCTACGAGGACGGCTTCTCCGACGGTGACGCCGGTGACTGGACCTCGCTGGCCGGCCGCGGCTCCTGGTCCGTCGAGGACGGCGCCTACGTCCAGTCGAGCACGACGGCCAACGACACCCTGGTCAAGGCCCCGGCCGACATCACCGCCACGGACTACGACCTGTCGCTCAAGGCCACCAAGACGGCCGGCGCCGAGGGCTTCCTGATCGGCTTCGGGGTGCAGGACTCCGACGACTACTACTGGTGGAACCTCGGCGGCTGGAACAACACGCGCAGCGTGGTCGAGAAGGCGACCGGCGGGGCCAAGGAGACCGTCTTCGCCAAGGAGAACCACTCGATCGCCACCGGTGAGACCTACGACGTGCGGATCGAGGTCCGGGGCACGACGGTGACGCTGTACCTCGACGGCGAGCTCTTCGGGTCCTTCTCCGACGACGACGTGACCGAGCCGTTCGCGCAGGTCGTGACCGAGGACGAGGCCACCGGCGACCTCATCGTCAAGGTCGTCAACGCCCAGGACACCCCGGCCGTCACCACGATCGACCTCGCGGGACGACGGGTGTTCGGCAAGGCCGAGATGACCGTGCTCAGCGGCGACCCCGCCGCCCGGAACACCCGCTCCGCGCAGCCCGTCCAGCCGGTCACCTCGACCATCAAGGGCGTCAAGTCGCAGTTCACGCGCACGTTCGAGCCCAACTCCGTCACCTTCATCCGCATCGCGACCAAGTGAGGACACTGCCATGACCCCCCACATCGATCGACGCCTCCTGCTGACCGGTGGGCTGGGCGCCACGGCCGCCGGCATCCTGGCGGCCCCCTCGGCGGCCCTCGCCGCCCCCGGGCGCCCGGGCGCCGGCACCCCGACGGACGCGCAGGTCTACGGCGTGCCCACCGTCAACCCCCTCGTCGCCCAGCGGGCGGATCCCTTCATCACCCACCCGGTGGAGGGCATGTACTACTTCACGGGGTCGGTCCCCGAGTACGACCGGCTCGTGGTGCGCGGGGCGCCCACGATCGCCGGGCTGGCGACGGCCGGCGAGTCCGTCGTCTGGCGGCGGCCGGTCACCGGGCGGATGGGCGGGCACATCTGGGCCCCGGAGCTGCACCGCATCGACGGCCGCTGGTACATCTACTTCGCGGCCGGCGACTCCGACAACGTCTTCAACATCCGGATGTACGTGCTCGAGTCGGGCCTTCCCGACCCGCGGGATCCCGCCGGCTGGGGCGCCCCACGGGAGGTGACCACGCCGTGGGGCCACTTCAAGCTGGACGCGACGACGTTCGAGCACCACGGGCGCCGCTACTACGTCTGGGCCCAGGGCGAGCCCGAGATCGCGGTGAACACCAGTCTCTACATCGCCGAGATGGCCTCCCCGCTCGCCATCACCGGCACCCCGGTGCGGATCTCCACCCCCACGCTGCCCTGGGAGATCCGCGGGTACCGGGTCAACGAGGGTGCCGCCGTGCTCGTCCGCAACGGGCGGGTCTTCCTGACCTACTCCGCGAGCGCGACGGACGCCAACTACTGCATGGGCATGCTCACGGCGGACGCGGACGCGGACCTGCTGGACCCGCTGTCGTGGCGGAAGTCCCCGGAGCCGGTGTTCACGACGAACGAGCAGACCCGGCAGTACGGTCCGGGGCACAACTCGTTCACGGTCGCCGAGGACGGGGTCACGGACGTGCTCGTCTACCACGCCCGGGACTACCGCGACATCGTCGGGGATCCCCTGTACGACCCGAACCGGCACGCCCGGGTCCAGAAGGTGTACTGGCACCCGGACGGCACACCGTTGTTCGGGGTGCCGGTGGGGGAGGGCGGGCCGATCGTCCGACTGTCCCCCGCGGACGCCCCGGACGCCCATGTCCGCCACGCCGGGTTCGTGGCCCGCGTCGACGCCGGCGTCCGCGAGCTGGCCGACAGCCAGTTCCGGTTCGTCCCCGGCTTCGCCGGTGCGGGCACCGAGTCGATCCAGTCCGTCAATCACCCCGGCCGGTACCTCCGGGTCGACGGGGGCGTGGTGCGCGTGGACGCCGTCGAGGCGGGCGACGGCTTCGCCGCGCAGGCCAGCTTCACGCGCACCCGGACCAACAAGGGGGTCTCCCTGCAGCTGGCGGACGGCACCGGCCGGTACCTGCTGCACGACCGGGGCGTCCTGACGGCCGGGCCGGCCGCGAACAAGCGCACCGCCTTCGTCCTGGGCTGAGCCCCTCCGGGCCGCACGGCGGGGTCGGGACCGGCGTCCGCACCGGTCCCGGCCCCGCCGCTGCCCGGCCGGCGGACGTGGTGCCGGGAGGGCTCGGGCGGCCGGTGCCGCCTACGTCCACGGATCGGCGTCGTCGGTGTCCCCGGAGCGGGCGTTGAGGTACTCCTGCAGGACGGCGGAGCCCAGGTCCGCCGGGTCCGGGGCGACCACGCGTCCGTCCACCCGCTGGGCCATTCGCTGCAGGAACCGCTCCAGTCCCGGGTCGTCGCCGAGCCGGAAGAACGTCGTCTGGACGCCCAGGCGCCCCAGCCGGTCGAGCTCCTGGACCGTGGCGCGCAGGGTCGCCGGCTCGGCCGGCCACGAGAACCAGCTCTCGCCGTCGGGGAGCAGGTGGGCCGTGGGCTCGCCGTCGGTGACGACGAGCAGCACCGGCTGCGCGGAGGGGTTCTTGCGGAAGAAGCGGGTCGCGAGCAGCAGCCCGTGGTGCAGGTTGGTGCCCTGCTCCCGCCGCGGCGGCAGGGACGTGAGCTCCTCGATCCGCAGCTCCCGCGCGTAGCGGCCGAACCCGATGAGCTGGAGCCGGTCCCCGCGGAACCGGGTCGAGACCAGGTGGTGCAGGGCCAGGGAGGTGCGCTTCATCGGCACCCAGCGGCCCTCGGCGGCCATCGAGAACGAGGTGTCCACGAGCAGCGCGACCGCCGCCTGGGTCCGGGCCTCGGTCTCGGCCACCTCGATGTCGCGGACGTCGATCCGCAGCCCCCGCCCGGTGTCGCCGCCCTCGGCGGCCGTGCGGGTGATGGCGTTGGTGAGGGTCCGGGTCACGTCCCAGGGCTCGGCGTCCCCGAACTGCCACTCCCGGGTGGCCCCGGTCGGTTCCCCGGCCGCACCGGCCAGCCGTGTGTCCCGGGCGCCGGGCCGGCCCGAGAGCCGCTGGGCGGTGTCCCGCAGCAGGGACTTCCCGAGCCGCCGCACGGCCCGCGGGGAGAGGCGCAGGTCGCCGTCGGGGTCCCGCTGCAGGTAGCCGCTCTCCCGCATGGCCCGCTCGAGCTCGGCGAGGGTCCGGGCGGAGACCGCGGCGTCGTCGCCGAGCTGGCGCGCGAGCGCGTCGAGGTCCAGGTCGTCCAGGTTGGCGCCCTCGTGGTGCTGGGACAGCTCCTCGGCCAGCGCGTCGAGCTCGGCGATGTCCTGCAGCACCCCCGTGCCGTCGCCGAGGCCGAGCCCCTCCTCGCCCTGGAAGCGCTCCGACCCGCTCCAGTCCTCGCCGGGGCGCAGCGCCTGGAGGTTCGCGTCGAGCTGGCCCAGCTGCGCCATGAGGTCGGGGGAGCCGAACGCCTGGGCCGAGAGCTGCATCAGCTCCTGGCGCTGCTCGGGGGTCATGGAGTTCAGCATCCGCTGGGCCGCCGCGGAGCGCTGGGCGAGGGCATCGACCAGCTCGTCGACCGACTGCGGGTTCTCCGGGAAGTGCCGGCCGTGCTTCGCCATGAAGTCCTGGAAGTCCTGGTCGGTGTCCTCGCCGCGCCCGTGCTTCTCCAGGAGCGCGTTGAGGTCGCGCAGCATCTCGGCCACGGCCTCGCGGTCGGCGTCGGTGGCGTTCTCGAGGGCCTGTTTCATGCCCGCGAAGCGCTGGTCCAGGACCTCGCGGCCGAGCAGGTCCTTGATCTGCTCGTAGGCCTCCCGCGCGGAGTCGGACTGCCAGTCGTAGGAGGCGAGCTCGCTGACGGCGGCAGCCGTGGAGCGGGGCAGCCCGTCCAGCTGCAGCTCGCGGAAGGCGCGGTCCGTCGGGTCCATCCGGGCGTCACGGAGGAACTGCTCCCGCTCCAGGCGCAGGGCCTTCTCCAGCAGCTGCTTCGCCTCGTCGAGCGTGCCGCCCAGGCGGTGCTGCTTGAGCAGGTCGCTCCGCCGCCGGTGCACGCGCCGGGACAGGTCGTCGAGGCCCTCCCGGCCGCGTCCGCCCCGGCGCAGGAACTCGCGCATCGCCTCCTCGGGCGAGTACCCCGCCATGACGTCCTCGGAGACGGCCGCCAGCGCCTCGGAGAGGTCCACCGGCGGGGCCAGCGGATCGGGCCCCCCGGTGTACCTGCCGTACCGCGATGACCGGTGGTGTGCGGGCATGACGCCCCCTTACGTGTCGTGGCGCTGGAGCGGCGAGCGGTCAGCCGTAGATGGTGCCGTCCTCGTCGGAGTCCTTGGAGATCTTCTGGGCCAGGAAGAGCCCTTCGAGTGCGAGTTCGATGGCACTGGCGCGCTGTCCCGCGCTCGTGGCCCCGAGCCGGGCGGCGATCTCGTCGTAGACGGCGCCGGCCCCGTCGGGCTCCGGCAGCTCGGGGAGCCCGGCGAGGAAGTCATGGGCCGAGACGTCGTCGCCGGTGGAGACCGTGGTGCGGCCGTCGAAGGCCTCCACCACCGGGCCGAGGTCCAGGCCGCGGAAGCGGCCCCGGACGGTCTCGGCGGTCGCCCGGCGGAGCAGGTGGTCGAGGACCGCGCGCTCGCGGCCCTCCTCGCCGGACTCGAACTCGATCTTGCCGCCCAGGACGTCGGTGGCCGTCTCGACGTCGACCATCCGGGCGACGGCGTCGGCCTCACCGCGGAGCGTGGCCCGCCGCAGGGCCGCCGCCGCGACCGTCTCCGCGCCGGCGATGGCGAACCGCGCCGAGACCCCCGAGCGCTGGTCGACGGCGGAGGAGTCCCGCAGCAGGCGGGTGAAGCGGGCCAGGATCTCGAGGATCGTTTCGGGAACCTCCGCGACCAGGTCGGCCTCCTGGCGGATGACGGCGATCTCGTCCTCGAGCTCGAGCGGGTAGTGGGTGCGGATCTCGGCGCCGAACCGGTCCTTGAGCGGGGTGATGATCCGGCCGCGGTTCGTGTAGTCCTCCGGGTTGGCCGTGGCCATCACGAGCACGTCCAGCGGCAGCCGCAGGACGTACCCGCGGATCTGGATGTCACGCTCCTCCATCACGTTGAGCATGGCCACCTGGATCCGCTCGGCGAGGTCGGGCAGCTCGTTGACCGCCACGATCCCGCGGTGGGAGCGCGGCACGAGCCCGTAGTGGATCGTCTCCGGGTCCCCGAGCCGCCGGCCCTCGGCGACGCGCATCGGGTCGACGTCGCCGATGAGGTCCGCCACGGACGTGTCCGGGGTGGCCAGCTTCTCCACGTAGCGCTCCGAGCGGTGCCGCCACACGACGGGCAGCTCGTCGCCCTCGAGCAGGACGCGCCGCCTGGACTCCTCCGTGAGGGGCTCCTCGGGGTGCTCGTTGAGCTCCGAGCCCTCGATGGCGGGGGACCACTCGTCGAGCAGCCCGGCGAGGGTGCGCAGCAGACGCGTCTTGCCCTGCCCGCGCTCGCCGAGCAGGACGACGTCGTGGCCGGCCAGCAGCGCCCGTTCCATCTGGGGCAGGACCGTGCGCCCGAGCCCGTGCAGCCCCGGCCAGGGATCACCGCCCTCGGCCAGGGTCCTCAGTAGGTTCTCGCGGATCTCCTGGCGCAACGACTTGGGGGCGTGCCCCGCCGCGCGCAGCTCGCCGAGGGTACGGATGTCGGGTCGATCGTTCCGATCAGTCACAGCGCCACATTAACCCGGGCGTCAAGGGGGGAGGCGGCACCGTCGGCGACCGGGCCTCTGGTCACGACGGTCTCCGTCGGTACGCTGGTACATCATGGCAACGCGTAAGAGGTCCCGGAGCACGCTCGTCCTCCTCGTGCGGCACGGCGAGACGCCCACCACCGGCAAGGTCCTGCCCGGGCGGGCGCCCGGGCTGCACCTGTCCGACCGCGGCCGGTCCCAGGCCGAGCGGGTCGCGCAACGGCTCGCGGGGATGCCCGTCGACGCGGTCCTCACGTCCCCCCTCGAGCGCACCCGCGAGACGGCGGAGCCCACGGAGGCCCGGACCGGCCGGGCGGCCGTCGTGGATCCCGGTCTGCTCGAGTGCGACTTCGGGGACTGGACGGGCGCGGAGCTTCCCCGGCTCTCCCGGCTCAAGGCCTGGTCGACCGTCCAGCGGGCGCCGTCCACCTTCCGCTTCCCCGGGGGCGAGAGCTTCCCCGAGATGCAGGCCCGGATGGTGGGTGCGGTCGACCGGGCGCGCGCGGAGCACGAGGGCGGGGTGGTGGTGTGCTTCTCCCACGCCGATCCCATCAAGGCGGCCCTCGCGCACGCCCTCGGGACGCACCTGGACCTCTTCCAGCGGATCGTGGTCAGCCCGTGCTCGGTCTCCGCGATCTCGTACCCGCCGGGACAGGCGCCGGTCGTGCTCACGGTCAACTCCACCGACGAGCCGCTGACCGGTCTGAGGCCCTCGTGAGCAGGCCCCGGTGAGCGAGCTCGCGCTGCTCGCGGAGGGGCGGATGGAGCTGCTCGGGATGATCCGGGGCAGCAGCAACTCGGCGCTGCTCGTCGAGGTCTGCCACGAGGACCGCTCCGTCTGGGCCGTCTACAAGCCCCGTGAGGGCGAGCGGCCGCTGATCGACTTCGCCCCGGGCCTGCACCGGCGGGAGCATGCCGCGTACCTGCTCAGCGAGGCCCTGGGCTGGGGTCTCGTCCCGCCGACCGTCGTGCGCGAGGACGGGCCGTTCGGGGTCGGGTCCCTGCAGCTGTTCGTCCAACACGACCCGCTGGCGCACTACTTCACCCTGTACGACGAGGTCCCCGAGAGCCACGACGCACTGCGCCGGATCGCGCTCTTCGACGTCGTGGCCAACAACGCCGACCGCAAGGGCGGGCACGTGCTGCACGGGGTCGACGGCAAGGTGTGGGGGATCGACCACGGTCTGTGCTTCGCCGCCGGGTACAAGCTGCGGACGGTCGTCTGGGACTTCGGCGGGGACCCCGTCCCCGAGGACCTGCTGGACGCCGTCGCACCGCTGGCCGACGCCGTCCCCGAGCAGCTGGCCGGCCTGCTCACGTCCCCGGAGCTCCTCGCGCTGCAGCAGCGGGTGCGCCGCCTGCTGGAGCGCCCGGTCCTGCCGGTCGACGCCACGGGCCGCCGGGTCCCCTGGCCCCTGCTGTAGGTCCCGGTCCGCGGGCCGGGAGGCCGCCCCGCACCGCCGGGGGACACCGACCGGGCTGCGTGCCCTACCGGCGCAGGGTCTCCCCGGGATTCTCGCCGTAGGCCTGCCGGTGGCGGCGTGCGAAGTCGCCGGAATGGGCCATGCCCCAGCGGAGGGCGATGGCCCGCACCGTGTCCCCCGTGCCGGGGCCCCCCTGCAGCAGGTCCTCGTGGGCGGCCGTGAGGCGCAGGTCGCGGAGATAGGCGCCCGGCGTCGTCCCGGTGTGCGAGCGGAAGGCCCGGGTCAGCTCCACCGTGCTCAGCTCCACGTGACGGGCGACGTCCTCCACGGTGATCGGGGACGCCAGTTCCGCGTGCATGTACTCCACGGCGCACCGGTAGGCGGCCTGCTGCTCGGCGGCCGAGACGCGACGGGTCCGCGGGTCCTGCAGGAGGGAGAACGACTCCAGGGTCGCCACCGACATCCGCCGCAGCAGGTCCGCGCGCAGCAGCGGGACGGAGGCGACGGCGGGGTCGGCCAGGACCTGCTCCACGAACTCGTAGGTGCCCCGCCAGAACCGTTCCCGGGCCGGAGAGACCGGGTGCGGGTCGTGGAAGGAGACCTCGAGGGTCTCGTCGCCGTAGGCGTCCCGGGCCGTCCGTCGCAGGGTCTCGAGACCGATGTTCACCGAGCCGACCGACAGGTGCTCCACCTCGCCGTAGTACTCCTGGCCCGGCTGGACCAGGAACGGGCCCATGCCGGTGCCCGTCCGCCCGTCGATCCGCCAGTTGACGCCGCCGGCGCGCGGCAGCACGACGGAGTAGATCCCGTCGAGCACCATGCGCCCGGCGATGCTGCCGCTGAAGGTGAGCCGGCCGAGATTGAGATCCGAGTCGCCCCCCACGTCGTGGCTGTACAGGAAGGACGGCCTGTCCTCGACCGTGCCCATCCGCGCACGGGTGTAGACCTGCTGGAGCGCCTCGTTGGCCACCTCGGGATCGGTGGTCGAGAAGTGCAGGTGGATCGGCGTGGCGGGGGTCATCGTCTCACCGCGATGCCCTCGCCCGGGTCGCGGGTGGTGGAGGCCGATTGCCGCACCCGGGAGTCCATGTCCAGAACGCTACGCCTCGGCACCGGCGGCGTCGACAGCGGTGCGCGCAGCGGACGGGGCGCCCCGCGTCCCCCCTCCGGTCAGCTGCGCAGGGTGGTGGCGGGGTTCTCCCCGAAGCGGTCCCGGTAGGCGGCGGCGAAGCGCCCGGGGTGGCTGAACCCCCAGCGGGCGGCGACGTCCGCCACGGTGGCTCCGGCGCCGGGACCCGTGGCCACCAGCTCGGAGCGCACGGCCTCGAGGCGCAGCGCGCGCAGGTGGGCCAGCGGGGTGGTGGACAGCTCACGGCGGAAGGCCGCCTGCAGCCCCCGGGGACTCATCCGGGCCGCGCGGGCGATCTCGCCCAGCCCGATGTCCTCCGCCGCGTGCTCCTCCATGAAGGACACCGCCCGGCGCACCCCGGCGGGTGCCGCACGGTCCGGCACGGGGGTGACCGAGCGGTCGAGGAAAGTGCTCGGGAACGTGTGCAGCACCGCGGTGGCCAGGGAGCGGAAGGCCTCGGTGCGGGCCAGCGGGCTGGCCATGGCCTCCTCGTTGGCCAGCTGGTGCTGGCCGAGGACGGCCACGGACGAGGCCAGGTACCGGGCCATGCCCGGACTGACCGGTTCGGCGCCGGTGAAGCGGAGCCGGAGCTCGTCGACGCCGAGCAGCGCAGCCGCGTGCTGCTCCACGGCGGTCAGCTCCAGGGAGAGGGTCAGCAGGTCCAGCTCGTCCCACCGGCAGGTGTAGGAGCGCACCGGGAAGAGGAACGGGCTGGCGCCGGCCGAGGTGGTCGTGGCGTCCGTGAAGTCGAGGTGCCCGCCCAGCACCCGCGCGATGCGCAGGGTGCCGGGAGCGTCGATCAGCGCGGCGGCCGGGGCGCCGCTCAGGCGGACGCGCTCCAGGCTCATCCGCTCCACCGCCCCCAGGGCCTGGTGCATGGAGAACGGGGTGTCCGGGGCCACCTCGACCCGGGCGGCGTAGACGCGCTCGAGGACCTCGACGCCCTCGGAGGAGTCGTGGGAGACGAATCGGAGCTTCTTCACAGCCGGCCGCGGGTCGGCCGTCCCCTCAGCGCCATCGGTGCGCTGAGGCAGGTGCGCGGAACGGATGCCCGGGGGGGGCGGCGGCTGTGCGTCGGAAGGAGGTCGAGGCATGGGGAGGTCCTTCGGGTGCGGCGAGCGCTCCGGCCGTCTGCTTGACCTACCGGCGGACACAGATCCCTTGCTGCTTCTCGCAGCCCGGGTCCGGTCGCACCGGTGCACCGCCCAGTCTAGCCACCACCGGCTCGCGCGTCGCGCGGGTCATGTCTTCTGCGGAAAGCTCCGCCCTCTGGTCACGAAGCGCTCTTCGACCTAGTCTTGTCAAGAGAGATCGCGCTTTTCGACCCGGGACGCGCATTGCGGACCGTGAGCACCCGATGTCCTGCTGCCCGGGTGGTCCGGGGCCGCAGACGTCCCGGGGCTCCGTGCGACGAGCGAGGAGAGCACCGTGGCCATCATCCAGCCTTCCGGCGCGGACTGGGCGGAGCCGGTCGTCCTGCGCCCGGCCCGGGTCTCCGACATGTTCCTGCTCATGGACCTGGCCGACCAGGTCGGCTACTGCCTCAACCCGGAGTGGATCCGCCTCCGGCTCCGGGCCGAGCCCTCGGCCGAGGCCCATGTGGTGGCCACTCTGCAGGACGTCCCGGTCGGTGCCGCGCACGTCCACCTGTCCCCCCGGCAGCCGTCCGGCGGCGCGCTGCGGGCCGGCCTCACGGCCCTGGCCGTGGACGAGGAGCACCGGGCCGGGCGGATCGGGACCCGCCTGCTGGCCCGGTGCGAGGACCTGGCACGGCGGATGAGCGCCCACACCCTCGAGATCGTCGTCCCGTCCCTGCGCCACGACGACCTGCACGAGTTCTGGCACCACCACGGGTATGACCGCGACGGCTCCTCGCCCTACGCCAAGGTGCTCAGCGCCCGCCCGTGAGGGCCCACCCGCCGGCGGGGCGGACGAGCGCGGACCCCGAGCACACCCTGGAGCCGGTGCCCGCCCTGAGGTCGCGACCCGTCCGCTCGCTCCGGGGCCGTGACGACGTCCGCATCCGGGCCGGTGGTTGGGCTGCCGGCCGGGGGGCCGTAGGCTCGTCAGCACGCCGGGGCACGCGCCGGCGCCCGCGCGCAGCAGCGACAACCGTGAGGTGAGAACGTGGTGAGCAGTCCCCGGACGATCGTCTTCGACGTCAACGAAACCCTGTCCGACATGGCACCGCTGGCAGAGGCGTTCGCCGCGGCGGGCGCCCCGGCCCACCTGGCCCGGATCTGGTTCGCCGGCATCCTCCGTGACGGGTTCGCCGTCACGGCCGCCGGCGGCAACGCGGCCTTCGCGGAGATCGCCCAGGACAGCCTCGAGCGCCTGCTCGCGGAGAGCGGCGACGGGGTCGACGAGGCCGCGGCAGGCTCCATCATGTCCACCCTCAAGAGCCTCGACGTCCACCCCGACGTCGTGCCCGGGATCGAGGCGCTGAGCCCGCTCGCCGAGCTCGTCACGCTGAGCAACGGCTCGGCGAGCGTGGCCGAGAAGCTGCTCAGCGGCGCCGGGGTCCGCGAGCGCTTCCATGCCCTGCTCAGCGTCGACGACGCCCCGGCCTGGAAGCCGGCCCGGTCCGCCTACGCCTACGCCGCGGCGGAGTGCGGGCGTCCGGCCGCGCAGATGCTGCTGGTGGCCGTGCACCCGTGGGACATCCACGGGGCGCACGAGGCGGGGTTGCGGACGGCGTGGCTCAACCGCACGGGAGCCCAGTACCCCGGCTACTTCGCGCAGCCGGACCTCGTGGCCGCCGACCTGCCGTCCCTGGCCGGCCGGCTGGCGGACGCCCCGGGCTGACCGCACGGCGCCGCGCCCCCCGGCGTCACGCCTCCGGCGGCGTGCCGTGGGAGGCGTCCACAGCCAGGCGCACGACCCCGCGGAGCCCGCCCCCGGAGCGGTGGGCCTCGCGCTGCCGCCGGGCCCCGGAGCCGTGCCGCAGGACGGCCGCGACCACCGACTCCACCTGCTCGGCCTCCCCGTGCTCGGCGAGCACGGGGTGCACGGCGCCCAGCAGCTCGGCGACCACGTCCGCGGCCGGGCCCAGCACCCGGGTCACCGGGCTGACCAGCCTGCCCTCGGACCCGGTGCGGCTGGCCTGCCACGTCCAGGCCCGCAGCACCGAGGCGCGCACCGCCGGGGCGGGGACCCCGGCCCGCCAGTCCCGGGCGGACTGCTCCACCAGGGCGCGGACGAGGGCCGCGAGCACGGCGGCGTGCTCGGCCTCCAGGCACACGTCGGCCACGCGCACCTCCAGGGTGGGCTGGTGCTCGGACAGGCGGGCGTCGAAGTAGAGCATGCCCTCGTCCAGCGGCACCCCGGAGTCCAGCAGGTCCTCCCGGTGGCGGTCGTACGCGGCCGCGGAGCCGAAGAGGTCGGGCGGGCCGGCGGTGGGCCACCGGCTCCAGACCTGGTACCGGTAGCTCGCGTAGCCGGAGTCCGCGCCGTTCCAGTAGGGGGAGTTCGCGCTCAGCGCCAGCAGCACGGGCAGCCAGACCCGGATCCGGTCCAGCACGGCCACCCCCTCGTACCGGGAGCCGACGGCGACGTGGACGTGGAAGCCGCACGTGAGCTGCTCGCGGGCGGTCAGCCCGAAGCGCCGCCCGACCAGCTGGGCCCGGCGCTGGTGGGCGATGTGCGGGGCCACGTGGCCCGGCGCGGTGGGCAGGGCCACGACGCGCCCGCCCACCCGCACGGCGACCGCGTCGGCCAGCGCGCGCCCGGTCCGGATCGCGGCCAGCTGCCCGGCCAGCGTGGTCTGCGGCGGGCAGTCGACCTCGATCTGCTCCTGCTGCAGCTCCGTGGTCAGCCGGTGCCCGGTGGGCGCGGGGTGCTCGCGCAGACTCCCGGCCTGTGCCACGGCCTGCTCCCCGGCCGGCAGCGGCTCCAGCGTCGTCGCGTCGACGAGCAGCAGCTCCTCCTCCACG
Source organism: Kocuria sabuli (assembly GCF_040981185.1). Lineage (NCBI taxonomy): Bacteria > Bacillati > Actinomycetota > Actinomycetes > Micrococcales > Micrococcaceae > Kocuria > Kocuria sabuli. The sequence goes on from NZ_JAVHZE010000027.1 coordinate 22,467, forward strand.
CCGAACGTCCGCACGGTGCCACCTCCCCGTCCTGCCGGCTGTCGGGGAAGCGTAGCACCGGCGGGTGCGGCATCCTGGAGCCGTGGCGTGGGCCTGGGGACCCGGCCCACGGCCGGTTCCGGCGCGGACGGCGACGTCCCGGGGCCCGTCCTCGCGCTCGGTCCCCGGGAACGGCCCCAGCCCACCCGGCACCGTCGTCGCCCGGGCTCTTGCCGCGCGGCGGCCTCCGGCGTAGCTTGGGCCGCATGTTCCTGTCCTGATGCCCCGGCCCGCGTCCGCGGCCGGCACCGTCGATCCGAGCCCGGGGGGCTCCGCGCATCCGGTGCCGCACCGGCCCGGCGGACCCCGTCCCCGCATCGACAGGACTCCGATGACCTCCGCCCCGCCCTGCCCCCTCCACCTGCGCCTGGACGGCGTCGGCTTCGGCTTTCCGGGCCGCCGCGTCCTCACCGACGTCTCGCTCACCGTCCCGGCCGGTGAGCGCATCGGCCTGATCGGCGAGAACGGCGCCGGCAAGACCACCCTGCTGCACCTGGCCGCCGGGCTCCTGACGCCGTCCACCGGCACCGTCCACCGCCCGGAGCGCACCGGGCTGCTCCACCAGCAGCTCGGGCTGCCGGCTCGCGCCACGGTGGGACGGGTCGTCGAGGACGCCGTCGCCGACGTCCGCGCCCTGGAGGACCGGCTGGCCGCGCTCGCCGCCGGCCTCGCCGAGTCCCCCGAGGACCCCGCGGCGGCGGACGCCTACGACACCGTCCTGCAGGACGCCGAGCGGCACGGCCTCTGGGCCCTCGACGCCCGCATCGAGGCGGTCCTCGGCGGGCTGGGGCTCGGCGGGCTGCCGCGGGACCGGGCGGTCGGGGAGATCTCCGGCGGACAGCGGCGACGGCTGGCCCTCGCCGCGCTGCTGCTGTCCCGGCCCGCGGCGCTGCTGCTCGACGAGCCCACCAACCACCTCGACGACGACGCCGTGGACTTCCTGGCCGCCGAGCTGGCCGGCTGGCGGGGCCCGGTGCTCATGGCCAGCCACGACCGCTGGTTCCTGGACGCCGCGGCCACCGGCCTGGTCGACCTCGATCCGGCGCTGGGCCCCGACGAGTCCGCCGGCGGCCCGGCCCGGCAGGGCACCGTGTCCACCGGCGGCTACTCCGCCTACCTCGACCGGCGCGAGGACGCCCGCCGCCGCTGGGCCGAGCGCTTCGCCGCCCAGGCGGAGGAGCGGCGGCGGCTGCAGGAGGTCGCCGACGTCTCCGGCCGGGAGATCTTCCACACCACGGCCCCGAAGTCCGAGGGCCGCATCACCCGGAAGTTCTACAGCGACCGCGCCGCCAAGACCATCGGCGGCCGGGTCCGGTCGGCCCGCCAGCGGCTCGGCGCGCTCGAGCGGACCGCCGTGGGCGCGCCGCCTGCGCCCCTGGGCTTCGCCGGCTTCGGCGGGGTCACCGGTGCTCCGTCCGACGACGGGCTCCCGGCCGACGGCGACGGGGTCCTGGTGCGGCTGACCGGAGCGGGCGTCGAGGGGCGGCTGGCGCCGACCGACCTGGTGCTCCACGCCGGTGACCGGCTGCTGGTCCAGGGCCCGAACGGCACGGGGAAGTCCACGCTGCTCTCCGTGCTGGCGGGGGAGCTGCGTCCCGACACGGGCGCCGTGGAGCGCCGGGGCCGCGTCGTCGCCGGGCGCCTGGCCCAGGACGACGACTGGCCGGACCTCTCCGTGCCTGCCCGGGCGGCCTACCGCGCCCGGCTGCGGGACGCGGACCGGGCCCCGACGCTCCGGGACCTCGGGCTGCTGCGCGACGAGGACGCCGCCCGGCCCCTCGGGGAGCTGTCCCCCGGGCAGCGCCGCCGGGTGGCGCTCGCGGCACTGGTCGCCGAACCCGCGCCGCTGCTGCTCCTGGACGAGCCCACCAACCACCTGTCGCTGGCCCTGGCCGAGGAGCTCGAACGGGCACTGGAGGACTTCCCCGGCACCGTCGTGCTCGCCACCCACGACCGGTGGATCCGGCGGCGCTGGAGCGGCCGCGTCCTCGCGGTGCCGCCCGCGGCGGCGTGACCACCTCGGCCCTGTCGGCCCTTGTCGCCGTTCGGAAGCGGGCTTACTGTTGAGGTCCGTCGACAACTCACGGAGGAGGAGCCATGGCCGCAGCAGCGGACCCGAACTGGTGGCGGAAGGTGCTGGTGATCGCGACCCTGCCCTTCGCGGCCCTGGGCGTCGCCGGGTGCGACAACACGGAGCCGGGCGGCGAGGAGGGCGTCGAGCAGGAGGCGCCGGCCGGTGGTGAGGAGGAAGAGGCGGAGGAGGTCGCCGAGCCGGAGGCCAGCCAGGAGGAGGAGAGCGCCACGGAGGGCGAGCTGCCCTACGAGGACGGGGGCGAGGAGGAGGGGCAGGGCGCGAGCTGACCGCCCCGGTCCGGGTGCCCCGGTCCGGTCGCCCCGTCCGGTCGTCCGCGGAACGCGAACGGCAGGACCGGGCCCGGGCGCCGGTCCGCACCAGCCCCACAAGAGGGGGCAGGCCCCGGCGATGCGTTCCTCCCGCGCTCCGGAGCGCGCGGGAGGACGGCCGCGCCGCAGGTCACGGCGGGTCCGGAGGTCGATCCGGCCCCGGGAGGGCGACGGGAGCACGCAGCCCGGCGCCGTCCCCGCCGCGTCACGGACGATCACATCCTTCCGGCGCGCCGCCCCGCGGTCCAGGATGAGGCCAGCTCCGGCAGAGGCGATCGGGGGACTCCGGTCGGACTCGCCCGCCGGTGCTGCTCGCCACTGCCGCGCCGCTCGTCCCGAGGGTCGTGCTCCGCGGACGGACCGGATGCGAAAGGACCGCCGTGACCACTCCGCTCGTCCCCGAGGTCCCCCGGCTGCCCGGGGCCGCGGCCTCTGCCGCCCCTGCGGGGGGCGGGCACCGACGCTCCGCCGACCGCACGGCCGAGCGGAGCCCCGTGCCCGCACTGCTCCTGCTCCTCGGGCTGGCCCTCGTCCTGGCCGCCCGCGCCGTGCCGGTCGCATCGCTGGCCACCGTGACGGTCCTGCTGCTCGTGGCCGTCGCCGCGCTCGCGCGGGACACCGCGCCCGGTGCCGACACCTCGCCGGCGGCCGGAACCCCGGCGAGGGGCGGGACGACGTGCCGACTCGAGGACGCCTCCGACACCCTGCGCTGCCATCGGTCCGCCGGGCACACCGGGACCCACTACGACGCCCGGGCCGGCCGGGTGTTCAGGGACACGCTCGTCGACCGCATCGGCGACGCCGGGGCCTACTACCTCGACCGGCAGGGCCGTCCGGTCCCCGTCGGCGACGCCTTCTGAGCAGCTCCCGGCGGGTGTCCCGGCCCTCCAGGACACCCCCTCCGCGGGTCCGGACGGAGCCCGGAACCCGCTCCCTGATCGTGTCCGTATCGTGTCCGTCATCTTCGGCGGACTCCTCTGACGTGGGCTTACGTTGGTCGCGTCGCACCTGACACGAAGGCCGGGAGACGTTCGGGGGAACGTCCCGCTGGCCGGCACCAGTTTCGAAGCGCGCCTCGCTTCTCCACCGGATGGGACAGGACCATGAGAAGAATCAGCACAGCAGTCACCACCGCCGTCCTCGCGGCGGGTCTGGGCCTCGCCGCCGCGCCGGCGTACGCGGCCACGGAGCTCTACGACATCAGCGGCGCGACGCGGCTCGCCGAGGGGGCGGCCGTCAAGGGCACCTTCACCGTGTCCTGCACCGAGGGGACCAGCGTCTTCGTCGGCCTCACCATCACCCAGCGGGTGTCCGAGGGGCGGATCGCCAACGGCAACTACTCGAAGCAGTGGCTCTGCGAGGGCGGGGAGGTCACACTGCCCTACGAGGCCGTGGCGTACAACATGGCGTTCGACGAGGGGCCGGCCGTGGTCTCGGGATACCTCCAGGAGTGCCCGGCGGAGCAGCCGTACTGCGGCCCCGGCACGCAGCTGCCGCTGCAGGTCATCGAGATCAGCGACGAGGACCCGAACCAGGGCGCGTAGGACGGACGCGGAGCGGCTCCGCCTCCTGCGCGGGCGGGGAGCGGAGCCGCTCCCCGCACGGTCCGGCCTGCAACTCTGTCCAAAGGTCCAGTGACCGCGGACCCGGCCGAAATCTATAGTCGACCGCATCGACCTCACCTCTTGTGCCCCACGCCCCCCGCTGTGGCCCGACGACCGTGCCGCCCCTGCCGTCCACGAGGAGACCCTCACGGGGCAGCCGGCACGGGTCGACGTCGTGAGCGGGGCCGACCCCGCCGTCAAGGGCCCCCGCTCCGCCTTCCGGGACCTCCTGGACCGGGCCGGGCTGTGAGCGCGCCCGCCGTCGAGCTGCGCCGTCCGAAGGGCCGCCGGCACCGCCACCGGGAGATGATCTGGGGCACCGCGGTGACCGTCGACGCCCGCGCCGGGGAGGAGGACCTGCCGCCGGAGCGGGCCGTCCAGCACGCGCTGGACGTGGCCGTGGCCAACATGCGGTGGGTGGACGCCGTCTTCTCCACCTACCGCCCCGACTCCCTGGTGACCGCGCTCCGGACGGGCCTGCTCGACGAGCGCCGGCTCACCCGGTGGGACCCCGCCCAGGCGGCCCTGCTCGACGTGCTCCAGCGCTGCCGGGAGGGCCGGCGGCTGACCGACGGCTGCTTCGACCCCTGGGCCGTGCGCGGCGGCTTCGACCCCTCCGGCTACGTCAAGGCCTGGGCCGTGGAGCGGCTCGCGGACGACCTGGTCCGGGCGGGGTGCGCCAACGTCTGCGTGGACGCCGGCGGGGACGTGGTCACCCGGGGGTCCGCGGCGCCGGGGGAGCCCTGGACGGTCGGGATCCGCCACCCGGAGGACCCCGGCGCGGTCACCTGGACCGTCCTGCCCGGTGACGGCGCGGTCTCCACCTCCGGAACCTACGAGCGGCCCGCGCACATCGTCGACCCCCGCACGGGCCGGCCCGCGGCGGGGGCCCGCTCGGCGTCCGTCGTCGGCCCGGACGCGCGCCTGGCCGGGGTGCTCGCGACGGGGCTCGTGGTCGCCGGACGGGACGGGGCCCGCTGGTTCACCGGCCTGGACGAGTGGTCCGCCTGGGTGGTCGACCCGGCCCCCGCGCAGAGCGCGTGGTCGATCGGCCGGGAACGGCACCGGAGCGGCTGAGGCCGTCCGCGACCCCTGCGGTCGCTAGGGTGGACCCGGTGAGCACCCGACCCGATCCCGCCCCGGCCACCGCCCCCGTCCCCTCCGGCATGGTCCGGGTCCGGGGAGCCTCCGAGCACAACCTGCGCCACGTCGACGTGGACATCCCCCGCGACGCGATCGTCGCCTTCACCGGCGTCTCCGGCTCCGGGAAGTCCTCCCTGGCCTTCGGCACCGTCTACGCCGAGGCCCAACGGCGCTACCTCGAGTCCGTCGCGCCCTACGCCCGGCGCCTGATCCAGCAGGGGCACAACCCGGCCGTGGAGGAGATCACCGGGCTGCCGCCCGCCGTGGCCCTCCAGCAGCGGCGCGGCACCCCCAGCTCCCGCTCCACGGTGGGCACGCTCACCACGCTGTCCAACTCGGTGCGCATGCTCTTCTCCCGGGCGGGCACCTATCCCGCGGACGCCGAGGGCAGCCTGGACTCGGACGCCTTCTCGCCCAACACCGCCGCCGGCGCGTGCCCCGAGTGCTCCGGTCTGGGCACCGTGCACGACGTCACCGAGTCCTCCCTGGTCCCGGACCCGGCGCTCAGCATCCGGGACGGGGCCATCGCGGCCTGGCCGGGCGCGTGGCAGGGCAAGAACCTGCGCGACATCCTGAGCCACCTGGGCCACGACGTCGACGTCCCGTGGCGGGACCTGCCGCGGGAGGACCGCGACTGGATCCTGTTCACCGAGGAGCAGCCCGTGGTGGAGGTGACCCCGCAGCGCGACCGGGTGGCGAAGCCGTACAAGGGCCGGTTCTGGAGCGCCCGGAGCTACGTCCTGCACACCCTCGCGGACTCAGCGAGCCAGCAGATGCGCGAGCGCGTCCTGCAGTTCGTGGTCACCGGCCCGTGCTCCGCGTGCGGGGGTGCGGGCCTGCGCCCCGAGGCGCTCGCCGTGACCTTCGCGGGCCGGAGCATCGCCGAGCTCAACGGGGCGTCCCTGGGCGAGCTGGCCGAGGTGGTCCGGCCCACGGCCGCCCTGGAGCACGCCGGCACCGCCTCCCGGGCCGTGTCCTCGGGGGAGCGCAGCGAGGCCGCGGTGACCATCGCCAAGGACCTGCTCGCCCGGCTGCAGGCACTCCTCGACCTGGGGCTGGGGTACCTGAGCCTGGACCGGGCCACGCCCACGCTCTCGCCGGGGGAGATGCAGCGGCTGCGGATCGCCACCCAGCTGAGGTCGGGGCTGTTCGGGGTGGTCTACGTGCTCGACGAGCCCTCGGCGGGCCTGCACCCGGCCGACGCCGAGCCGCTGCTGGCCGTGCTGGAGGAGCTGAAGGCCTCCGGCAACTCGGTGTTCGTGGTGGAGCACGACATGGCGGTGGTGCGCCGGGCCGACTGGGTCGTGGACGTGGGCCCGCAGGCCGGGGACCGGGGCGGCTCGGTGCTCTACAGCGGTCCCGTGCCGGGGCTGGCGGAGATCGAGGAGTCCGCCACGCGCCCGTTCCTGTTCCCCGACCGGGAGCCCGCCGCGGAGCCGTCCGCCCTCCGCCGGCCCGAGCAGTGGCTGCGGCTGCGGGGTGTGAGCCGGCACAACCTGGTGGACCTGGACGCCGAGATCCCCCTGGGCGTGCTCACCGCCGTCACCGGGGTCTCGGGCTCCGGCAAGTCCACCCTGGTCAGCCAGGTGCTGGCCGAGATCGTGGGCCGGCACCTGCACGACGGGGCGGCGCCCGCGGACGACGACGAGGACGCCGCGCCCGCCCCCGGGGCGCGGGTGGAGGCGGCCGAGGGCCTGGAGCACCTGGACCGGCTGATCCGCGTGGACCAGCGGCCCATCGGCCGGACCCCGCGCTCCAACCTCGCCACCTACACCGGGCTGTTCGACGCCGTGCGCAAGCTCTACGCCGCCACCGACGAGGCCCGGGCCCGCGGCTACGGGGCCGGGCGGTTCTCCTTCAACGTGGCCGGCGGCCGGTGCGAGACCTGCCAGGGCGAGGGCTTCCTCGCCGTGGAGCTGCTGTTCCTGCCCGGCACCTACGGGCCCTGTCCCGACTGCCACGGCGCGCGCTACAACCCCGAGACGCTGGAGGTCACCCACCGCGGCCGAAGCATCGCCGACGTGCTCGGCATGCGGGTGGAGACGGCCGCGGAGTTCCTCGCGGACGTCCCGGCCGCCGCGCGCAGCCTGCGCGCCCTGCTCGACGTGGGCCTCGGGTACCTGCGGCTGGGCCAGCCGGCCACCGAGCTCTCCGGCGGCGAGGCCCAGCGGATCAAGCTGGCCACGGAGCTGCAGCGGGCCCGTCGCGGGCACACCCTCTACCTCCTGGACGAGCCCACCACCGGGCTGCACCCCCAGGACGTCCGGCTGCTGCTGCGCCAGCTGGAGCGGCTCGTGGACGCCGGCAACACCGTGGTGGTGGTGGAGCACACCATGGACGTGGTGGCCCGGGCCGACCGGGTGATCGACATGGGCCCGTCCGGGGGCGAGGCCGGGGGGCGGATCGTCTGCTCCGGCACGCCCGCGGAGGTCGCCGGGTGCCCGGACAGCCGCACGGCGCCCTACCTGGCCGCCGCCCTGGCCTGACCCGGCGCACCCCGGGCCGAGGTCGTGGGCGACCGGGCACGGGCAGGTCACCGGCCACCGCGCGGGGGAGAGCCCCGCCACGACTCAGCCCCCGCGCGCCTCGGGGCGGGCGGGGGCTGCGCGGCAGCTGCGGATCAGTTCTGCTGCTGGTCCTTCTGGTCCTGCTCACCGCTGCCGAGGAAGTCCCCGGCCTTGTCCTGGCCCTTGTCGACCTGGCTCTCGTACTTGTTGCCGGTGCGCTCGTCGACGGCGTCGCCGCCGCGGTCGATGCCCTGCTGCACCTTGTCCGGGTGCTGGTCCGCCAGGTTCTTCGCCTTGTCCGCGAATTCTCCCATGTCCACCATGGTCGTTCCCTTCGTCGGTCGGTTCCGGTGGGCGCCGCCCACCGGAGGGACTCCTCCATCCTGGGTCACGGACGGGGCCCCCGGCCACCCCCGGGCGGACCGGGCCGCCGATCCGCGGGCCGGCTCCTCACAGGAACACGCGGGTCCGCCGGCGGCGTGCGAGGTCCCGGGCCACCGGGCGGTAGGCGAGCACCAGCAGCAGCAGGGCCACGGGCACCAGGAACGAGAAGCCCACGGCCAGGTAGCCGAGCGTCCCGGCCACCCCGCCGAGGAAGAACAGACCCACGAGGCCGCTCAGCACCCGCAGCCTCCGCAGGTCGGCCCGCACCGGGTCGGGCCCGGGCGTGCGGTTGGGGTAGAGCATCTTGCCGAGCTCGATCGCGATGTCCGTGACCATCCCGGTGACGTGCGTGGTGCGCACGGGGACGTCGGAGACCTTGGTGATGAGTGCGTTCTGCATCCCCATGGTGAAGCACAGGACGGCGACGCGCACGAGGTCGCGGTGCTCGCCCTGGACGGCCTCCGCCGTCAGGCCGAAGGCCAGGATCAGGACGCCCTCGAACGCGAGGACGTTGGCGAACCGGCAGCCGAGGCCGCGCCGCCGCCCCCAGTTGAAGAGCAGCGCGCACCAGATCCCGCCGAGCACGAAGGCGCTCAGGCCCACCGCGCCGAGGGACAGCAGGGCGACGTCGCGGTCCACCAGGTGGTCGGCCATGGTCGCCGTCAGGCCCGTCATGTGGGAGGTGTAGACGGCGACCGCCACGAAGCCGGCCGAGTTGAGCATGCCCGCGACCAGGATCAGCAGGCAGGCCAGGTGGTGGTCGTAGCGGGGAGTCCGGCGGGGCCCCGAGACCAGGGACAGGTAGCCGGCGACAGGTGTGGCCATGCTGTCAGCCTAGGAAACGGGCCGGAACGGCTCAGGAGACTTTCGACCAGATCAGGACGTGTCTCCTGTCACGTCCGTGACCTCCTCCAGCACCTCCGTCACCACGGCGCGCGCCCGCGCCTCGGCGGTGGCGGCGTCCCCGGCGGCGACGGCGGCGGCCGTGGCCTCGTGGTCCTCGAGCGCTCCGGGCGCCGGTTCGCGCGGCATGAGCCCGAGCGCGGTGCGGCCGGTGAGCACCTCGGCGATCGTGCTGCCCAGGGCGGCGAGCATGGGGTTGCCGCTCGCCGCCAGCAGCTGCTCGTGGTAGGCGATGTCGGTCGCCAGGTACTCCGGGTCCGTGCCGCGGCGGGCCTCGCCCAGCTCCTTGAGCCGGGCGGCCAGCTCCACGAGGCGGTGCCGGGCGGCCTCGTCCGCCCGCGCGGCGGCCAGCCGGGCCGCCGCGGGCTCGATCGCCGCGCGCAGCTCCGTGAGGCTCAGCAGCTGGGCGTTCCGCCCGGGTCCGTCGAGCCGCCACCGGATGAGCCGGGGGTCGAACTGGTTCCAGTCCTCGTGCGGCCGGACGGTGACGCCCACGCGCCGCCTCGACTCCAGCATCCCCATGGACTCGAGCACGCGCACCACCTCCCGCACGAGGGTGCGGGAGACGCCGAACTCCTCCTCGAGGCCGCCGAGCGTCAGGACCGTGCCGGGCGCCCGGTCGCCCGAGGCGATGCTCTCCCCGAGCCGGTCCAGCACCCCGCTGTGCTGCTTCGCGCTGCGCATCCCGGCCCCGTCCTCGTGTGGCGTGCGTTACGACACCCTGTTGCCAAAAGTATGATCTTTCTGCCAGCCTAGCGCGTGTCGTAGATCACGACGAGCACCCACGGCCTGCCCGCAGGCACGAGATCACGGAGACCCTCAGTGGAAGACTGGACACAAACTCTCGGCACCACACCGTTGCTGTTGATCGCGGCGGCCGCCATCGCGCTGATCCTGGTCCTGGTGATCAAGTTCAAGCTGCACGCGTTCCTGACCCTCGTCCTCGTGGCGCTGCTGACGGCGTTCGCCACGGGCATCCCACCGGGGCTGATCCTCGAGACGGCGGTGGGCGCGTTCGGCAGCACCCTCGGCTCGGTGGCCCTGCTCATCGGCCTGGGCGCCATGCTGGGCAAGCTCGTGGAGCACAGCGGCGGCGCGCGCGCGCTCGCCGACAAGCTCGTGGAGGTCTTCGGCGAGAAGCGGGCGCCCTTCGGGCTCGGCATCGCCTCCCTGATCATGGGTTTCCCGATCTTCTTCGACGCCGGCCTGGTGGTCATGCTGCCGATCATCTTCGCGGTCGCCCGCCGGGTGACCGGCAACAACGTGCTCCTCTACGGCATCCCCGCCGCCGGCGCGTTCTCGGTCATGCACGTGTTCGTGCCGCCGCACCCCGGCCCCGTGGCCGCGACCGAGCTCTACGGCGCCGACCTCGGCGTGGTCCTGCTCATCGGCCTGCTGCTGGCCTTCCCGCTCTGGTACCTCTCGGCGTACCTGTGGGGCAAGCGCGTGGGGAGCAAGTACGTCCTGCCCGTGCCCGCGCTCTTCGGCGACGTCGACGAGGACCAGCCCGTCAACCCGCCCCGGGTCTCCACGATCATCGCCCTGCTGCTCCTGCCCCTCGTGCTCATCTTCATGAACACCGGCCTGGACTTCCTGCGCGCGGCCGGCACGGTCTCCGAGGAGGCCCCCTGGTTCCCGGTCCTCACCGCGGTCGGGGCGTCCCCGGTCGCCCTGCTGATCTCCGTCCTCGTGGCCCTGTTCGTCCTCGGCACCCGCCGCGGCGAGCACGGCACGGCCCTGGAGAAGGTCATCGACTCCTCCCTGGGCCCGGTCGCCTCGGTCATCCTCATCACCGGTGCCGGCGGCATGTTCGGCGGCATCCTGCGCGCCTCCGGCATCGGCGACGCCCTGGAGTCCTCGCTGGACGGCATCGGCCTGCCCGTGATCTTCGCGGCCTACCTCATCGCCGTGGTGCTGCGCCTCGCCCAGGGCTCGGCCACCGTCGCCCTCGTCACCGCCGCCGGCCTGATGGCCCCGGCCGTGGCCGCCGGCGACTTCAACTCGGTGCAGGTCGCCGCCGTCGTCCTGGCCACCGCCGCGGGCTCGGTGTTCGCCGGCCACGTCAACGACTCCGGGTTCTGGCTCGTGGGCCGGCTCATGGGCATGGACGTGAAGACCACGCTGAAGACGTGGACGGTCCAGCAGGCCCTCGAGTCCGTCGTCGGCTTCGCCATCGTCCTCGTCATCTTCTACATCGCCTGAGGTGGACATGCAGAACGTCTTCGACATCACCGACCGTCTCGCCCTCGTCACCGGGTCCTCCCGAGGGCTGGGCCGGACCCTGGCGACGGGCCTCGCCGAGGCCGGCGCCCGGGTCGTCCTGCACGGGCGCGACGGCGAGGCCCTCGCCCGGGTGCGCGACGAGATCGCCCGCAGCACGGGCACGGCGCCGGCCACGGCCGCCTTCGACCTCACCGACGCCGACGCCGTGCGGACGGGGGTCGAGGCGGTCGTGGCCGAGCACGGCGTCCCGGACATCCTGGTGAACAACGCCGGGATCCAGCGCCGCGCCCCGTTCGCCGAGTTCGCGGCCCAGGACTGGGAGGACATCGTCGCGGCGAACCTCTCGAGCGCCTTCCACGTCTCCCGGGCCGTGGTCCCGGGGATGCAGGAGCGGGGCTCCGGCAAGATCGTCAACATCGCCTCGGTCCAGTCCGTGCTGGCCCGGCAGACCATCGCCCCGTACTCGGCCACCAAGGGCGGGGTGGTCATGCTCACCAAGGGGATGGCCGCCGACCTCGCCCGGTACAACATCCAGGTCAACGCGATCTCCCCCGGCTACTTCGCCACGGAGATGAACCAGGCCCTGATCGAGGACGAGGAGTTCAACTCCTGGGTGGTCAACCGCACCCCCGCCCGGCGCTGGGGGCGGGTCGAGGAGCTCGTGGGCACCCTGATCTACCTGTGCTCCGACGCCTCCAGCTTCGTCTCGGGGCACAACGTCCTGGTCGACGGCGGAATGACCTCCGTCGTCTGACCCGGCCCGCGCCACCGCCCGCCCCGGAAGCACCGCTCCGGAAGCACCAGGAAGAGGACCCATGAGAGCCATCGTGATCCACGGCAAGCAGGACCTGCGCGTCGAGGAGGTGCCCACCCCGGAACCCGCCGAGGGGCAGCTCCGGCTCAGGATCGCCTACGGCGGGGTCTGCGGGTCCGACCTGCACTACTGGGCCGAGGGCGCCAACGGCGAGTACGTGGTGCGGGAGCCGCTCGTGCCGGGCCACGAGGTCTCCGGGACGGTGGACCTCGACCCCTCCGGGGAGCTCGCGCCGGGCACCCCGGTGACGGTGCACCCGGCCACGTTCGGCATCCCGCAGCCGGGGATCGAGGACCGGCGCCACCTGTGGCCCGGCGGGGCCTACCTCGGCAGCGCCGCGACCCGCCCGCACACCCAGGGCGGGATGAGCGAGTACCTGCTGGTGCGCCGGGACATGGTCCGGGTGCTGCCGGAGGGCGTCCCGCTGCGCCGCGGGGCCCTGGCCGAGCCGCTGGCCGTGGCGCTGCACGGGCTCACCGTGGCAGGGGACGTCGCCGGCCGGCGCGTGCTCGTCTCCGGGTCCGGGCCCATCGGCCTGCTGGCCGCCGCCGCGGCGCTGGCGCGCGGCGCGGCCGAGGTCGTGGCCACCGACGTCCTCGAGGGACCGCTCGAACGGGCCCGGGGGCTCGGCGTGCACGGCACGGTCCGGATCGGGGCGGAGCAGCTCCCGGTGGAGGCCTTCGACGTGGTGCTGGAGTGCTCCGGGGTGCCCGCGGCCGTGAGCCCGGCGCTGGCGGCCGCGCGCCGGGGCGCCGTCGTGGTCCAGGTGGGGATGGTGCCGAACGAGGCGCGGCCCGTGAACCTGGCCCCGCTCGTGTCCAAGGAGCTCCAGCTGCGCGGGTCGTTCCGCTTCGACGACGAGATCGACGAGGCGATCGAGCTCCTCGCCGCCCACCCGCAGATCGAGGAGGTCGTCACCCACGAGATCCCGGCCGACCGGGCCCTCGAGGCCTTCGCCGCGGCCCGGGACTCCTCGGCCTCCGGCAAGGTGCTGGTGTCCTTCCGGGACGAGGACCGCTGATGTCCGGGCAGGGCGCGGGCGACCCCGTCGGTCCCGTGGTGCTCGGCGTCGACATCGGCACCACGAGCACCAAGACGGTCGCCTTCGCGGTGGGCGGCGAGCAGCTCGCCTCCGCCTCGGAGGGCTACCCCCTCGAGGAGCCCCACCCCGGCCACGCCGTGCAGGATCCCCGGCTGATCCTCCGCGCCGTCCTGGACACGGTGCGCACCGTGGTCGAGCAGGTCGGCGCGGAGCGGGTGGCGGGGCTGTCCTTCAGCTCCGCCATGCACGGCCTGCTCGGCCTCTCGCCGGAGGGAGAGCCGCTCACCCCGCTCGTCACCTGGGCCGACACCCGGGCCGGCGTGCAGGCGGAGCGGCTGCGCGCGAGCGTGGGCGGCCTCGCGCTGCACCGGCGCACCGGCACCCCCGTGCACCCCATGTCACCGTTGACCAAGCTCATGTGGTTCCACGAGCAGGAGCCGAAGCTGTGCGAGCGGATCGCCTTCTGGGCCGGCGTCAAGGAGTTCGTGCTGCTGCGGCTGTGCAACGCGCTCGTCGTGGACCACTCGGTCGCCTCGGCCACGGGGCTGATGAACATCCACGAGCTCGCCTGGGACGACGAGGCCCTGACCCACGCCGGGATCCTGCCCGAGCAGCTGCCCGAGCTCGTGCCCACCACCGCCGTCCTGCCCGGACTGACGGACGACAGCGCCCGGGCCACCGGCCTGCCCGCGAGCACGCCCGTCGTCGTCGGGGCCAGCGACGGGCCGCTCGCCAACCTCGGACTGGGCGCGGTCCGGCCCGGAGTGGCGGCCTGCTCGATCGGCACGAGCGGCGCGCTGCGCGTCGTCGTGGACCGCCCCGTGGTGGACCCGCTGGGCCGGGTGTTCTGCTACGCCCTCACCCCGGGGCGCTGGGTGGTCGGGGGCGCCATCAACAACGGCGGCGTGGTCCTGGGCTGGGCGGGCGACGCCCTCGCCCCGGACCTCGGGGACGAGCCGGAGGAGGAGCTGTGCGCGCTGGCCGGCAGCGTCCCCGCGGGCTCCGGCGGGCTGCTCATGCTGCCCTACCTGCTGAGCGAGCGCGCCCCCCACTGGAGCGCCCTGCCCAAGGGCGCCTACGTGGGGCTGACCCGCGCCCACGGCCGCGGGCACCTCGTGCGGGCGGCCCTGGAGGGCGTGTGCCAGCAGCTCGGACTGGTCCTGCAGTCCATGCGCTCGGCGGGCCTGTCGGTGGAGCAGATCCGTGCCACGGGCGGGTTCGCCCGCAGCCCCGTGTGGCGGCAGATGCTCGCCGACGTCCTGGGCACGGACATCTCCTTCGCGTCCGGGCACGAGGGGTCCGGGTTCGGCGCGGCCCTGCTCGGGATGCAGTCGCTGGGCCTCATCGAGTCGATCGACGTGGCCTCGGACCTCGTGGGGGTGGAGTCCACCCTGCGGCCGGAGCCCGCCGACGCCGCGGTCTACGCCTCCCTGCAGCCGGTCTTCGAGCAGCTGTACGAGGCGCTCGTGCCCACGTTCACGTCCCTGCGGCGGCTGGCCCCCGCCCTGCCGCTGGAGCGGACCTGACGCCGGCCCCGGCATGCCTTCTGTTCCGCGCCGGAGCCCGTGCATGCCCGCAGAGGCATGCACGGGGCATGGACGGGGCAGTCAGGTGCGGGCGGGGACCGGTCCGCGGCGGACGCGTGCCCCGGCCGGGCACGCCGGACGGGGCGGCCCACAGGCCCTGGCCAGGCCGGGAACAGCTCTGCATGATGGACTCGTGACAGCACCGCCGCGGACTCGCGGCGGTGACCGCTCTCGGAAGGAGACGTCATGGTGAACCTCAGGGGGCTCACGACGAAGGCCAAGCAGCTCGCCCAGCGCAATCCCGACAAGGTGAACAAGGTGCTGGACCAGGCGGGCAGCTTCGTGGACAAGCGCACCGGCCGCAAGTACGAGCGGCACGTGGACACGGTCCAGCAGAAGGCCCGGGAGTACCTCGGCGGCAACCGCGCCCCCGGCGGGCCCGCGCAGGGCGAGCGGTCCCCGGGCGCGCGCCCGGACGGGACCGAGCGCCGGGACGAGGGCCGGGACGAGGGACCGGACGGAGCCCGCCCGGACCGCGACCCCCGCGTCTGAGGACGAACGACGGCCCCGGCCCGCCGGGAGAGGCGGGCCGGGGCCGTCGGACCGCCCGCGCAGGGGACGCGGACGGTTCCGCGAGAACGCGGGGAATGTTCTCACCGTCCACGCTACACAACCGTTATCCGTTGTACCAGGGCGTGATGCTCCGCTCGGTGCCCGCGATCTCCCGGCCGCGCCGCTCGGCCCAGGGCTGCGTTCGCGGGCGCTGCCGGGGCGACGGCCCGGCAGTGCTGGGCCACCGAGGTGCTCGTACAGCCGGTGCTTCCCTCCGCCCGGCTCCGGGCAGGACGTCTCAGGTGACCAGGGACGCGTAGACGACGTAGTTGTCGTCGAACTCGCCGGTGGCCGGGTCGTAGCCGTCGCAGGTGATCAGCCGCAGCTCGGCGCCCTCCGTGTTGCCGTAGACCTCCAGGGTGGGGAAGTCGTCCTTGCCGTACTGCTCCGCGCGGTCGACGGCGAAGACGGCCGTGCTCCCGTCCTCCCGGGCGATCTCGACCGTGTCCCCGGGGGTGAGCTGCCGCAGGTCGGCGAAGACCCCCGGGCCGCCGCCCGTGGCGTTCACGTGGCCCAGCAGCACGGCCGGACCGCGCTCGCCCGGCGTGGGGGAGGCGGTGTACCAGCTCGCCGGTGATCCGGGTCCTTCGGGCGGGACCTCCAGGGACCCGTCCTCCCGCAGACCCAGGTGCAGCAGCTCGGACCGGATCCCGATCGCCGGGACGGTCAGGGAGACCGGGTCCGACGCGTCGAGGACCGCGGGGCGGCTCTCCGGAGAGGCGGTCGGGGAGGATGCCGCGGCCGTGGGCGACGGTGAGGCTGTGGGCGAGGCGGAGGGCGAGGGTGTCGCCGGCGCCGTGCTCGAGGCCGCCGGAGGCGTGCTGCCGGACGCCGCCGGCGCGCCGTCGCCGGATCCGGCGGCGCAGCCGGTGGCGAGCAGGACGGCGGTCGCCGCGCAGGTCAGCAGGCCTGCGCGGCGACCGGTGGTCGATCCCGTCATGACAGGAACCGTCCCGTGGGATCAGATCCGGGCAGCACGCCGGCGCAGGGCCCAGGCGCCGCCGGCGACGGCCGCCAGGATCCCGCCGCCGAGGGCAGCGGCCTGGGTGGTGGAGCCGGTCTCCTGGGTCACGCCGGTGTCGGCGCCGCCCTCGGGCATGGCGCCCATCTGGGCGGCGGTCAGGGTGCCGCAGGCGGCCGGCAGGGTCGCGGCCGCGGGCAGCGCCGGGTCCAG